>CAYFIW010000097.1:0-2525 GCA_964343265.1 uncultured Dehalococcoidia bacterium | reverse complement strand
GCAACATGGTTCGATCATATGTAGCAGGATTTCAGGAAGGTACAATAAATCCAACTCCTAAAACAAAAATAATAAGAGAAGCCGCGGCTGTTTGCACAATTGACAGCGACCAAGGACTCGGATTAGTCGTAGGCCCAGCCGCCATGACTGAGGCCATTGAGCGTGCAGAGAAATATGGAATTGGTTCCGTCTCAGTAACTAATGCTCGTCACTTCGGCGCGGCAGGTTACCACGCTGCAATGGCCCTTGAGCACGACATGATAGGAATAGCTATGACGACTGGAGGGGTCACTGTTGTGCCTACACATGGAGCTGAACGCATGGTAGGGCTTAACCCAATAGCTATAGCCGCTCCAACAAGAAATGAACCTCCCTTCATATTTGATGCCTCAATGAGCTCAGTAGCGGGAAACAAAATTACTCTTGCCAAAAGATTAGGGGTAGAGACGATGCCCGGATGGATATCAGAAGCTGACGGGACACCTATTATGAACGAATCTGCTATCCCAGATGACTACATGATACTTCCTCTTGGAGGTACTAGGGAAGTAGGTTCTCATAAAGGGTACAGCTTAGCAGTGATGATTGAAATACTGACTGGAGTTCTATCTGGCGGAGCCGCTGGACCTCATAGAAGGAGAGGAGTATCACATCATTTTGTCGCATACAAAATAGACGCTTTTACTGACATAGACGGATTCAAGGACGATCTAGATCAGTACATGAAAACTCTCACAGAATCTAAACCTGCTCCTGGCCATGACAAGGTCACATATGCCGGATTACCAGAACACGAAGAAGAGAAGGAGAGAATGGAAAAAGGAATTCCGTATCATCCTGAAGTTATTGAATGGTTCAAAAGCATAAGTGCTGAGTTACAGCTACCATCGAGATTATAAAACTCAATAATCAGCAAAAAGTGGAGAAAAAATGGGAAAAGTAGGACTTATGGGACTCCGTCCCCCTGGCACTAACTGGGAAACAACAAAAGAATTGGCGATCCTTGCTGAAGAGCTCGGATACGACAATATAACGATGGGAGAATCGTGGGCAGAAGACGCATTCACTTCACTTGCACAAATATCTGCAGTAACCAAAAAAATAAGAATTGGCACCAGCATAGTTCCAGTGTATGCCAGAACGCCTGCTAATCTAGCTATGACAGCTCTAAATATGGATGTTATGTCTAACGGTAGATTCTTTTTGGGTCTGGGTTCAAGTGGCAAACTAGTAATAGAAGACTTCCATGGCGAGGAATTTAGAAAGCCTTTGTCTCGAATGCGAGAATATATAACCTTTTTACGAAAAGCTTCCAGAGGTGAAACACTGGATCATGAAGGCCAATTTTTTAACACAAAACGTTTTAAAATCAGATTCCCTGCGTACAGAGAAAATTTGCCAATATATATAGCTTCCTTGACACCAGCTAGCCTGAAAATGACCGGTGAATTGGCAGATGGCTGGCTACCGATATATTACGCTCCTGGAAGAATGAGTGACTCCTACGCAAAACTAAAAGAGGGTGCCGATCTAGCAGGCAGGACTCTTGATGACATCACAGTGTCTCCTCAAGTATCAATTTATGTTACAGAAGACAAGGCCGAAGCCTACAATCGCGAACGCCCACATATCGCTTTTTATATAGGGGGAATGGGCACCTTTTACCACGAGTATATGCACAAAATAGGATTTGGAGCAGAAGCAGACGCCATAAGGGAAAAATACCTGAACCGAGACAGGAAGAGGGCCGCAGATTTGGTAACCGATGAAATGGTCTCTGCTACTGCCCTTATAGGAACCCCCGAGGAATGCAGCGATCAAATGAAAAAATATTTTGATGACGGCGTCGATGAAATCAGGCTTGTGTTCAACGAGCCGAAGGCAGAAGGATATAGAAACATTATTGAATCTATGGCTCCTTTTATTTAAACACAACAGGTGAATGAAAAATGAGCATGACTGTGGCATCCTTGGTATCAGAATCTCATAGAATAGCTAGGGCGAAAGGATGGTGGGAAAACCCAGACAAGAATGTAGGGGAACTACTCGCATTGGTCCATAGTGAAATCAGTGAAGCCTTAGAAGTATATAGAGACTATGGTGTTGAAGGACTAACCAAAACCTGGTTAGAAACAGACGGAAAACCTGAAGGATTCACCATTGAGCTTGCTGACGCAATCATTAGAATTGCTGATCTATGTGGGGGATTCGACTTGGATCTTGAAAAGGCTCTGGAAACCAAGATGTCGTTTAATGAATCGAGACCCTATAGACATGGAAACAAAAAAGCCTAAATCGATGATTTAGTTATCCATGGTTATATCTCAAAAACAGCCCTAATGGAGCTTGTCTGTAGATTTAATTTAGGCGAAATCTGTCACATCAACTAATTTGTTAGAGAGAGGATCATATGGCAAACAAAATAATTGCAAAGATGAACAAAGGGCAAAAAGCTCTTGGTATATCACTAAGTTTTTATTCTGACGAATTAATTGAATTGGCCGGTGCCATGGAATTAGACTTTG
>CAYFIW010000096.1:0-2543 GCA_964343265.1 uncultured Dehalococcoidia bacterium | reverse complement strand
TAATTTAATTAAGTCCTCAATTTTAGATATTTAAAAGGCTCAGCTAATTGCGCATTAACCTTGTAACCGTACTCTGAAAATCTTTTTCTAAGACGCTCATATCCTTCTTGTTTTGTAGTACTCATCTGACTGACATGACAATATAAGGCGTCAATTTTCTTGTCAAAATTGTCATCAATATCTATAAACACATCCGGATCATCAGTCCCCCATAAATAAACCTCTTCGACTTTATGAGGCTCTAAGCCATTCTCTAGCATTGAAGGGTATGCAAGGTGGTCTCTAGAATAAGGGAAAATTGCATCTAGAGCAGTTCTACCAGTCATGTAATGATCTCGATGCCGGATCCATTTCCTTTCTGGATCAATTGTAATCACAATATCAGGTTTAAACCTGCGTATCAGTTCAACTAATTCTTCTCTGAATTTATCATCAGAAACTAGCTTCTGATCAGAATGGTCCAGAAATACGACTTCATGTACGCCAAGTACCTTGGCCGCATTAAGTTGCTCTCTTCGTCTAGTCTCAGCTATCTGATCAGAGGAAATATTCCTGTCAGAGGTTCCTTTATTGCCATTGGTGCATACAACGAGATTAATATTGGCTCCGCCTTGCGACCATTTAGATATAGTCGCACCTGCCCCACTTTCAGCATCGTCTGGATGTGGAGTAATTACCAAAATGCTTTTACCAGACATATTATTCATTTCAAAATCATACCTTTCGTAAAATCAATTAACTAAACCAATATTTTTATAAGTCCGGTGATACCCTAGGGATAACTTCTTTCCCGAAAACTTCCAATTGTTCTACGATCACTTTTTGGGGGGTTCCTATAGCTTGTCCGACATTAACGTACTTAAGAAACGGATACCTGGATTGAATTTCGTTAAGTTTTTCAGCCACATTTTCAGGGGTACCAACTAGCCACCCCCCAGCATGTACTGCATCTTCCAAAGTAGGTAGATTTGCAGACCTGGCAGTCTCCCCTCCTTTATTGATGGCTTCTATCTGACCTTCATCTAGCCCTCCAATAAATCCCAGAGGAGCAAACATCTTCATGTTTTCCTCAAAGAATAACCTTACTTCATTTATGGCCTTTTCCTCAGTTTCAGCAATATGGAAATTAAAACTCACACAGAGATTTTCTCCAAGTTCAGCCTCTATTCCATTTTCTTCCTGTATTCGCCTCCAAGCTTCTATAACTTTTTCACTTGATCCCCCTTTTTTAGCTCCTCCTCCTATTATTCCCTTCATCTTGTGTTTAGCCATAAATTTAAGACCTCGCTCACTGGCGCTGACAATAGGCTGCCAACAATCAACTGGCCGTTTCAGGGGCCTCGGCACTAAAGTTATTTCTTCAAGTTCATAGCCGCGATAATCGACGGCTGGTGGAATCGTGTAGTTTTTACCCTTGTGCGAAAAAGAATCTTGATTGAATGCTTTTTGAACTACTTCAACTTGTTCTTCAAACAATTCCCTGTTTGCGTCTGCGTCTGTCATAGGATTACCAAAAACTTCTACTTCCCTAGTGTGATAACCCCTCGCCACTCCAAAGACAACCCTGTTTTTTGTCAAAATATCTGCAGTCGCAAAATCTTCTGCCATCCTTAAAGGATGCCACATAGGAGCCACATTAAATCCACAACCTATACGAATGTTTTTGGTTAAATGTGCAAGATGAACAGCCAACATCATAATGTTCGGTAAGCATTCATAACCTTCACGTTGAAAATGATGTTCAGCCATCCAGAAAATATCAAACCCATTATCGTCCAAAACTTTAGCAATTGATTCAGCCTTGTTATAAACAGAGTTCAATCTATCTTCGGTCATCCAGCGATCATTCAAGGCCGGTGCATCAAACCCAACTTCCTCAAAATCTACATGTCCCGCATAAAGAGTCCCGTAACTTTCAATCATTCGGTTTAACCTTCCTAAATCTTTCTATCACTAACATCCCAAGTATTCATTATCCAATTAGTGTTGTAGCTTAGGTAATGATAGACCTCCTAATTCTTCTAAATTCTCTTCCAAGTTTTTCGGCCTCAGAACTATCCCACCCATCAAATATAGCAACCAGATCACGATCCTCTGTGGGTATGGAGAAGAGTAGAGATGTATGGGGGTCCAAATTTATAAAACTACCCACATAGAGGTAAAGACCTATTGTGACCCCTAACATTGAAGACAAAAAATATGCAGATTCAACGAGTGTCCCTAAATTTTGGATGATATTTATTTCAAAAAGTGTATATGGAACTACCTGTAAAACCACCAAGATAATCCCAAAAACGAGAAGCTTAATGCCTGTGGATTTACGACTAGTTTTACCTCCATTTTTTGAGGTAGGGGGCAATGTGGCTGAGATCTCAGATTCTAGCCATAAAGATTCAGATTCATTTTTTTTGGTTTTACGCTTCAGGCGCCTGTTTTCTACAAATACCCGTTCATTTGTCAATAAAGCGTTTGTCGCCTCGAAGACGATATGTTCGCCTTCACGGAATTCAATTCCGCCAGAAAAACCTGATACATTTCTATGC
>CAYFIW010000095.1:0-2645 GCA_964343265.1 uncultured Dehalococcoidia bacterium | reverse complement strand
TTAAGCAATGGCCTCTAAAATCATTAAGGAGCATTTCAGTTGGCTAACGAAACTGGAAAACGATATTCATGTGAGATATGCGGGGCTGAATTTGTGGTCACCCGTGGGGCCGATGGCACCATTGAATGCTGTGGTCAAGAAATGAAACAAAAATAGCCGAAGATATTTAGCGGGAAGGTTCGATTTAATGGCAAATCAGCTCGGTAGAAGATACGAATGCGACAGTTGTGGCACAACGGTGCTGTGTACAAAGGCAGGAGATGGTGTAATTAGGTGTTGTGGTTCTGACATGGAACTCCAACAACCGAGGAAACTCCCTTCTTCGGATTAGGGTTGATTATGGAAAAAAGACCGTTCATATAGGTTGGGGGTCTTTTTTGAAGTACTCTACTGAATACGTACTAAGGAAGCGGCTTCATGTTGTTCGTCGGCATGATAAGAACTTCTTACCAATGGCCCTGATGCGACGTGTCTAAATCCCAATTCTAAGCCACTTACCTCAATGTTTTTGAATTCGGCAGGTGTATACCATTTTGATATTGGAGCATGTTTTTCGGATGGTCTGAGGTACTGTCCAACTGTGAGAAGATCTACATCAGAATCACGTAGGTCTTTCATTGTTTGAGTGATTTCATCCATCGTTTCTCCCAACCCAACCATGATTCCTGACTTTGTCACCATAGACCCAGATATTTGTTTCACATTCTTAAGTACTTTTAGTGAGAGGTCGTAATTTCCTTTAGCCCTAACTCTCGGGAATATTCGGCGAACTGTTTCGATGTTGTGGTTGAACGTTTGTGGGCCCGCGTTCACTACGGTAGCTAATGCTTCAAAGTTGCCTTCAAAGTCTGGAGTTAGAACTTCTACCTTACATTCTGGCAATCTTTTTTTGATTTGCTTAATGCATTGCGAAAATATGAACGCTCCTCCATCTAGTAAGTCATCTCTGTTGACTGAAGTGATGACAACGTAATTAAGAAGCATGGATTCCACCGTTTGTGCAAGTCGGATGGGTTCCTCCAAGTCTAATCCATTTGGAGTTCCTGTATTTACTGCACAATACGTGCAGGCTCTGGTACATGTGTCTCCAAGTATCATGAAGGTAGCTGTTTTTCTTTCCCAGCATTCCCCTATGTTAGGACAACGTGCTTCTTCACAAACTGTGTGAAGGGAGCTTTTCCTCATCTTATTGCGAAGGTCATTGTAGTTCTGGCCACTAGGCATTTTCACTTTAAGCCAGTGAGGAAAGCGTCTTTCTGTATTCCTTGTCACGGTTTTACGCCTTATTAATATTTGTTTGTATACCTTCTTTAAGAATGTTATCAGAAACTGGCTTGATTCAAGATATAGGTTCAGTGGCCAAAAATCATCAAAGGTTGTGTTATAAGATTTAATTCATTCTTTATGTGTGGTGTAGAAATTAAAAATGACCGACCCTTTGAGAGAGCAAGACATTGAAAAAGAATATGCTCGCCTAAGATTGACAGAAGTTGGGCCTCTAGGTGATATGACCGCTGAGTACCAAGGCATGGATATACCTGTATTCGGTGGTATTGATGGAGAGTTGGTGGATGTCAGAATTTATAGGTTTAAGAGAAGACGAAGTGAGATGGTTATGGCAATGGTTGTGGAGGTTATAGAGTCTTCTGAACATAGAATTTTCCCACCATGTTCTTATTTTGGGAGTTGCAGTGGGTGTCAATGGCAACACATTGATTATCCATATCAATTGTATCTGAAGAAACGAATAATCCTTAAAGAGTTCAGTTCTTATCAGTCTCTACGTTCGATGGAAGTTCTTGACGTTATTTCATCTCCGTCACAATTTTTTTACAGAAACCATGCAAGATTTACAGTTAGATTCGGAGGTCAACTGGGATTTTCCAATCGAATTACGCGTCGATTTGTCAGGATCGACGAATGTATGCTCATGTCAGAGAAAATAAATAAAACACTTACTGAACTTCAAGACAAGTCTGCTGAGACTACTAATTTATCCGTTAGGGTTGGAGTAAATACGAATGATATATTAATTCAACCCACATTATTAAATCCGGATATCACGTTGGAAACTGGGCAACGTTGGTATTTGGAAAATATGAAGGGAGTAAAATTCCGAGTTGCTTCTCCTTCTTTTTTTCAAGTGAACACTGTCCAGGCAGAGAATATGGTAGATATTGTCGGTGATCTTCTTGATTTGACCAGTGAAGATACCTTGCTGGATGCATATGCAGGGGTAGGGACATTTGCTATATTGTTGTCGGGTCGAGCGGGTAAGGTTATAGCAATCGAAGAATCTAGTTCGGCGGTTGCAGATGCAGAGTTTCTTACCGATAACATCGAGAATGTTCAGTTCGTTTTGGGTAAGACAGAAGACGTGATATCAGACTTGGATACGGAAATTGATGCATTAATTTTGGACCCACCGAGGGTAGGATGCCATCCAGATGCTCTAGAAGCAATTATGAGGTTTGCACCAAAAAAAATAGCTTATGTTTCATGCGATCCTTCAACGTTGGCGAGAGATTTAGATATTCTTTTACAAGGAAATTATCGGATTGACCATGTTCAACCAATAGATATGTTTCCACAGACATATCATGTCGAATGTGTAGTTAGTTTATCTTTAAAGGATTAGTCTTACT
>CAYFIW010000094.1:0-2745 GCA_964343265.1 uncultured Dehalococcoidia bacterium | reverse complement strand
TCCATACCAAGACTACTAAACAAATCCTGATTATTATTTAGAATTTCAACTTGAGTATCTTCAAGATCAATTACAACAGGCTCAAGTAAAATCTGCTTAGGGGCCTCATCTTTCCTGATTTTTTCTACTACATCTTCAAAAACCACACGCTCGTGAGCAGCATGTTGATCAAGTATGTACACTCCTGAAGGTCCCTCAGCGACTATGTAAGTATTCATGACCTGTCCTAATATTCTAAGTAAAGGAAGTGTTTCATGAAACGTGGAGGTGTTAACGTAATCATGGCGACCTAAATTGCTCAATTCAGGTTTTTGCTGATATGGCGTAAAAGATGTCAGACCAGATGCAAAACGCTGTCTAGATAATGATCTGGATGAATTTGGCCAAAAAAATGAAGGATCTGAAGATTTATTAATCGTAGTCGGAGTGGGTGATGAAACGTTTGGTACTGGTGCGTATTGAATTAGAGTTTGACGAACGTTTTTTTGGACAAGTGCAAAAACTTGGTTCTCATTCCTGAATCGTACTTCTGTTTTAGCAGGATGGACATTAACATCAACATCGGATTCAGATATTCGGATATCCAATAGGCCCATCGGAAATTTACCCCTCTGAATAAATCCATGGTAAGACTGTATAAATGCGAACGCTACGGTTTTATCTTCTACCCATCTTCCGTTCACAAATACATTGATATGACTTCTATTAGCCCGAGTCTCTGCAGGCGTACTTATAATTCCTGTAACACTTAACCCCTCGTCTGAAAAATCTGAATCGAACGGGTTAATAGACAGGAACTCCGTCGAGACCTTTCTTCCATATACAGCGGACAATACTTCTCTGAAGTTAGATTTCCCAAGTGTAGCAAAAGGTCGTGCCTGACCTTGTCTGAGCTCAAAAGACACATCAGGCCTTATCATCGCATACCTTTGAACTAATCGATGAATCCTCCCGCTTTCAGCCACATTGGACTTTAAAAATTTTTTCCTAGCGGGAAAATTCCCAAACAAATTTAAGACTTTTACCCTTGTCCCTCTTATGGGAGGCGAGTCAGTTTGTTCAACAATATCTCCATTTTTGATAATGATCCGTGATCCGACACTACTACCCGGAAGAGATGTTTCCAGTTCTACCTCAGATACTGAAGCAATACTGTACATGGCTTCTCCCCTGAACCCTAGTGAGCTTATGGATTCAAGGTCACTTTCGCTTTCAACCTTACTGGTTGCAAACCGTGTAAATATGAGAGGTATTTCCCGTGGAGGGACACCATGCCCATTATCGAATACTGAAATCGATTCCATACCCCCAGCGGAAGTCTCTATCCGAATTGTGTCCGCACCAGCATCTAAAGCATTTTCTAAAAGTTCCTTTACTACGGAGGCTGGTCTTTCCACAACTTCACCTGCCGCTATTCTTGCTGCAACCTGCGGAGACAATATCTTTATTCCCATGTCACTGTCTTAATCACCTGGTGTTTTTTTGAAACCCCTGTGTAAGGAAGTTCCGGTCCCAATAAATTCGACTATAGCTTCATATAATCTCAGCATCTGTCCATCTTCAGCAGCTCTAAAATAATATGGTTCCATATGAATCCCGCCAAAAAATTCCACTATTTCGCGATGATCGTCAATTACAAAATCTGGTCTTGGCTCAACACCAAATCTAGTAAGTCCTTCTTCAAAATCCTTTATAGGTTTAACAAATATTCCAGAAATCATATCCTCTAAATCAAGACGGCTCATGTCGCTGGTTCGCAGACCAACTCCAGACCAAATGAAGATATGATGTCCGTCATCGATGAGACGATCAAATACTTCTCTTGTATCAGGCCTCAAGCTACCATCCATTGCTAAAATCGTGTAATCACAATCGAAATAAATATTCACAAAAAACAATAACCTCTTTAATTTAAATGGCTACAAAAACATTTTTCTATTTTCTAAATATCGAACCTGCAGCACCTTTAATTCCAACATTTCTAGGCGTTATGTTTAACGAGACGTTATCAATGACGTTAGCGTGAGCGGCGAGTATCTGAGGTGTATATTTCCTAAACTCAGAAGTAGTGTAGCTATCAGACCCACTAAGTGTACCTAAGCTATCAAAGTCTTCCCAATATTGTGTCCCAGTTATCAGTCTGGATCTAAATGACTTCTTACTGTGTTTCCTTATTCCACCTCCTGCCTCATTTATAATAGGGATACAACCAGCTATATCCCATAAATGTGCTCCTCCTATAACAGCATATTCTGTAACACCAAGGGCTACCATAACTAATTCGAAAGCTATGCTCCCAGCCATCCGTAACTCACCCGATTCTGTAGCAAAACCACCTTCAAATTTAAAAAGCGTGTTAAAAGAACCTGGCAAAGTCATTACTCCAGATGGTTTATGCGTTTCTTTTTCAGGCATCTTAAAATGAATCCCATCAATTTTAGCTCCATGGTTTTTTGATGCGTGAACTACTATTCCTTGGTGCTTACCTGGCCATGGAACGAATACAGCTCCCACCAAGAATTCGCCTCTGTGCAACACGCCAATAGATGAGCCAAACATAGGAAGCCCGTTTAGAAAATTTCTAGTTCCATCTAAAGGATCTATAACCCAAACTGTATCGGACAGAGTCTCTTCATATTCCTCATCTTCTTCCCCGACAACACTATGATTAGGGTAGAGTCCGAGAATTTCTTGAGATAAATATTGTTGTACTTCAGTATCGGCCAACGTGACAGGATCCCTATT
>CAYFIW010000093.1:0-2864 GCA_964343265.1 uncultured Dehalococcoidia bacterium | reverse complement strand
CAGTTCTTGAACGGTAGCTGCGAAAGATGGTAGAACTTTTTCCCAGTCTCCGACTACTCCAAATGAGGCTTCTTTGAATATATTTGCTTCCCCATCTTTATTAATTGCCACTATATTCTTAGAAGCAGAACAACCGGCCATATGTTGACTTGCGCCAGATATACCAAAGGTGATGTAAAGGTTAGGGGTTACTGTTTTTCCTGTAAGTCCGATTTGATATGAGTGGTCTAGCCACCCAGCATCGCAAACAGCTCTGGATGCACCAACAGCACCACTTTCAAACAATTTCGCTAGCTCTTCCAGTTGACCAAATGATTCTGGTCCTCCTAGTCCTCGACCCCCGCCAATGATAACTTCAGCTTCCTCCAGCTTGACTCCCTCGGATTCTTCTTTCACTGTTTCAACTAATTTGGTCTTCACTTGATTTTCGGTCATCTCAAAATTAATTTGTGTGATCGAACCTGACCTTTCTTTATCTATCGGAAGAGGTTCGAATGCCTTGATCCGTAACACCGCAACTTGTGTTGCATCATTTGAAAAAGTGAACTTTGCCATGGCATTACCGCCGTATACTGGCCTAGTAACAGTCACTTTACCGGTGCCTGCATCCCCTTCTAGGTTGATACAGTCTTGGGCGACTCCGGTACCCAATCGATAGGCAAGCCTTGGCCCGGCAGAGCGGCCAATGGGAGTTTTGGCAGTAAGGACTACGGATGGATTCACTTGATTGCATATGAATTCCAAAGCGGCTACATATGTGTCTGAGACCCCCTGAACTATCAAGTCGTGTGAGACCGTGTAAACTTCATCTGCTCCTAAAAAAATAGCTTCATTAGCTACTTCCGCAGATGCCTCTCCTATAATGGCCGCAGAAACTTTTGTCCCAAGTTCATCAGCAAGCTTTCTTCCTGCTGCTATAAGTTCACCAGCCGTTGAATGTAACTCGTTTCCATCTAACTCGCCTAGAATAATAACTTCTGTCATCATTTTCCCTCTGTTTTATCTAAAATGGACCGATTTGTAATCTCTGTTTTTACTGCAGCTAGATTATTTTTTCTTCCCTTAGTCGCATTGCGAGAAGTCTCCCTGAGTCGGCTTCGTCTTCTCCTTCTATGATCTCGCATTGTTTATCACTAACTGGTATAAACAACTCTGTTAGTGTCAAGGCAGGTTTAAGTTCCTCAGAATCCAGTCCTAGGTCAGATATTGTCAAAATATCGGGTGTTTTCCTGCTGGCCTGCATGATTCCTCTGAGTGTAGGATACCTCGGTTCGCCAATTTGGTTATTGACGGTTATCAGTGCGGGTAAAGACGATTCGAAAACTTCATAACCATCGGAACGCGAGCTATTCACTCTAACCGAGCCGTTATCTATCTCGATTTTACTAGCCTCAGTAAGACATGGAAGTCCAAGGGTTTCCGATAACCCTAGTGGAACATGAGCATTGTCCCAGTCGGACGCCTGCTGACCGCATATAACTATATCGAATTCTCCAATTTTTTTTATTGCAGCCGTGAGTAATTTGACAGTGCTAAGGGCGTCCAAATTGGCACATGATTCATCTTGGATAAGAACCATTTGGTCAGCTCCCATAGACAATGGTTTTTTCATTACATCCATGACAAATTCATTACCCACAGATAGTACTGTTATAGTTGCATCTCCTAGTGTCTCTTTTATCTTAAGGGCCGCTTCCACAGCATTTTCGCAAAATCCATTTACAACGGGCGGTATCCCTTGTGCTGGAACGACACGTAATGCGTTTTCATCGACGTTAAATGCCGACGCCGGTGTGTCTGGGTCTATAACTTGCTTTGCGCAGACGATAATGTTCATTGAAACATGGTTCTCCTTGGTGACTATGTGTTTATTGTACAACTGAGCGGACAAACAGACACTAGTGAAGTTCTGAATCACCTGTAAATCCATCTAATCTTGAATCCAATTTTGATGTTGCAAGGCTACCAATCCACATTTGCAGGTGTCAACGCGTTATTTTAGAACCTTTTTAATTTTAGGGATTATTCCGCAAATGTATGAATATTTTTGTCATTTCTCTATCTTTATAAAATAATAGGAAAAAGATAAAGTTTTTATAATTTAGTCATGAAATCAGAACAAAAGTTTTGAACAAAATTTTAATTAAATAAAAAAAATGTCAAATATCCCTTAATTACTATTGACTTTTTTTTTACAAGTATAAGAAAATTCGCTTAATTAAGTTAATGACGCCATGGAGATAGCTACCCTCTGCCTGCTCCAGGGCTGACAAAAATTGATGGCCAGTGCTTGGCTACTCTGACGTTACATAAGGAGCGATTAACATATGGTTATTCAAACTGCAAATCCATTTGCCCCGGCAAAGCCTAGGGTACCTATAGTTCCCAGAAGGGTGCATCCGGGTAGCCCAGGGTACGATAAAAAACCCACGCCTAACAAGGTACATTGTCCAAAGTGTTCAGCTCGCTTAACTGTTACTTTTGACGAAGCAGAGTGTTTGAGTTGTGGTTTTGTTGATTACGAATACTCTGCTCCGCAGACGATTCGGGAAACTAATAGTATTATTAGTACTGGAACTCGGTACGTACTCAGGTATATAGGAGAATTTCCTACGTTGTCTGAGGTTGTAACTCATGTAAAGGTATATAGGGTTAGAAATCGGGCGGTGTTTGGGGTTAGTTGTCCTTTCTGCGGAAGTGGAATGTCGCAGTCTTCTCTTTCTGGGAAGCGCAGGGAAATTAGAGAGGAAAGATATAAATGTACAGCGGGACACAGGGTCTCTCTTTGCCCTAATCCTGACGGGGTTCTTGGCTGGAAGTAATACCCGATATGGATTTGTAAGTAAAAATTCGCTTTGTATAAA
>CAYFIW010000092.1:0-3169 GCA_964343265.1 uncultured Dehalococcoidia bacterium | reverse complement strand
GCAGACGTAGCTAACCCATTTGCAAATTCCGGAACGGATGGACTCAAATACATCAACGCAGACGTAAGCTTATATCTACAGAGAAACCCGGAGGGAAAATGGATCGGAACTGAAACTTTTTATCATGGTGCGTCGGAGGGAGTTTCAGTGGGCACGATTGCCCTTTATGACAAATTGGGAAGAATTGGAACTTCCACAGTCTGTGGATTAGCTCAAATGAAAGGTTAGCATATGAATAATGAATCGCCTGTAAAATTAAATAGTGAAATGGTTATCGAAAGAGTCTCAGAATATTTAGATCTGTGGTTTGCAGAATATACTCAAAATACGGGCCTAGACATTGAAAATGTCTCCAATGACAGAGACTCTAGTCAGATTCCTTTCGGTGCAGAGTTTAAAGGAACAAACCCATATTCAAGTGGTACACAAGACCTTGATATGTCCGGTATAGATTTATCCGCTCAAGATTTACATTTCTCCAAATTCATTAACTCAAACTTGAAAAACAGTGATTTCTCCGGGGCCGACCTACGATTCTCACAATTTGTTGGATGCAACCTGAATAATTCAAATTTTGAGAACGCTGATCTCAGTTGGGCTTCAATAAGTGATTGTGACTTAAGAGGTGCAAATTTCAATCAGTCTGACTGTTACGACATAACATTTATAGAAAACGAAACAGGAAATGGAATTACTGGTCGAGTACATATACCACAAGATCAGCACCCTTTGTTAAATAGTCTAAATTTTTTCAGTCGCCCAGACCCAGGGAAAAAAATTGGAAGAAAAACTAACCCCTTTCATTTGCCCGGCGACTTTCGTCCACCACACACAGCAGCCTTCGCCTACCACAAACATCTCGTAATAGAAAAATATGGATTGGATGAATTGAAAGTCTGGTAGATCGTTCAAATTCCTGAACGTTTTGGTAGTATAAAGCTATGATATTTTTAGTCATCAGTAGCCCCGAATTGGTAAAACCATCACTAGTAAAAGAACAACGTAAAAAATACTGGCCATGGGCTCAAGACAAACTTGACCGAGGTCTGGCAAAATCTTTTTATGCTAGAACTGGGAGAGGTGCAGTAGCTATTTTTAATGTTGGATCCAATGAAACCCTGCATGAACTACTAAATGAATGGTCTGAAATTGTCCCGGCCACCTTTCAAATATACCCTTTGATAGAACCAGACTCTATAACTAAATTCTTGGAAAAGTAGTCAGCAGGAAGGATAAATTTTGGATTCTGAAGAAGCTCTACCGTATGACTCTATGTGTGTAGGACTGACCATAAAATGCTGAGCCGCTGCATACATATCTCGAAAATTACGTTGTAGAGGATTATTGCTATGGAGAGCTGATCCACCTGCAGACTGAAAGGCAAAAGTGACTATATCCAGAGATTGTTTGGTTACCCAGGATCCCAGAGCCCGTATTCGAGATTGCTCTAGGTCTGACAAAAAATACCCGGACTTTACAGTTTCCCATATAGAATTGAACATCTCCCGCGACACCGCCTCTAATGAACGAAGTCTCAACTCCATGTCACCCAGTTGCATTTGAAAATGTGACTGATTAGATATTAAAGATTGACCTGGAAGTTTTCTAGAGTTCTCACTGGCAAATAATTTAGCTTCTCTTAAAGCCGTCTTTGCCGTTCCTATTGCGATTCCGACGTGTCCAAACACGACGAATGCAGGTCTCTTTATAGAATAGAGTGGACCACCTCTTAAGGAATCATGGTTGGTATTCCATGTCAACTCCAAAGGAACAAAAATTTTGTCAACTGAGTAGTCGTTGCTTCCACTACCCTTTAACCCGGCAACGTCCCAATTGTCCAACACGTCAACATCAGAAGATTTAAATAAAACTCTGAGTTCACCATCCGTATTTGATGAGTTATCCTGACGCCTTATTTTTGCCCCAGCCGTAACCCATGTAGAAGCTTTTATCCCACTTCCGTAGGGCCATTTTCCGGATACAATGTAGCCTCCCTCAGTTGGAACAGCTTCCCCGAAAGGCATGGCAACACCAGCAATGACAGGATGAGATCGATCTATAAAAACCTTTTCAATTCCCTCTTCTGGCAAAAAAGCCCCACATGAACCCACATTTGTTGCACATACCATAGTGCACCAAGCAGTGGAGGTATCTAGCTGAGCTAGAGAGGAAATAACTTCTGTTTGTAAAAAAGGATCAGCTTCAGCACCACCCAAAACCTCAGGTAATTTAAGACCCAGCAGACCGGCATCATGAACAGCTTTAGAAGTGTCACTATGAAGATGTCCCTCTTTTTCACCATAGGGAATATTTTTTGAGACGACTCCTCGAATAGAATCAATCGCCGAGAGGATTTCTAGGCGTTTCGCTTCCTGATCATAGGGCCATTCCATGTTACTTATGAAGCAATTTACGCAGGAATTCGAGATTTAGCGATGTCAATGAGTTTTTCCTCTGAATCGTCTAAATTTACCGGATCCGCACATGGTTGAGGAACAGGGAATCCGGTTCTGTAGTATATCTCTATCGTATTACCTTCTGGATCGAGAGAATACATCCCAAAAGCATTTCCATGGCTGACCGTTCTCTGTATCCTGACTTCTTCATCTTTAAACACCGTATGGAATGCTTTCAATTCTGAAAGCGAATTAACATAAAAAGATATTTGTTGAACAACTTTGGAACCTTCTGGGACATCTCTTCCCTTCATCAACACGAACTCGTGATGTTCTTCTTCAGGATTTGAGGACATAAATACTATTCCAGTTTTTTCGGTTTCCTCGTCAGTAATCTTAAGGCCCATTACCCTCGAATAAAAATCCCTCATTTTAAAAAGATCGTGAGTGTAAATTCCCACATGTCCAAGGCCTGCTACGGATGGCATATATCACCTCAAATTTATTGTCTTCATTCTTTTCACATAATCATATTCTACAGGTCAAGCATAGAAATCCTTAAATATGATAATTCATGATCTTCAGGCCTATCCCATATCCACTCTTGATGCTAGGATTCTGTTCATAAAACTAATCAAATCAGCTATTGCTGTTTGAACAATTTCGATTCATCCAGTGGAAAGGAATTAAAAAATGTTAGAGAGATTTCACGTACCAGAAGATATTGCTATACGAGTGCCTCAAGAAAATATGAGGGCCACTCTTGTCGACCT
>CAYFIW010000091.1:0-3329 GCA_964343265.1 uncultured Dehalococcoidia bacterium | reverse complement strand
ATCATTGTCCCCCATATCAATACAAAGTCCCAAGCAGAATCCGTAGCAGAAGCGGCCAGATACCATCCGGATGGCAACAGAGGGGTAGGTGGTGGCAGGGCTCATGACTATGGGGTAAGTGTTGCAAGAGAAGAATCGACCAAATTCGTTAATGACAATATCCTCGTAATTCCAATGATAGAGGAAGTAGAAGCTATTAAAAACGTAATAGAAATCGCTTCAGTTGATGGGGTTGATGTCTTACATGTTGCTCCAGGAGACCTTGGTCAAAGCATGGGTAATCCACCTCAGTCAGAAATACGAAAAGCTATGGACGAGGTAGTTCCTAAGATCAGAAGTGCAGGGAAGTGGGTTGGAGTTGGCGGTAACTCCCCTAGTGATGTTGCCCGGGTGTCCGATTTGATCAATTTAGGCGCAAATATGATTACAATCGCAGCTCAAGGATTAATGAAAAGTGGTGCAGAATCATTCCGAAAATCAGTAGAAGAGCATCTAACTTAATTTTCCTGGAATGTTAACTTTGAATAGGAGGCAATATGGGGCAATATTTGATCCGAGATTCTACTGTTGTAACAGGGGATTCAAACAGATTAATCCTATACAAATCGGCACTCTTTATAGAGGACGACATCATTCAAGATATTGGGCAAACCGATCTACTTGAAGAAAAATATCCTTTTGCTACGACCATCGCAGGTGAAGGGAAGGTCATTTTCCCAGGCCTAATTAATTGCCACACACATCTTTTAGCCACAGCTGATAAAGGAATTTTAGAAGATTTCGGATTTCCAACAACTTTGAAATTCCCAACCACTGGTCGCGGCTTGTTAACCAAATCTGAGAGGAATGTGTTTGCAAAACTCGCCTCCATAGAGGCAATCAAAAGTGGTACCACTACTTTGCTCGAAATATCAAATGACATTGCCGAATATGCTCAAACTTTGGATTCAACAGGTTTACGAGTTTTCCTCGGAGAGACTTTAAGTGATTTAGATGACTCCAAGTTGAACGAAGGCGTGTACGAATATTCATCTTATAAACGTGAAACAAGTATTGGGAAAGCCTCCGAGCTAATAGATACATGGGATGGCAAATCAAATGGGAGGGTAAAAGGTTTTGTTGCTCCCCACGCTCCAGAGAGGGTTTCACCCGAGCTCCTTAGAGATTCAAGAGATTTGGCAGAGAAGCATAATCTTGGATATACCATACACTTGTCTCAAAGCTACAAGGAAATTGAAGCGGTAAAACGGATAAGAGGAGTCCTGCCAACTCATTATCTTTTTGCTAACGATTTTTTGAGTAATAGATTAGTTGCAGCCCACTGCAGATACCTGAACAGCTCTGAAATTGCCTTACTTGGTCAGAACTATGCTGGTATATCTCATAACTCTGCTATCGGGGCTAGAAGAGGAGCCGCGGCACCAATTGATGAACTATTGTCTTCAGGATGTTCAGTTGGTATGGGATCCGACAACATGGCCGAAGATATGGTGGAGGTAATGCGGGCCGCCCTTTTCCATGAAAGAGTTCGGAGAAATGACGAGATGAATCCTCAACCCGAGGATGTTCTAGAATGGGGTACTATAGGCGGAGCCAGAACACTAGGTTTGGCTGACAAAGTAGGATCACTTGAGGTAGGAAAGAAGGCAGATCTATTTATGATAGATTTCCGCAAAGCCCACCTCGTTCCAACTCTCAGAATTGTTTCCTCTTTTATTCACAATGGGATCTCTTCGGATGTCACAGATGTAATGGTAGATGGAGAATGGGTAATGCAAAGTTCCTCTATTAAAACTATTAATGAGAGTGAGGTTATTGAACAAGCAGAAGAAATAGGTCACCGAGTTTGGAATCAATTGGTTCAAGAAAATCCCAATGTGCCCTTTCCTATCAATCTACCCCCTGCGCCTCTATAGATTAACGCCAAATTATCTAAATATATCTATGCCTTTCGCTGCCAGATTTGGCAAATGTATACGGGTACTTTGCTGATTAAAGGAATCTCCTTCAATATCCAAATAACGTAGATTAGGTAGCGAATTTATCGGACTAATGTCCCTTATGGTGTTAAATGACAATCCCAGCCAATTAATGCTGGTAATTTTGGAGAGAGCATCTATATTCGTTACACGGTTGTGGCCAACATCCAGAGATTCTAAAGATTTCAATGTCGTAAGCGGCCCGAGGTCTCGAATGTAGTTCCTTGCGGCATGAATCCATGTGATTCCATTGATAAAGGAGAGCGGGTCGAGGTTAGAAATTTCATTTCCTTCGATATCTAAACTCTTAAGTGACTCTAAACTTGAAAGGCTGTTCAGATTCTCAATATTATTTTCGTTCAGATTCAGACTCGTTAAATTAAACATTCCTTCGAGTGGTGACAAATCATCAAGGTCACAATTTTTCAGTCGGAGAGAGATGAGTTCTATCATAGAGGAAAGGTGGGAGAAATCTGCTATTTCTGAGTCACTCACATCCAAGTGTCTTAAGTTACCTAATTTTTCTAAAGGAGCAAAATCCTCTAAATTCGCGTCGGAAATTCTCAAAGTGTCCAAAAGCGGTAATTCTTCCAAAGGAGCCAAATGGATATCGCCTGTGCAAAACAGAGATAGATTAATAATGCTAGGTGTATTAACCAAATCGTCGATGTCTTTCTGTGAAGCGTTTTCGATCTGGAGTGTCATGATTTTTGACATTTGAATTGGATCCAACGAACCTTCACCAACACCTAGTTTAGCTCTAACAGCCTTTTCAAAACTATTGTTCATTTACCGTAAACTTCTTAAAAACATATACCTTCACATTTAAAATCATATTTTAACCAACCAATATATATTTTGCCTAAAAAACCAGTTCATAAGTAACTTTTAGAAAAATCTTTGAGTTTTCATTTTTAAGATGATATAAATCGCCATACTAAATAATGCGAAATCTTTTTATGCGATTAGCAGAGGTGGATCATGGTTGATAATAACCCCACTCCAGAAATTAATGGGCCACTGACGGGAATAAAGGTTTTAGATTGGACTATTTGGCAATTTGGTCCGGTTAGTACCTCAATGATGGGAGATATGGGTGCTGATGTGATCAAAATCGAATCTTTAAACGGGGACCCTTCCCGGGGCCTCTCTAGAGCTTCTAGTATGAAGATGGACCTAGGGGAAGGCCGCATAGCTTATTTTGAAACGTGCAATCGAAACAAGCGAAGCATTGCTGTGAACTTAAAGACTAAGGAAGGTCGCCAGATTGTGTATGACCTCTGTAAAGATGCCGATGTGTTTGTACAAAATTTCCGATCAGGCGTAGCTGAAAGACTTGGTGTCGGGTAT
>CAYFIW010000090.1:0-3372 GCA_964343265.1 uncultured Dehalococcoidia bacterium | reverse complement strand
TAAAACCTTCAGATGCACCCGGATTTGGTATGGAGATTCTGGAGGATTGGATAGACCCATGGGATCATCTTACGGCAGCGAATGCTTTATAACTAAAATTTGTGCTGTTACTCAAAATTTTCGTTTAAGGTTAACCCGTCGTCCAGGTCCACTCCTAACGACGATATAAGACGTGAAAGCATAGAGTAATATCCGACAGTCACTATAAAATCAATCGTAAGTTGAGTGCCGAGGAGATGATCAAGAGCCTGATATGTTGGATTGCTGACGCTTCCGGTTTTGATCAATTCTTTACTTGCCTGGATAAATATTCCCTCTTTCGCCGGTAAACCCATGGGTCCTTTCCCAGAAAGTATTGAGTCTATAACTTCGTCCCTTACGCCTACATCTTTTGCTACTGGTTCGTGTTGAGCCCATTCGTACTTATTATTTAGTTCACGGGCGGTGGTAAGTATTGCTGTTTCTCTAATGATTGGATCCAACCGGGAACGGTACCTTATATATTCTCCTAAAGAAGTCACCGCCTCGGCAGCTCCTGGATTGTTTAGGAGAGCCGTAAAAACGTTAGATACTTTTCCTCGTGTTTTTGCTATCTGGTCAAATATAGGCTGATCAGATTCTGACAAAGATTCTCTATCAATATAGGGGACTCGAGCCATTTTTCAGATTCCTTTTTATATACTTAATTTAACTTGTTGGGGAGGTGTTCTATCTGGTCGAATACTATAACCATTGCGGGGTGTCTGAACCTAAGGGTCTAGAGCCAAATTCCCAATGAGGCTGGGTCTCTGACATTTGAAGAACGGGTGCGAGATGGGTAATCTTTCCATAAGGAGACTCGTGCGATTCAAAGAAGTGTTTTATCCCGGTCGGTAATTCTCCTTTTGATCCGGTCTCAATAAGCTTGTAAAGTGATTCCTTTTTAAACTCTCTGCTGAAGGTGTTTGTTTCAGCGGCCATTTTTGAAATTAGATCGACGTTGCTCGCTTCCTGTAGTCCTAACCTTACATACCACATAGCTGTTTGAGTAAGTGATATTTGTACATGCCATGATCCACCTTCGGTTGCTCGGCGTCTTAAAGCTTCAAGAACTCCGTATGCCGCAAAATAAGCAGTCGAATAGTCATTCATGGGTGCAGGTACTAGTCTTGGTGCCTTTGGATCTTCTCCGGCTGCAATACTCGCTTCAAGATCTGGTTTTAGAGGTGCGAGGTTACCTTGCAGGTGTGCTATGCCAGATGCTGATTGTGCTAATTGTTCCCATCCAGGTCTGTTGGCCCATGGTCCTTGATGGCCAAAGCAGTTTTCAGAAACATAAATAATCCCCGGCCTTAACTCTGCCATTTTTTCGGGACCGAATCCTCTCCTATCTAGAGAACCTTTTCTAAACCCTTGGTTGAATACATCTGTATGTTTTACTAATTTACGTAGGGTTTCTGTGTCTTCACTAGTGTTTAAATCCAGGTGAATTTGTCTTTTACCGTAACCTGTATCTATTTCCGCTGTATCCATTGTAGGCAAGTTCGGTGAAGAAACATGCAGAACTTGTGCGCCATGTTCTGCGAGAGTGCGGGCACTTGTAGGTCCAGCTAAAACCCTGGTGAGATCCAGTACTTTCAGACCATCTAACGGTCTTTCACCGGCTTTAGCATTTTCTATGGGAGCGTCACCTATTTTTGTTATTTGGACTACTGGTTTTTGGGAGAGGTTTATCCCTTGAGGATGACTTAACCATTCTTCAGGACTTCTTATTACTACCCCTGTGAGCTTTTGTTTTATTAAATCTTCTTCGAGCTGGAAAGAATTTTGGTTTTGCATCGCCTTAGCAATCGTATTTACGTCAGACCCTACGTCTATGCCAAGATGTTTCGCTACTATTGGACCATCGTTAAACGAATTATGGAGGTGAAAGAACCGCCCGTCACCACATTTATATATGCGCGTCATATGGACGAATCTCCATGGCGTTGCAGGTTCATCCTTTGCAGAGTCTATCTCGGCTGGCTTTTGTACATTCAACCAATTCATGGAATTTAAAGAAGCGGCAGCATGACGTATATCAATCTTTATTTTTTGAGGTGAATGGCCGGCTAGCTGCCAAAGTTCGTCGATTTTTGATCCAACCAATGAGTGAACTACTGCGGCACCTTCTGCTACATGGAAAGGTGAATAGTAAACAGGATCTGACCCAACAACTTCAATGTCTGACTCTGGTAACGGTAATCCTGCTAGTTTCACTGCCCTGTCAATTTGATGGTTTTTCATTCCAATTTTCCCTCTGTTAAATCTCACGACATTCTACAGTAATGTAGAGACAGGAAATCACGTGTTGGTGATAGGTTAGAATTGATACACGAAACTTACGTAAAGTAAGGATACGGTTTCTTAGGTCCTAGTATATTTGTTGATATAGGTGGATAGATATGTCCGATTTAAAATACCCGCTCGCCGTTCCTGTTAAAACTGGATTAAAAAACATTGAAAGTTTAAACCTTAGGGCCGAGACTTCCCTCCGAGACAATATTGATGAATATAAAGAATATTCTTCGGTTCTTTATAGTGCTCATGCTCCCATTTCACTAGGTGAGGAACGCTTGAATATAGCAGCTACTGATAGTGATTTCAGGGATTTAAGTATTTCTGTATTTATAGATTACATAGATAGATGCGCTACTTTTCCAAATGTTAGCCAGCTAAACATGCATTTTGCTTACAAGACTTGGCGTTATGATACACAACCACGTGGCCAAGTAGGTGACTACGATATACATGTTGAATCTATTCGAACGCTGGCAAAACATGCACAAAGCCATAATATAGAAATCGTCATGGAGAATCTGATTTCATATTGGGAAGTGAACGACATCTCGGAAGAGACAAACTTTGCCGATGTTGATTGGACTGATAAAAATGAAGCCTTTGGTATGCACCCAGAGGAATGGATTCAGATGTGCTTAGACGTTGACATGGAAAATGTAAACTTATGCCTCGATACTAGTCATGTTAGTACTTATGCTCATCGGTATCCTGAAGATCAACGAGAGGGAAAAATTTCTGCGTTTCTCAGCCGACCTGATTTAATTAAACATGTACATTGGAGTGATAATTATTTGTACGATGTTAGAGGGAGAAAAGATTCTCACCTGTCTGTAGGTAAAGGCACAATTCCTACAGATTTTCATAGGTCAGTTAAGGAATTAGATGCAACTATTCTCTTAGAACATTTCTATACTATGGACGAGTTGACAGAAGAAATTGCTTTTATCGATAGTTTGTAAATTACAGGATTATTGGAAATGGTTCTGTAGGGGTGGTGGGCCAACCAGGACTCGAACCTGGGACCTCAGTCTTATCAGGACTGCGCTCTAACCG
>CAYFIW010000089.1:0-3412 GCA_964343265.1 uncultured Dehalococcoidia bacterium | reverse complement strand
GAAGTTACGGCTGGAAAATCCCCATAGTTTTTTGTGACGTCTGTGACTTCTATCATGGGTACCTGTCTGGCCGTCGCACTATTTTCGATCTGGCCAATGATCCGCTGTTGATATATCGTACGTATATTGATAACTGAAAAATATTAAATCAACTCTAGTTGTACTTCAAGTAAAAGTAAGGCGTAGCATGGCTACAAATTTATAAGTTGTTGTGACAACCAGGACTGACAGGCGGAAATACAATTGCACCTTGTACTCGATGGGTTTGATGCTGATAGGGATATTATTTCTAATTTGGAAATAATAAGGAGATTTTTGGGAAAATATCCTAAGACTATTGGAATGACCTCTATATCACCTCCTAGAGTGGTCGAATATCACGGGAAGCAGCCCGGTGATTGGGGCGTGTCTGGATTTATACTTATCGCTGAAAGTCATATTAGCATTCACACATTTCCAGAAAAGAGGTATCTTAATGTTGATATTTTCTCGTGCAAAAAATTCGACGACTCTTTGGCGAAAAATGAAGTCTTGTCAACTTTCAAAATCAAAAAGATTGATTCCAGGGTTTTAGATAGAGGTATAGAGTACCTTTCGGCCGATCATGCTGTGCATACTGTTTTTTCGGAAAGGAAAGAACTAATTTAGCGAACTGATTACTAATGCCTGGCGCTTATTTTTAGGGATAACTGTTTTCTGATTTATTCTTCTTAGTGTTCAGGTGAGGGCGTGCTAAAATTAACTCCTGCATAGATATAGTAATAGCAAACAAATTTATTTCCGAGGATATCGAGTAAATTTTATATGTCATCTGAAGAATCAAAGCTTGTCTATATGGACCACGCCGCTACCACACCTATGAGAGAAGAGGTTCTGCAGCGGATGATACCTTTTATGAAAGAAAACTATGGTAATCCGTCAAGTATATATACCTTGGCACAACAAGCGAGAAATGCGGTAGACGAATCTAGAAGGACAATAGCTAAATTAATCGGGTGTAGGTCTAGTGAAATAACTTTTACAAGTGGTGGTACTGAGTCCGATAATGCTGCCATTAAAGGCGCAGCCTTGGCCATGCGTCATCTGGGTAATCATATTATAACTACTTCAATTGAACATCATGCTGTTTTGCATACATGTATGCAAATGGAACAATTTGGATTTGAAGTTACATATCTCCCAGTGGACAGAGAAGGTAAAGTAAATATTTCGGATGTCGAAAATGCCATTACCGATAAGACGATATTAGTCAGTATCATGGCTGCCAACAACGAAATAGGCACTGTACAACCTATTACTGAAATAACGAATATGGTTAAAGACTCTGCGAGCTCAATGGGAACATCAATTTTAGTTCATACGGATGCTGTACAGGCTATGGGACATATACCTGTCAACGTAAAAGATTGGCCGGTGGATATGTTGAGTATGTCGGCCCATAAATTTTATGGTCCTCGGGGGGTGGGTGCGTTGTATATCAAAAGAGGCACTCCATTTGAACCTCTGCTGATGGGAGGAGGACAAGAGCGACAGAGACGATCTGGAACGGAAAATGTTCCAGCGATTGTAGGCATGGAGTTGGCTCTGTCTTTAGCTATTATGGAGCAAGAGGAACAAGGCAAAAAACTCTCAAGATTTAGGGATGAAATAATTGAAGGCCTGAGTGAAAATATTGAAGGTATACTAATTAATGGACATAGGAAGGATAGACTACCGAACAACGTTAGTGTTTCCTTTTTGGGTGTAGAAGGAGAACCAATACTTCTTGGGCTTGATTTTTCAGGAATTTGTGCTTCAAGTGGTAGTGCATGTTCTTCCGCTTCTATAGAGCCTTCCCATGTGCTTTTGGCCATTGGTAGGACTGCCGAACAAGCTCAAGGAACTCTCAGGATCACCCTGGGAAGAGACAACACACAGGAAAATGTGGATTATTTGCTTGAAGTATTACCTAAATTAGTAGAAAGACTTAGATCTATGCCTTCTATAGTGTGAGAATCCGGTTAAATATCTTAAATTTATTGAACACATTCAGCCATGGTTGGGGGTTTTGTTTTTAAAGTGAAAGTAAAACTAGGAACTAACTTACCATTTGTTGTGATTGCGCTATTTTTCGTAATTATGGTGTCCTGTGGAGAATCAGATGAAGGACAAACGCAAGGGTCGGCTGGTAGAACTATGGAAGTTCACGCAGGTGACCCCGTTGTCGTTGATAAGGCTTTCTTTATAGATGAATCAGGTAAGACAAATGTACTGGTGCCCAGTGCCTCAAATCGTCAAATAGTGGTGATAAGCACCATAATTGTGAATCGTACAAGTACTGTGATACCACTTTTGATTGATTCCGAAGCGGCGAAGCTTGGAGACAGAAGAGGTAAACGATATGGAGCAATCGATCCATATGAAAATGCTAGAGTTATAAATGAAAGTTTAAAGGAAGGGCCTCATACTAAAAAAATTCCTAGGTTACTTTGGGAGATAACAGACTTGCCAAGAGATTACCAAGTGGAAGGATTTCTTGTTTTTGATGTTCCAAAAGGATTGGTATTAGGTACACTTTTTTGGGATGAAGTTGAATATATTCCTATAGACTTTGTAGATTATCAAAGGAATAGGGGTTAAATTTTTTAATTCAACAGATAGTTGCTTATTAATACAAATAAAATTAGTTTTCGGGAGAATACACATGGCCGATCCGATTGAGATAACTGACGATAATTTCCAAGAAGAAGTTTTGAATTCTGACATACCTGTCCTTGTAGATTTTTGGGCTGATTGGTGTCAGCCATGCAAAATGATAGCGCCTTCGGTAGCACAGGTCGCCGATGAATATGACGGAAAAGTCAAAGTTGGTAAGCTTGACGTTGACTCCAATCCTAGAACCTCGACAGCATTAAATATTAGGGGCATTCCAGCTCTCCTAATATTTAATGAAGGAAAGCCTATTGACCAAATTATTGGGGCTGTTCCTAAGTCGATAATTCAGAAGAAACTAGACGAAGCTCTAGCAGAGTAACTAATATATGACTCATGGGGGCGGATGAGGCCTGGTGGTCTCCGCGGACTTCAAATCCGTTGGCAGCAGTCCTGCGACTGGTGTGGTGGGTTCGACTCCCTCGCGCTCCCGCCAAAGCTAAATAATTGTTTTTTCACCCTCAGAAATGGGGGTGATTTTGTTTTCCTGAGTGTTCACAGTAGTGTTCACAAGTTCTTCATAGCGTTCACAGATTTCTGCATTTCACGGTCGTTTCCCGTTAATCATCATGCTTAAGTAAAATGGGGCAATCCCCAGTATCTTTGCTTGTTTTCTAAGAGTCATCCTCCTCCTTAGGATTGAGTAAAGGGTACTTTCTAGGGTCCTCCTTTCGTCCTTAAATCCTTGGATTTCTCTGGCTGTACTCTAATCGGTGCGGCC
>CAYFIW010000088.1:0-3507 GCA_964343265.1 uncultured Dehalococcoidia bacterium | reverse complement strand
TTCTATTTGGTTGCTGAATCGGAATCATCATTGATTGGCAGCTTGTTAGTAACCAGGGAATGGAGTGATTGGAGAAACGGATGGTTTTGGTGGATTCAAAGCGTTTATGTGGTAGTGGATTGGAGAAGGAAAGGAGTATACACAGAACTTCATAAAACCCTCTGTGAAATAGCAACCCAAGAAAAAAATATATGTGGTATCCGTTTATATGTCGAAAAAAATAACCAAAAGGCTCAAAATGTCTACCAGAGCCTGGGTATGACTGAATCAAATTATTTACTCTACGAAGTAGAAATATAGGAAAAGGCACTTAATGGATGAATCAAAACTAAATGACTTCCTTTCGTCTCACCACGATGCCGTGTTGAGTACATTTAGGTCAAATGGAGATATACAACTCAGTATTGTGACAGTTGGGCCTCTTGAAAATGGGGCAGCTTTTACGACTACAGAAGAGCGAGCAAAGTTAATTAATCTTAAAAGGAATCCAAAATGTAGTCTACTTGTTTCAACCAACAATTGGTCACCATATATAGTTCTTCAAGGGAAAGCAAAAATTTACACATTTAAAAACACACCAGAACATAAAATAGCGTCAATTCTCAGAAAAATCTACAAAAATGCAAGCGGAAGAGAACACCCGAACTGGGAAGAATATGACGAAGCGATGAAAGCAGATAAGAGAGCCGCTGTTGTAGTTGTAGCCGAGAAAGTTTACGGCACCGCCTAATTTCAAATATTAAAGAATTTCCTTAAAATTCTAGGTGCAACAAGCCACAACACTATTCCCTCTACTACCGTCATTAGAGCAATCAACATTGTCGCATCAAAGAAAAATCCCGTTGGAAACATCATAATGAGAAAATCTCTACGCGGATCGAGTATCCACAGATCATTATCAAAACTAACCAAATGAAATAATATAAAAATCCTTTGAAACCCAACCACCATTAAAATCCCAACCAAGACGGTCATAAAAAGTGTAAGACCACCTCCCCTACAAATGTATCTGACAGATCTCGCCAAATGACCCTGATCACGTGTCAGGAATCCTAAAAGAATACCCATGACAATTAATACGAAACTAATTTGTTGGACATATTTCACCTTGTTCAATAAATGCTTCACATCTTTCATATGAAGTATTTCACGTTCATTAAAAAGATTTGGAACTATTTCTCCATGCCTTTCCACCCTTATCGTGATCCATTCGTCATCATTTGAGAAATAATCCCTTATTTGTTGACCTGCTAATTCAAGTTGTTCCATTTCAATTCCCGTGTATGCCACAATGTCATACTTCTCAAATCCATAACTATATAAGTAGGAAAAAGTAACAACAGAAAGTACATTAGTGGCTATCAGGAGCAATGGAACCACTATAAGTATTAAGCTTAGCCTTGTTATACCAAATAAACGTTTTAACATTTCAATACAAAGCTTAGTTACGATATCAACTGGGTGTCAATCACGAGTTATTTATTAGGAGACCTAGAAAAAAATGAATGAATTATCAATAGAAAATTCTTTTGAAGGAACAATAGCATTGATGGATATTCTCAGAGGCGATGAGGGTTGTCCTTGGGACAAAGACCAAACTCCGAAGAGTCTTGCACCAATGCTATTAGAGGAATGTTACGAGCTGATAGATGCTATTGAAAACGATAATTCAGCAGAAATATTGGAAGAAATAGGAGATGTTTTATTTCATATGGCTTTTCAAATCCACATCGGAAAATCCATGGGATTGTTTAATCTTGAATCGGTGTTTAAGGCCTTGCACGATAAATATATCAAGAGACATCCGCACGTTTTTGCAGGTCTTGAATTCGAAAATGTTGATGAACTAAAGAGCAACTGGGAGAAGATTAAACAACAGGAAAAAGCCTCTACGAGACCTTCTTTAATAGACGGAATACCAATAAACTTGCCATCTTTATCTTTTGCAGAATCTCTACAAAAAAAAGCTTCTAAAAGCGGATTTGACTGGGATAACCCTCGTGAAATACGAGATAAAGTTGTGGAAGAATTAGATGAAATATATGCAGCCACTAACAAAGAAGAAATTCAAGAAGAGTATGGAGACCTGCTTTTCACCATAGTGAACGCTGCAAGAAAAATGGGAGTTAATCCTGAACAAGCTCTAAGACAAACAAACCATAAGTTTCAATCTCGATTTAAACTTATGGAAAGGATATCTGAAAGGAAAGGGGTTAAATTCAGTAAACTAACCATACAAGAAAAAGACAAATTATGGAAAGAAGTAAAATTACTCGAAAAATGTCCCTCATAGTAAGGGTAAATATCATCGTGAAGTAATTATAATTCAGCCTTGGTAGTGTTTTAAATGTAAAACTGGAGATAAAATTAATGATATCTATATTTGTAACCATACAAATCAAGGATGGATTTGTAGAACAATTCAAGGAAGCCAGTTTAGGGGATTCTCAAGGTTCAGTACGAGACGAACCTGGATGCTTCAGGTTTGATATTCTGCAAAATTCAGAAGATTCCAACAAATTCCACCTCTACGAAGTTTATAAGGACCAGTCAGCTTTAGATGCTCACAGAGAAGCGCCACATTACCAGAAATGGATATCAACAGTGGAAGATTGGATAGACGGAGATCGCGAAAGAGTAATTATGAATACGATTTTTCCATCCGATGAAGGATGGGAAAAACAAAAACCATATCTTCTAAATTGGTAAGCCTATTTGCCCATTTATATATCTTAATATCTGTAAAAGAGGTTTGAATGGCTACATATTTCTTGTTGATGACGTTGACTCAGGAAGGTAGGAATCTTATGCATGAAGACCCAGAATTAATTCTTCATGCTGCACATTCTAGTGACCTGAACGATGTTCATTGCATGGGATTGTACGCCGTTTTAGGTGACCATGATTTCATAACCGTATTAGAGGCCCCTGACAATGAAGCGGCAGCCAGGTTTTCTTTGGACTTAGGAGTTAAAGCTGGGGTAGAAATCCAAACGGTTCCAGCCATACCAGTTTCAAGACTAGACCAGAGAATTCAATGGCCTTCAACTGAGGACATACCACCGATTTCTAAAGATTTAGATGAGGAACAATCGCTAGACGAACCTTGACAGGCACACAGACCGAAACGTTAAGTACGTCCAAATTGTCTTTCTAGGTAACTTTCGCTTATCTCTATCAAAGTTGGTCTTCCATGCGGACAGGTATTAGGTTGTCGACACGATTCTAATTGGCCTACCAGGCTCTCCATTTCTTTTAGAGTCAAAGCCTTACCCGCTCTAATAGCTGCATGACAGGCTATTGAATAAGATGCCTTTTCTTCCCAAGACTCAAAATTTGTACCACTTGCTAAAATATCGATTGCCTCGATAAACGCACTTTTTGGATCAGATTGGGAGAGAACGGAAGGAATACTTCGGATTAAATACGTATTTTGACCAAACTCTTCAATATCCATACCAAGACTACTAAACAAATCCTGATTATTATTTAGAATTTCAACTTGAG
>CAYFIW010000087.1:0-3533 GCA_964343265.1 uncultured Dehalococcoidia bacterium | reverse complement strand
CCGTATTTGTCACCAAAGAATGCCAACGCCCCGTTTTCTAATGCTCCGGTATAAGTGTTTTCCGTTCGTATAATGTTCGCGTTATGTCGGATTTTTTCATTAACCAAAGATTGAATTCGCCACATTTCGTCTTTTGTAACTGCTTTAACATGACTAAAATCGAATCTAAGTCTTTCAGGTGTTACAAGCGAACCTGCTTGCCGAACATGAGGTCCAAGTATTTCTCTTAGAGCTGCATGTAACATGTGAGTTGCAGTATGGTTTCTTGCAGTATCTTCTCTTCTTATTTTATCCACTACGGTTTCGACCATATCACCGACACCGATAATACCTTCCGATACTTGGCCAAAGTGAACGATCATACCCGGTATCATTTCCCTTGTGTCCGTTATTTTAATTTCACCATTGGGGCCGATTATTTTTCCGCAATCTCCTACTTGTCCACCACCTTCGGAATAAAATGGAGTTTCCTGTAGTATGATTTCTACTTTTTCTCCCTTTCGGGCCTCTAAACTGGAACTGGATTCATTGACGATACCAACGATGACGGAATTCCCATTTAATGTCTCATAACCTGTGAAATTCGTAGATCCAACTCCAAGCTCCTCATAAACCCTGATTCTGGCATGGTCCCCGTCAAATTGTGAACCTGCTCGTGCCCGTTCCCTTTGAGATTCCATTTCTGTGTTAAAGCCTTCCATGTCAACAGAGATATTATTTTCTTCAGCTATCTCTTGCGTCATTTCTACAGGGAATCCATAAGTATCCCAAAGTTGAAATACGGTCCTGCCATTTATTCTGTCGTTGTCACGAACCATTGCCTCTTCTAGCATCAAATATCCGTTTTCAAAAGCTTGCTGAAAACGTTCTTCTTCTAAGGCAAGAACAGTTAAGATGAAATCTTTATGGTTTACTAATTCTGGATATACGTCGCCCATTCTTTTTATAACCGATTCTGACAAAGACCCTAAAAATGCTCCCTCTATTCCCAATTTTTTGCCAAGTCTAATGGCCCTTCTTATCACTCTTCTTAAAACGTATCCTCTGCCCTCGTTGCCGGGGACTACACCATCTGCAGTTAGAAATGTCGAACTTCTTGAATGCTCGGCGATAGCCCTAATCGCATAATCTGAATCCAGAGAGGCTCCATAAGGAACTGAGGTTAGGCTACTGACCTGATCAACTAGGGATGAAAAGATATCTGTTTCATACATCGTTTGGACTTCTTGCATGATTATGGTTGCTCTTTCTAGTCCCATGCCAGTGTCTATACTGGGAGCGGGCAATGAGTCTCTTGAGCCATCTGGATGGTGATAGTACTGCATAAAAACAAGATTCCAGAGTTCGACATATCTATTGCAAACTTCATTTGTGCTAGTTAGATTCTCACAGTTAGGTTTACAATCAGTGTCTCCGCAACCATATTGTGCTCCGAAGTCGTAATGTAATTCGCTGCATGGTCCACAAGGGCCTTCTTCTCCATGAATAGGAGGTCCCCACCAGTTATCTGAGTCTCCAAACTTATATATATTGCTGCTTGCTATACCCACATCTTCCCAGAGAATTTGCGATTCATCATCGGTTTCATGAATCGTTATACCGAACCTTTCTATCGGCAATTTTAAGTTTTGAGTGAGGAATTCAAGCGCATAGCTTATGGCTTCTTTTTTGAAATAGTCTCCAATACTGAAATTTCCTAACATTTCAAACATCGTGTTGTGAGTAGCATCGCCAACTACATCTATATCGGGTGTACGAAAACATTTTTGGGACGATGTAAGTCGTCTGTTGGGAGGAGTTTGTTGTCCCGAAAAATAAGGTTTAAATTGATTCATTCCAGCAATAGTTAGAAGTAAGGTTGGGTCTCCAACAGGTATCAGAGAGGCACTTTTAACCCTGAGATGTCCTTTGCTCTCAAAAAAAGATAAGAATTCTTCTCTTATATGGTCACTAGTGATTGTCACTTTCATTTTAGATAACAGTCTCCACAGATCGGCCAATGATGTTGTTTGCTCAAGAATTATCTCTAACGGGATTTGCTACCATTTTATCTTATGGTCACTCAGTAAATGGTCTCTCAGGCTTATTTTTTTCCGTACTTTTAATTTAACTAATGTAATTTTAAGGCATGTTAAGCGTCAAAAGTGAGGACAATTTATTTGTGCTTGTGCTAAACGTTAGAATTAGTAAATATCGTGATCTAAATCCTAAAACTTTGTGTAATGAAAATAAAGAAAGTGATTTATGTATGCTCTGAGGACAATATTTCCTTTGGTTTTATCCTTAGTAGCTGCTTGCCTGCTTTATTTTTATTATGTTTCAAGCTCGGCATCAGAATTTTTCGAGAGATGGACGGCCATAATTGCTTTTCTCTTACTAAGAATGTTGGGATTTGATTTGCAAATTCATAATACGATTCTGTCTTCGACTGACTTTACGATAAAAATTATTGATGAGTGTACCGCTATTGGACCGATTTTATTATTGATTGGCGCCATAGCCGGATATCCAGCAAGTACGATCAGAAAACTTGTTGGAATTTCTGCCGGATCATTAATGTTACTTATCCTTAATCAAGTCAGAATAGTTAACTTGGTGTGGATTGAGATGCATTATCCAGGCTTATTGGATTTTGCTCATCTGGTTGTTTGGCAGGGAATTGTAGTAATGGTTGCAATCGTATTTTGGTTCTCATGGTCTCGCGAATTTGCCATAAAAAAATGAAAAAACGAGATGTCTATGTTATCTAGAGGTATGGCCATAGTTTTTTTGTTTCGGTTCATCATCCTATTGGTTTTAATTGGAATCGTCTTTTTCACCATAATGGAAACCTATAATGGAGTTTTGATTAAAATTTCGAGAATTTTGATGCCTGACTCCATAACTTTGAGAAACTTCGGCTCTGATATTCAACTAAATTTCATGGGTTTAAATTCATCGGAAAGTTTGTATTTAAATAGTTTCACACTTTATTTCGGGATGATTTTTTCTTTTTCGGTGGTTTTTGCTGCCGTTGGAATTTCGATATTTAATAGAATATTTTCTTTTCTGATGATGTTTTTTGTGTCATTGTTTTTACAAGTTTCAGGTATCGTGTATGTTGCGCATTGCTTGGGTAATAGCCGCGACCCTAACTGGTTTGCCGTGGGATGGGTATTATTCCCGGCATTTATAGTTGCGGTTTGGGTATATTTTTTCTGGTTCAAAAAGGCATCAACCCAATAACGGAATCGAATTTATTCTAGATCTGATACGCAACGAAATCCCAAATTGCCAGTAGAACTGTCAGGCGTGTTTGAACTTCTTGCAGCTATTCGGTATCTATTGCAGTAGGATTCGTGGCATAAGTATGAACCACCTTTTATAGTTTTTGCGGTTCCAGTCTTAGGTCCAATGGGATTTACGGCAACTTTATGTTCAGGTTTTTGGGAATGGTGAGTGGAACTGAACCAATCACTTTGCCATTCCCAAACGTTTCCTACCATGTTGTATAAATCATAATTATTGGGCTCGTAGTGGTTGGCTGGTGCTGT
>CAYFIW010000086.1:0-3721 GCA_964343265.1 uncultured Dehalococcoidia bacterium | reverse complement strand
ACATCCATTCGCTACTGGATCCTTCTTTCTGCTTCCTTCGCCTCCCTTCTACGATCTCTATCTTGGATTGCACGTCTTTTATCATGCCTACGCCTACCAATTCCTATTCCAAGCTCTACCTTTGCAAAATGACCAGACAAATATAACCGCAGTGGAACGAGAGTATGACCTTTTTGCTGCGCAGCCTGAGAAAACCTCCTAAGCTGATCTTTTCTTAAGAGTAGTTTTCGGGGTCGTAACGGATCATGATTATCTCTAACGGCAGAAGGGTAGGGGGCTATATGAGAATTTTGTAGCCATAATTCTCCGTTCATCGGAAAAGCATATGACCCGGCTAAATTAACGCGATTATCCCTTATAGACTTAATCTCTGTTGCAAGAAGAACTAACCCAGCTTCAACCTTGTCAAGTACTTCATAGTCATACGAAGCCCTCCTGTTAACAGAAATAGTTTTACCATGAGCCATGAAACATCACTTTCCATCTACACTTATCAGGTTTTCAAGCAATTCTATTGCCTTTTCAACCTGCATAATATCTGCTTTTTGAGGGTCCGTATCAGTTACTTCAAAATCCGGAAGCAATCCCTCACCTTCAATTTGTCTTTTCATAGGAGTGTACCAGCGACCTATAGACATATATAGTCCGCCCCCATTGCTTAGTTCTCTGAAAATATTGACAGTCCCTTTACCAAAAGTCTTCTCTCCAACAACCTGACTTCTTCCAGAATCCTGAAATGCGCCCATTAATATTTCACTTCCACTAGCACTATATGCATTGACTAGTAAAACTACCGGTAAATCCGTCGCTAATCCCCCATCTTTGGACTCCCATAAGACTTCCTTATCCTGTCTTTCCTCGACTAAGATAACTTCTTCATTTAGAAACATATCTGCAATTTCAAACACCTGCTGTAAATATCCACCAGGATTACTTCTAAGATCAAGTATGAGGCCTTCAGCACCCCCATCAATCTCCTGCAGGAGTACCTCTTTCAGCCTGTCCGGAGTGTCGGCCTTAAACTCCGTGATTCTTATATGCGTTATATCAGACCCCGGCTCAGAACGTAAAAGCACACTCGGTAACGCAATCACGTCTCGTATAACGTCTATCTCAGTCGTTTGAAGTTGTCCCAGTCTTTTAATTGTCAAAACCACCAAACTACCCCTAGGGCCCCTAATTTTTGTTACAGCTTCAAGAAGCGGCAGCCCACCAATTTCTTCTCCATCAACCGCAACAATAATATCTCCTGACAATATTCCGGCCGATTCTGCTGGACCACCCTCTATCGGACTTATTATCTGGATCGCACCATCCTCTCGTCTCCTAACATGGGCACCAATTCCTTCAAATTCACCAGATAAATCTTGCTGCTCAATCTTCATAACCGCAGGTTCAATATATGATGTATACGGATCGTCAACAGCAGCAATCATGCCTTTTATAGCAAATTCCTCGAAGTCATCCGCGTTAAACAGATCCCTGTCTACGTGATCCCGATTAAGGAGTGCCCATGCTTCCCATACCGCATTTAATTCCTCTGGGGTACCTTTGGAAGACCCTAACCTGGATTCCAAAGGTGTAACCGATGCAGAAAACGGCGCACTACTATTGTCAGTACTTTCTTCTGCATTTCTAAATCCAGAGATCTGCTCGGAATTTGCCGGATTTTGTCCATTAGCAGGTGCTAAACCACAGCTGTATATGAAAACCAAAGTGACCGTAAGCCAGATCAAAATCCCAACATTTTTACAATATTTTGAATTGAAGAGCGTGTATTCCAACATTAATAATCCTTTACATACTATCAACTAATTGTAACAACAAGAATAAAACGTCCTCAAAAAACAGGAATAGTTAAAATACCATCCACTTGAAATAAGTGTTATATTTATTTCAAAATCATTTCAGAATCATTTCAATGAAACGTGCCCTATGAATGATGAACGTAAAAAACGGCGTAGGCTAATAAGAAAATACCCTGCTTATAGCCTAGCGGAATGCCTAGTGATCCCTAAGATTATATTTTCCGAAAACGCAGGATTACCATTAAGTCGAATTCTTCTGGCCAAAAAAATAGGTACGAGTGCCAATAGCAGTTCGTTCACAACCAAATTGGCTGCCTGCGAAGAATATGGGATTACTGAGGGCCGATATAAAGACGAAACAATCCAAATAACGAATTTAGGAACAATAATAGCGGCCAGTAAAGATAAAAATGAGTATTCAGAAGCACTGACAATCGCACTGAACAAACCCGAAATTTTTGAAAAATTAAATAAACTAATTGGCAATTCTGAGATCCCAGAAGATGAACTACTCAGAAACATTGCCATCAGAGATCTAGGAATCCATCATGACCAGACTGAAGAATTCGTAGAAATAATCAAAGCAAACAAGAAACTTACCCCGATATATTCAAAATCACCCGAAAAATATATATCAACCGAAACGGTTCATGAAGGCAAAGAGCCTTCCCAAGTAAAAACAGCATCCGATAACGAAACACCGCCGACTGCAACTGACAGAAAAATACTCATAATGGCAGTCGAAGACTCCTCAGAAATCGTCCTCTCACTGGAAAAACATTTCGCTAACCTGAATCTTAAAAGTATTCAAGTAAATCTTAAAAATTTGGAATCCGCCTTAATTGAATACGAGAGAACTCAAATCGCCTGTAGCCTCGTTGTCCCAAAACCTGACAGTGATAATAGAGATATAGAAAATATATATGCGTTGGGGTTAGCCGAAGCCTCAACAAGTGGTCCCACGTTATATTTAGGTAGATCCCCATTTCCAGCAAATAGCTATTCTAATCCTTCCATAACCTATATATCAGACGATGACAGAAATCTATTGTTCATTAGATTGTTGGAGCTTTTTGTAGCTAAAGGGGTGGCAGACGTAATATTACCCGTCCACTAACTTTACATAACATATATAGTGCGCAACTATATTAATTCACCAGTTCCACATCTAAGGAACCAACTATATTCTCTATGGAACGAAGAATTTCCATCTTACCTGCCCCATTAATACCTGCACTAAAAACCACACTGTCAAACATTTCCATGAATCTTCTCAAATCGTCGTCATCGTATGGTTCATATCCTTCCGGAAATTTATCCCATTTATTTAGAATTGTAAGGATAGGTTTTTCAGATAAACCTATATCGTGCAATATATCGATAACAGAAATAGCCTGCTCCATTCTCTGAGGATGTGTGACATCTAATATATGCAGAATCAAATCCGCGTCATTAGCCTCCTCAAGCGTTGCCCTAAAAGCGGCTATCAGGTCCGTAGGTAGCTTTTGAACAAACCCAACTGTATCAGTCAACAAAATGTGCGTTCCGTTGGAAAGTGGCAATCTCCTAGTAACCGGATCCAATGTTGAAAACATCTTATTCTCGGCTAAAACCTTAGAAGCGGTTAGAGAATTAAGAAGAGTGCTTTTTCCAGCGTTGGTATATCCAACTAATGTCGCAACCTTGCTATTAGTAGTTTTCCTTCTTTCCCTATATCGAGACCTATGCTGCCTAACTTTCTCTATTTCTTTTTTAAGACGTTGTATCCTTGCTCGGGCAAGACGCCTATCCGTCTCGATTTGAGACTCTCCTGGGCCCCTAGTACCAATGCCTCCTCCAAGCCTTTCAAGGTGCGTCCATTGCCCAGCTAATCTTGGTAATAAATATTCATGTTGAGCAAGTTCTACTTGTAA
>CAYFIW010000085.1:0-3732 GCA_964343265.1 uncultured Dehalococcoidia bacterium | reverse complement strand
GGTTCCAGATTGTTGTTACTGAACTTCCATATCAGGTTGTTAAATCAACACTAGTTGAAAAAACAGCAGCTTTAGTGAAAGCTAGAAAAATAGAAGGTATATCGGAAATACGAGATGAGTCTGATAGGGATGGCATGAGAATTGTCTATGAACTTAGGGGAGGCGTACAGCCCCAGGTTGTTTTAAACAATCTCTACAAACAGACGGCCCTTCAGTCATCTTTTTCTGCCAACATGTTGGCTCTTATTGATGGTACTCCTAGGGTAATTACTCTCAGAACCGCTCTACAGCAATATGTGCTTTTCCGACAAGAGGTTGTCAGGAGAAGGGCTGAATATGAGCTGAAAAAGGCTCAGGAAAGGGCACACATACTTGCCGGGTTAAGAATAGCTATTAGTAATTTGGATGAGGTCATACAGCTCATTAGAAACTCTGATGATGTGGAAAATGCTAGAAATGAATTAATGAGTCAATTTAGTTTGGATCAACCTCAGGCTCAGGCTATCCTTGATATGCAACTTCGTAGATTGGCGGCTCTAGAAAGGGAAAAACTAGAACAGGAATATCAAGAATTACAAGAAAGTATTCGAGGCTTAGAGGCACTCTTGGCAGATGAGAAAAAAATACTCTTTGTTGTTAAAGACGAGACTGAAGAATTAAAAAAGAAAATTGGTGATAGGCGTCGCACTCAGATAAGTAGTGAGGCCTGGGATTTAAGTCGAGAAGAACTTGAAGCTCATGAGCAGATAGTTATTACCTATAGCCAGGGCGGATATGTTAAAAGGATTCCAGCAGATACTTTCAGGCGACAGCATCGCGGTGGGAAAGGCGTGTCTGGCATGAATATGAAAGAAGGAGATCCAATAAAAGACCTTCTTGTTGTTGACAGTCATGACAGTCTTATGTTTTTCACTAATAAAGGTAGAGTGCTGTCAAAGGTTGGATATGAACTGCGCGCTGATGTAAGCAGGAACACAAGGGGAGTACCTGTACAGAACATAGTAAATGTTTGGGACACTGAAAATATCAGTGCATTAATCGGTGTTGGTAAAAAGCAATACAGTGATTACCAATACTTAGTACTTGGGACTCGTCAAGGGAGAGTAAAGAGAATCAAATTGGAGGATGTCGAAAAGATACGACCCTCAGGTTTGATAATTATGAATCTTAAGGGAGATGATGAGGTCGTTTCAGTAAAGCTTGCCAAAGATGACGACGACATTATTTTTGTGTCTGAGCAGGGCATGGGTATAAGGTTCTCCGTTAATGATCTGCCTGTCAGACGAAGAACAGCTGGTGGAGTAAAGGGTATGTCTCTCAGGACAGGAGATCGAGTAGTTGCGATGGATGTGGGTAACGACGATAGTTTGCTAATGATTATAAGCAAGCTTGGGAGGGGAAAAGTGAATCCTCTGTCCGAATATAGAAGACAAGGTCGTGGAGGTTTGGGCCTAAGGGCATTCAAAATAACTAAGAATAGTGGGCTTATAGCTGATTCTCAGATTGTAGATGGATCTAAAGAAGTATATGTTGTTTCTGAAAACGCACAGATTATGAGAACTAATCTCAGTGAGATCAGAACATTGAGAGGAAGAATCACTCAGGGAGTAACCATATTTTCACCAAGACAGGGTGACTCGGTATCATCAATCGCATGTGTCAGTGAACTTGATTTTGAGGAAAATGATAAGACTAAATTAAATGGATCAGCAAACGATAACAAGAAAAATGGATCAAATAAAAAGAAATAGACTTTAGATAAAATTTTTGCTTATGTGGCTAGTTGATTTCTTAGGTCGGCGAACATATAGGTAGTTACCCAGCTACGATAAGGAGACCATCTTTCAGAGTAGGTCAAGGCGTCTTTTTCGCTCATGATTGATCTTTTCAGGATCAGGTTTCCCATGTATTTTTGTAAAGCCAGATCGCCAGATGGAAATCCATCTTGGTGTGAAAGTGCTCTGACAAGAAGCCAGTTAGCTGTCCAACTCCCTACTCCTTTGAGATCAATTAATTTTTTTGTCGCCTCGGCAGCGGGGAGGCTCCTGAAAGATTCCAAATCTATGGTTCCTTCTGATTCCATCATTGATATTTGTTGAATATATTCAGCCTTCCTCCCACTCAATTTATGAGTTTTCAGTTCTTCAACTGTTGCTTGTGACAATACTTTAGGTGTAGGGAAAGCGTATTGAACAGCTCCGTCTATTTTTAATCGCTCTCCGTAGTTAACTATTATTTCCTTACGTAGCATGCTGGCGACATGGGTGCTTATTTGTTGTCCCAAGATAGACAATATTAAGGCTTCAAATATTGTTTCTGACTGAGGTATATGAAGTCCTTGGTATCTACATAATAATGGTTCTAATAATGGGTCTAATGCCGCCATTTTATAGAAGTCTTCAGGGTTTTGATCTATGCCTATTATTCTGGATATGATTTTGAGAAACTCTTTGAAAAGAGAAACATTTAAATTATCACCTTTGACAGTGACTATTACGTCATTGTGGGTGTCGAGTGCAGCTTTAACCAAACAAATCTTGTTATCTATACGTAGAACTCTCGAGTAAATTCCATCTTTGAATTTATCTAGAGAGTATTCAGAGTTTGACGAACAAGCAAACTTACATGTCTCAAAAAAGTTATATGACCTTGGGACTTCTATGGTTGCGGTGTTTGTTTCCATAAGCAATTTAGAAAACTGCTATAGGATTTGCAGGTGACCCTGTACCTCCTTTTACGTACAAAGGGTTTATAGTAACCATAAATTCGTATCTTTTTTCTTCTGCGCAGGCTTTTGCTAATGGTTCTAATAAAGAGTTATCTACGAGAGCAACTCCATACGCAAAAATCACTCCGTGTACCGACCACGGTATCTCATATTCATCTGGTTTTGCATCCATCATATCCCAACCCAGAATGGATATGTCGTGGTTTTTGACGAATGGTAGGCATGAAGCATGCAGGCCAGGTCTGCCTTCAGGTGTTCCCCATCGACCGTCGTGATCTGCGGCATATTTTTCTCTTCCACTATAGACGAATACTGCATCTCCTTGTTTTATTTCCACGCTTTGAGAGGACGCTATTTCATCTAATTCCCATCCGTGAACAGGGTGATCTAAAGTTACGTAGGGAACATTTCTATACTTAGGTACATCAAGTAGAATCCCTCGTGTTAAAATGCCGTCTTTCCACGAATCTACGGTTCCATATGTGGCTCCATCAAATTTAATGACGTCCTCAGGGTTTTTTCCGTCCCACATACCATCCTGATTCCATACGTGGCAAAGGGCATCTATGTGAGTTGTTGCCGTTCCGTGATAGAAGACCCCATAGTAGTCCATGGCTGCACCGCCACTAAATGGTCGTGATTCCCTATGCATGTAATGCTGAGCGGGTCTTGGATTATCTCCTGATGGGGTTACAGGTAAAGGTCTGCTCAGTGAAACTGTTCGTCCGGTTTTTACCAGTTTAGTGGCCTCAATCCGCTTCTGGGGCGTTATGAGATTTATTGCACCAGCGGATCCATTGCTACCCCATCGTCCCCAGTTAGTATCTCTCAGAAAGGAATTAACTTCCTCTTTATTTGGTATCCTTCGATCTGACATATGTTCACCTTTGTTCCACACATTAGGCAGGATTGACTACTCAATCTGTCTAGTTGTTTTAAACATAGACTTCGACTTTAGGGCCCCAAAGTTCCAGAATATTTAGAGAGGTTTTCTTAGGTTGAAA
>CAYFIW010000084.1:0-3775 GCA_964343265.1 uncultured Dehalococcoidia bacterium | reverse complement strand
AAACTCTGAGCAGAGTTTCATGAAGCAGTTTCGTAGATTAGGAAGTCAACTTGGTAGTTCTTTGAACAAAGAAACCGCAGACTCTGTAAATGAAAGGTCTGACAGAAGTCAGCGGCTATCCGAAATCAGATGGGAAGACATACAAGGTGAAAAAGTTGCTGTTGGCGACCCTGAAACTGTGACGAGACAACTAAAGAAAATGAAAAAATCTCTAAACCTTAGTGGTTTTGCATTAGAGTTTAATGCAGGAGAGATAATACCACCTGACAAAGTAAAAGAATCACTCACCTTATTTTGTAAGGAAGTGATGCCAGAATTACGGTGACCATGCGTTACCTGTGCCACTCAACAGGGATTCCGAAGCCTCTACTAATACAGGCGACTCTCCGGGTCAATGCCCAAAAAATATCTACCCGCCGTGTCATAGTGTGCCATCCTACCTTGTATCTGCTGTGAGATAACCCTGACATCCTGGTATTTTCTCTGAATGGGAGTACTTTCAAAAATGGCACTAGAACCACATATCGAATATGCCATATCCGCAACTCTTACAGCCTCTCTAATTGCATGAGTACTAGAAAGTCTCAGATCAATCCTTTCCTTTTCTGGAAGCTCTCCACGACTCACGACAGACTCCCAAATAGCCTCAGCACTGTCTTGCAGATAGGATTTAGCAGATCGCCAAATTGCCTCTGCTATGCCAACTTCCCTTTGTGTAAATGATTGCTTCATCAGAAGATCTTGATCCTGGGGAGTTTTCGCTTCTGATAGCCCAATCACTGAATCGAGAGCAGATCGTGCTATCCCAAGAGAAGCTGTCGCGAATCCAGAACAGAAAAGTAATGTCTTAGGCATTATATAGAGTGGTCCATCTTCTAAAGGCGGATTGCCATCAACAAAAGACCTTCTCTCAGGAACAAAAAGATCGTGTGCCTCAAAGCTATAGCTACCTGTTCCTCTCAATCCGTTTACCTGCCAAACATCTAGCATATTAACTTCTGACTTTGGCAAAATAAAATTACGCATTTCATCAGTTTTGTTGTCAACAGACTTCCGTCCTAGTACCTGAGTTAGAGCGACCACCCAGGTAGCATGCTGGGAGCCGCTACTGAAGTTCCATCTCCCATTGAGAATGTATCCGTTTTTAACGGGTACTGCGGAGCAACCAATTGGAGGACCATTGGACAATATAGCTCTTTGGTCCGACCAAATTTCTTCGGAAAGATCTTTAGGCATGAATGCTGATAAGGTGCCCAATACATTATTTTGATTTAAGCACCAAGCAACACTTCCATCTGCCTGAGCAATAATATTAACTATTTTGAGCATAGTAAGGTAGTCAATCTCGTGGCCCCCAGCGGACTTCGTGACTAGAAGTCTAAATAAACCAGAGTGAGCCATAGGCCCTGCGACATCCTCTGTTAGTTGTCGGGATTCATTTATCTGGGTTGAGTATTTTAATACGTTTTCAGCCGCCTTTTCCGCGGCAGAAACCAGACTAGCCTCCGATATTGTCTTTTGAACCTCAATTTTTTCAACCATACAACTAGTAGACTCTCCAACAAATCTATCTCAGACATCAGAAAGCTTATATAGTCTGGACCTCACAGTCAAAATTCAATGAGCATTAATGATTTCAATTAAATATAGTCTCTAAACTACAATAACATTCGACATGCAACGAAAAAATTGTCGGGAGAATATCCATGGATAAATTAATTAAAACCCTAAAAGAACTTTCTGAGGCTCCAGGAGCTTCCGGATTTGAAGGCTCTGTTAGAAAAATAATGAGGAGTAATCTTTCAGCATTTTGTGAAAAATTAGAAACTGATGGAATAGGCTCATTAATAGCAACAAGATCAAATAGCCCCGATAAACCAAATCTAATGATCTCAGCCCATATGGATGAAGTCGGCCTGCTAGTCCGATACATCACAGAAGAAGGATTCATTAAATTCCAAACCCTGGGAGGATGGCTTGATCAAGCCATTGTGGGACAAAGATGGAAACTCCTAACATCATCAGGGGAATTAACAGCAATTAGCGGTATAAAAACACCTCACGTTATGAATATTGAAGAAAGAGGAAAAGTTTTCAATAAGGAAGAACTTTTCCTTGATGTGGGTGCTTCAAATAAGCAAGATGCCGTAGATCGTCTTGGAATAAGGCCTGGAGACCCAATAGTTCCATACAGTGAATTCGAAATATTAAACGGTAGTGATTTATTAGTTGGAAAAGCCTGGGACGACAGATGTGGTCTTGCAGTCATGTCTGCTGTTATGGAACGCATAAAAAATACCGAAATACCTAGTAACATAGTGGCAGTATCCACAGTCCAAGAAGAGGTCGGATTAAGAGGCGCGCACACAAGTAGTGCCATAGTGAAACCAGATTTAGCAATCAATCTAGAATCAGGAGTAGCTGGAGATTATCCAGGAATTACAGAATACGAGGCACAAGAAAAAGTCGGATGTGGCCCTGCTATATTTCTTCACGATTCGTCTATGCTTCCAAACTTAAAACTGAGAGACCTAGTTGAAAAAACAGCTAGGGAAATTGATGTGCCGCTCCAATACAACGTTCTGTCTGGATATGGTCAAGATGGAGCTGAAATACAAAAAACAAATGGAGGAACGCCGACGATAAACATAACGGTCCCTACAAGGTATTTACACAGTCACAATTCAATAATTAGTTATACGGATGTAAAAAGCGCAGTAAAACTTATCATCGCCTTACTGAACAAAATTGACAAAAAAATTGTTAACGAAATTTCATCATTTGACCAAACATAAATTCAATTTTAAAAAAACACTAATAGTAGCTTTCAGCAAATTCCACGAATTCATTCTACTTTCAAGCAAAGGCAAACTAATGAAATCGTTAGCTGGATACGACATGCTATTGCTCGAAACGACGGGAAGAGTAAGCGGATCAAAAAGACGTACTCCACTACTTTATTTAAAGGAAGAGAAAACATCTTTCCTATGTGTGGCATCTTTCGGAGGAAGTCACTCACACCCGGACTGGTTTTTAAATATACGAAGTAACCCGAAAGCCCAAATACTTATTAAGTCGTGCTGGGCTAAGGTAAACGCAACTATTTTAGAAAATCAGGATAGGAAAAAAGCATGGAATAAATTAACCGAGTATTATCCATCTTTTAACAATTATCAAAGTAAAACTAAAAGAATTATTCCTGTAGTCCAATTTACTTTAGAAAATTAACATTTAATTGACTAGGGTTTATGCTGATACTACCATTGGTATGTGCATTCTTGTCCATGACATAGACTAGGATTGACTTAATTATTGATACATGGATATTCAGTGCACAGTTATTTGCGCTTGTAGCTCAGCTGGATAGAGCGCAGCCCTGCGAAGGCTGAGGTCGTGGGTTCGAATCCCGCCAAGCGCGCCATATTTTTGTCGAATAGTGGATTATCTAATAACAGGGATGGTATTGAAGCGTATACAGGCTACGCAATTGGTAGCTTTGGTTATAGGCTTTAAGATCATTAATGTTTGGGCGGTTAGCTCAGTTGGTTAGAGCACCTGCCTTACAAGCAGGGGGTCGGAGGTTCGAGTCCTCCACCGCCCACCAAACTGAAATTGAACTAGAGGAGTCCTCGCAGAAATGTGGGGACTTTTCGCGAAGTTACTCCAATATCACCGAATAAATAGGTGATTCTAAGATGAGAAACATCATCCGATTCGTCCTGATTCCAGCAATAGTGGTGATTGCTTGGATAGTCGGACGCAGCTTCGGTTAGCA
>CAYFIW010000083.1:0-3793 GCA_964343265.1 uncultured Dehalococcoidia bacterium | reverse complement strand
CCATCCTGAACAAAAGACACTGCTCTCTCTTTATGCTTACTATCTGTCGTCATTATGGATTTAGCAAAATCAGAACCACCATCTTCTGACAAGCCAACATTAGTTATGTTTTGTCGTACTAGGGCCATTGGTAATTCCACTCCAATCATGCCGGTGCTTGCTACAAACAAATCTTCACTGCGCACTCCAACGTGAGCAGCAGCAAGATTGGTCATCTCAATAGCATCTTTATATCCCTGATCTCCCACACTGCAGTTTGCACACCCACTATTTGCGACTAACCCTATCGATGTGTCTTTCTGTATACGTTCCCGACTTACCGTCACTGAGGGCGATTTAATACTGTTAGATGTAAACGTCCCTGCTACAGTCGCAGGTCGGTCAGATAAAAGTATCCCTAAATCTAGTGCACCAGATTCCGTTTTGAGGCCTGCAGAGGTGGCCCCCGCACTAAATCCAGCCGCGGATGTCACTCCCCCGCCATTTATCACCTCAATCATTTTTATACTCCTACAGCACGCGATTCGGTCTAAATCGCATCTCTATTACATCGATTGGTTTATATGGATGTATATGCAAATTTTGTCGATCAGCAAAAGTCGGAGGATTATATCACACAGGCACAATTTAGGTACGAATGTTTATCACAATTATGCTACAATCCCGTTTGTATCGAAATGCTTAAAGACCTATAAGAAATGATCATGCATTCAAAAATTGAATCTAGAATTAATGATCAGGGCATGACACTAGATTAAAGGAGCTGCACGTTTTATGACCACCACACCAAAAAATACAGATTCGCAATTAAATGCTGTCGGAAGAAGACCCGTCAGACATGATGGGTATGACAAAGTGACGGGCAAAGCTTTGTATGGTGCCGATATGAATCTTCCGGGCATGTTGTACGGACGCGTATTAAGAAGCCCTCACGCTCATGCACGAATAATTTCCGTAGACATATCCAAGGCACAATCCCACCCGGACGTAAATGCAGTTATCACCAACGCCGATTTTCCTCAACACAAAAATGAATCATCTACCCCAATACCTGGTCCTGCTCTAAACGCGAAAGAACAAACTGAAAACATACTTGCGAGTGAAAAGGTTCTATACAAGGGGCATCCGATAGCAGCCGTGGCAGCTGCTACAGTCCATGCTGCCGAAGAAGCTCTCAATTTAATTGAAATCCAATATGAAATCTTGGGATCTGTTTCTACAGTAGAAGAAGCCATTGCACCTGATGCTCCCCAACTTCATTCACAATACAAAGGTAACGTTGCAAGCCATACACAGTTGGAAATTGGTGATGTGGATAAAGGTTTTAAAGTCGCCGAACACGTAATCGAAAAAGAATTTCGAACGTCGACGGTTCATCAAGGTTATATAGAGCCTCATTCCGCTACAGGATGGTGGACTGCAAATAACAAAGTAACGGTTTGGGGAAGTTCTCAAGGACACTTTCAGATCAGAGACAAAACAGCTGTTGTACTAGGTATACCTTATTCGTCAATCAAAGTTATTCCGATGGAGATAGGAGGCGGATTCGGAGGCAAAACTACTATTTACCTTGAGCCAATTGCCGCAATGCTTTCCAAAAAAGCAGGAGCCCCTGTAAAAGTTACTATGAGTCGGGTGGAGGTATTAGAGGCAACAGGACCAACTTCTGGATCTTACATGAAGGTCAAAATAGGATCAGACAACAGCGGAAAGTTAGTTGCAGCGTACGCCGACTTGAAATTTGAAGCAGGAGCTTTTCCCGGTTCTCCAGTGGGGGCCGCTGCAAACTGCATTTTTACTCCATACGATATTGAAAATGTGCTTATTGACGCGGTGGACGTCGTCGATAATAAGCCCAAAACAACAGCTTATAGGGCTCCCGGAGCCCCTATTGGTTCTTTTGCGGCCGAAACTCTAATAGATGAACTAGCCAAAAAATTGAATATAGATCCGCTAGATATGCGAATAATGAATGGTGCCAAGGAAGGCACCTTGAGGCCCACTGGAATCACCAATCCAAAAATCGGGTGTATTGAAACAGCTCAATCAGTCAAAGACCATGACCATTACACTTCTAAGATTGAAGGGAAATACAGAGGTCGTGGAGTGGCGTCGGGATTCTGGATAAACGGTAGTGGAGCAGCATGCGCCATTGCAAATGTAAACTTCGATGGAACTGTCAATCTCACAATAGGATCTATGGACATAGGTGGATTAAGACCCGTGGCAGCTCAACATGTGGCTGAAGTGTTAGGAATACCTGTTGAAAACATAAACCCTCAGGTAGGAGATACAGAAACAATTGGCTATACCTCAATGACAGGTGGGAGCGGAGGGGCGTTTAAAACGGGTTGGGCAAGCTATGAAGCTGCCCAAGATGTGAAAAGACAGCTTCTGATGCGTGCCGCCGAAGTTTGGGAAACTGCTTTAGATGATATTCAACTAATTGATGGAGAATTTAAGCACGCATCTGATCCGGAATTAAAAATGTCATTTGCTGAACTAGCTTCTAAGCTACCGGATACAGGAGGTCCAGTCGTAGGTAGAGCCAACTTAGATCCACGAGGACCTGGTAGTGCATTCGCCACCCACCTCGTGGATGTAGAAGTGGACCCAGAAACAGGCAAGGTAGAGATACTTAGGTATACGGCAGCACAAGATGCAGGTCGGGCTATCCACCCGGATTACGTTGAAGGGCAAATACAAGGTGGCGTAGTCCAAGGAATTGGATGGGCTCTAAATGAAGAATATTTTATGAACGATGATGGAGCAATGATGAATTCGAGTCTACTCGATTATAGAATGCCTACATCTCTTGACCTCCCTATGATTGATCCACTAATTGTCGAAGTACCAAACCCGCTACATCCTTACGGCGTCAGAGGTGTTGGAGAAGTTGCAATCGTTCCACCACTAGCTGCAATCGCAAACGCTATCTTCGATGCGACAGGGGTTAGAATGACCGAATTACCAATGAATCCATCCTCTGTTGCAAAAGCCATCAGAGAACATAATCTCTAAATTTACTGTTGCATTTCAATTCGAAAAGACATCCAAACGGAATAAGTAAACCCTCAATAGCCATGGGTTTAGAGCAATAATAAGGAATATATTTTATGCCCTTGATAATAGGGGTGACAGGATCCATCGCTACAGGAAAAAGTACAGCATGTAGATATTTCGTCCAGCAGGGCGCAATACACTGCGATGCAGACAAATTAGTACACAGTATGTACGAACCAGGTAAACCTGCATTTGATCGGATTGTGAAAACATTTGGCAATGAAGTTATCGGAAAAGATGGCCACGTCAACAGGAAAATTTTAGGCTCAAAGGTTTTTGGAAAGCCTGAAGAAATGTCAAAACTCACGGATGCCATAGGGGACATACAGGCGGAGGTGCGAGGGGTGATGGAAAACTGGAGAAACACCCTAGATCGGAACCAAATTTGCTTAATGGAAGCTGTTAATTTTATAGATGCGGGATACGGGCGGTATAGTGATCTCACCTGGCTTTTCGCGGTTGAAAACGACGTTGCAAAAAAGCGATTGATGGCAAGAAATTCTTTAGACTCAAGTTCTGCTGACCAAAGACTTGCCAGTCAAAAACATTGGACTATCAGGGCGCCAGCCGCCGACATAATCACGCATAACAATGGAAACGAAGAAAATCTTATCGAAGATATTCAAAAGGAAATGTCACAAATAACAAATCTTTGGTTAACTAGTAATTTACCAAAATCTGTCTATATGGATTGGTGGATAAAACAGGAGGCCATTTAATCCAAATTAAT
>CAYFIW010000082.1:0-3902 GCA_964343265.1 uncultured Dehalococcoidia bacterium | reverse complement strand
GTAGTCTATATCGCCTCTTTCATCAAAAGGGGTGATCATCGCTGTGAGTAATCTGCCAAACTCTGCCATTTGCTGTTACCTCCAATTTGATGGGGAAACTAAGTTCCTTTTCATCATTTCTTCTGCTATTTGTATTGCGTTCAGTGCCGCACCTTTTCTTAAGTTGTCACAAACAACCCACAATGCTAAGCCATTTGGATTTGAAATGTCTGATCTGATTCTTCCCACCAAGACATCATCCTTACCAGCTGCATCTATTGGCATAGGATACACATTGGAGTGAGGGTCGTCTACAATTCTAATTCCTGCTTGTGTTCGTAAAATATCTCTCGCTTTATCTGGAGAAACTTCGTTCTCAAACTCTATATGTATAGCCTCACTATGGCTTACCGCTACAGGAACCCTTACGCAGGTAGCCGACACCAAAATTTCTGGGTCATTAAGAATTTTTCTGGTCTCGTTCAACATTTTCATCTCTTCCCTTGTGTAACCATTTTCCTGAAATGGCTCTATGTGAGGGAGAACGTTAAAAGCTATTTGATGTGGATATTGCTCAGGTCTAATGGTTTCACCTTGAAGGACCTGGGAACTTTGAGTCTCCATTTCTGTTAATGCGGCGGTTCCAGTGCCTGTAACAGATTGGAATGTGTCGACTACAACACGTTTGATTCGTGAAATTTGTGAAAGCGGTTTCAGAATCATTACTAGCGGTGTAGTTGAACAGTTAGGTATGGACACGATTCCTTTGTGAGTTTCTAGATCATATGCATTTACTTCAGGAACCACTAATGGGACTTGGGTGTCCATTCTAAATGCAGAACTGTCGTCAATAGCTATTGTTCCATGTTTTGCGGAAAGGGGTGCTATTTCCCGGCTGACATCACCGCTGGCGGATATAAATGAAAAATCAACTTGATCTAATAAATCTGGAGTACAAAGTTCAACAGGTATTTGAACACCGTTAAATTCTAAAGTTTTACCAACGGAACGTTCAGAAGCACATAATCTGAGATTGTCTATGGGGAAATTTCTTTCCTCAGCTATTCTCAAGAATACTTGTCCAACAGCACCTGTGGCTCCGATGACCGCAACATTACATGAATCCAATTTTTCCCTCCATCTCATGCGACTCTACAATCCCATGATTTTTTCTAGTCCTACTGTTAGTCCTTTTAGTTCTACAGTAGATTTTATCGCCATCATTACCCCGGGCATGAAGCTTTCTCGATTAATAGAATCGTGCCTGATGGTCAAAGTTTGTCCAAGTGCACCGAATACCATTTCATGATGGGCAACACGTCCTGGCATCCTTCCGCTGTGAATAACTACACCGTGATACGATCCGCCTCTGGCATTTTCTATTAGTTCTTTTTCTGCCTCAGGAGCCTCAAAGGATCCAGATTTTCCTTCAGCAGCGGATCGAGCTATGGCTATAGCTGTCCCAGAGGGAGCGTCTATTTTAGCTTCGTGATGCACTTCAGTTAAGTCCGCATAATCAAAAAATCTTGAAGCTTCTTTTACTAGGTGAGACATTAATACCGCTCCCATAGCAAAATTGGGCGCAATTATTATGCTTGTGTTATTTTCATTTGCTAGCCTTTCCGCTTCAGCAAAATCCTCATCTAATAGTCCCGTAGAACCGATCACACAATTAACTCCGTTTAGAGCAGAAGTTTTTATTACTTTTCGGGCGCCATCTGAATTGGTGAAATCGACTACGACGTCAGTTGTAGATATCAATTCATCTAGGTCGGTGGCGACTGGAATTTTTAAAGAACTGTTTGGAATGGTTATTTCGCTGGATGATGCAAAAATGTCAGTCCCGCCTACTGGCGTTAGGCTTTCTTCTGATTGAACGGCTGACAATACTTCTTGGCCCATTTTTCCCAAAACCCCGTTTACTATCACATTTAGATTGGTCACATTACCCTCCATATCACGTCTAATACGCTACCGTAATACTCATTATAAAATTATGATAATAAAAAAAGGGGAACGAGCCATCGTCCCCTTTTTTTGAAAATTAATTCCTTGTCTAAGTTTTAGTCTGTAAGGAGTGCTTTTCTTGAGAGCTTTATTCTTCCGCGATCGTCCATGTCGATTATCTTCACAGTTATTTCATCGCCGACATTCACGACATCTTCTACACTGGCAACGCGGTGATTTTCAAGTTCGCTGATATGGACCATGCCATCTGTCCCTGGAGAAATCTCCACAAAGGCTCCAAAACTTGCTATATTCACGACCTTACCGGTTATTATGTCCCCGATTTCAACGTCAATTTCTTCGGCTTCTTCATAAGTGTCATTGCTGTCTCCGCCATTCAGTAAAGCCTTACGGGAAAGTTTGATTCGGCCAGCATTGTCTTTGCTTATGACTTTTACTTCAATCTCATCTCCGACATTTACAACGTCCTCCACACTGGCTACCCTGTGGGTGTCTAATTCACTGATGTGAACCATTCCGTCTGTTCCTGGTAACAATTCAACGAACGCTCCGAAACTCGCTATCTTGGCCACTTTTCCAGTGAACACTTCTCCGACTTCAATTTCTCTGGTCAGGTCGTTTATTATCCTTATTGCATGTGCGGAAGCCTCGGCATCAGAGGAACCTATTAGTACTGTTCCGTCATCTTGAATATCAACGGTCGCCTTGGTCTCTTCTACGATGCTTCGTATCGTTTTTCCGCCTGGCCCTATGACAGTTCCTATCTTATCAATAGGAACTTTGATTTTTTCTATTCTAGGGGCGAAAGGACTAACGTCAGCCTTGACATCAGGAATGGCATCATGGAGTACATCAAGGATTTGCATCCTGGCTTCTTTGGCCTGAGATAATGCGTCTTTAATTACTTCAAAACTTATACTGTTTACCTTGATATCCAGTTGGATGGCGGTTATACCATCTATTGTACCGGCAACTTTGAAGTCCATGTCGCCGACGTGGTCTTCAAGACCCTGAATGTCGGTCAAGGTCACATAGTTACCATCTTCCCCTGTGACTAACCCAACCGATATACCCGCCACCGGGGCGGAAATTGGAACGCCAGCATCCATTAAGGATAATGTTCCTGCGCATACGCTACCCATGGAGGTACTCCCATTGGAGCTCAAGGCCTCGCATACTACTCTTATGGTGTAAGGAAAATCTTCTTGTGAAGGTAAAACTGCGCTCAAGGCCCTTTCGGCTAAAGCTCCATGTCCTATCTCCCTTCTTCCGGGAGATCCCACTCTTCCCGCTTCTCCTGTGGAGTATGGAGGAAAATTGTAGTGAAGGAGGAAACTTTTAGTTTCCTCGGGGCTTAGGTTATCTAGTCTTTGAGCGTCACTTTGCGATCCTAAAGTCGTTAAAGCCAATATTTGGGTTTCACCCCTGTTGAAAAGGCCAGAGCCGTGTGTTCTGGGAAGTAAAGACACGTCTGCTGAAAGTGGTCTTATTTCTCTCAGTCCTCTTCCGTCTGGTCGTACGTTATCCTTCAATATACGCTTTCTAAATTGCTCGTCCAGGAGCTCTTCGAATGCCCCAGATGCGACAGAAGAATCAAAATCTTCAAGTGAGTTTGTCAACTCTTCTTCAAGTTCACTCAATTTAATCTTCATATCATCTTGATCTGAAGATGCGACTAGAGCTTCATAAATACGGTTTCCGAGAACATCTTTGGCTTGATCCACTGCTTCTGGATCATGCCCTCTTGAAACAAACTCCGATTTTTCTTTGCCTGCCTCTTTTTGAAAGTCGTCTTGCAAACTTATAATTTCCAGATTAATATCCTGAGCCATTTGTATGGCTTCAAAAACAGTATCTTCGTCAACTTCATTTGCCCCAGCTTCCATCATAGATACGCCGTCCCTTGAGCCCGCTACAACAATGTCTAGTAAACTTTCTTCAAGTTGCTGGTAGGT
>CAYFIW010000081.1:0-3986 GCA_964343265.1 uncultured Dehalococcoidia bacterium | reverse complement strand
TGGATTCGGCAGATGACAATTTCTTTAGTTAAAATTGTAGAGGATTAATTTAATGCTACTAAATGACCTCCAGTCCCGGCTAAATGAAACTAACGTACTTCAAATTTCTGCCCCCGGTGACATTGATGAGGTTGCCCTTACGATAACAGATGCCTCTAATACCAATACGCCTATTTCTGTGGCGGGGGCGCTTCATTCTATGGGGGGTCAACAATTTGCTGACGCGAGCATATCTCTTTCCTCACGTAATATTAATAAAATTGAATCCTTGGATCAGGAAAGACGTCTCGTTAAGCTTCAATCAGGGGTTACATGGCCTGATTTAGTCCGCTGGTTGAAAGAAAACCAGAGAGAGTCGGAACAAGAGCTTGGTATCATTCAAAAACAAACTGGCGCTGATGATTTAACCATAGGGGGGGCACTTTCATCGAATATTCATGGGAGAGTGCTAACACGTAGACCGATTGTAGACGATGTAGAGGGGTTTCACATAACTACCGCCGATGGGCGAAGATCATATTGTAGTAGATCTGAAAATGCCGATTTGTTTGGCGCTGTAATTGGAGGGTACGGATTATTTGGGTTTATAGATTCAGTAGATCTAAAATTGACTGATAGGGTGAAACTCAAGAGAACGGTCTCAGAAAATTATTTGGATGAAGTAATACCAGCTTTAGAAGAACGAATTGTAAATGGGGCGACGTTTGGAGATTTTCAATACATGACAGATGAAAAAGCAGATGGATTCCTTTCCAAGGGAGTTTTATCTACATATTCACCTGTGGACTCTAAATTGACGATACCTGATAATCAACTGGGTCTGACTATGGATGATTGGAAGAAATTATTTGTGTTGGCCCACACCGACAAGAAACAAGCATATGAGTTGTATCTAGGTCACTATATACAAACTAACGATCAAATATATTGGTCTGATGAACATCAATTTAGCACGTATCTTCCTGAGGCAGGTGATATGTTGAACCAACAGTTGAAATGGGACCCTTATGCTTCCCTGATGATTTCAGAGTTGTATGTCCCAAGAGATAATTTTGTTGATTTCATGAGAGATGCTAGGGAAGGTTTGCTGAAGACTAGTGCTAACGTAATTTATGGAACAGTCAGGCTTATAAAATCTGAAAAGGAAACCTTTTTGAATTGGGCGAAAGATGACTTCGCTTGTATCATATTTAACCTTCTGGTTGAACATTCCCCCAACGGTGTAGAAAATGCTAAGGGACAGTTTAGAATGCTTATAGATTGTGCCCTAAATTATGGGGGTTCTTATTATCTCACCTATCATAAGTGGGCTCGAAAGGACCAGGTAGAGGCTGCATATCCTCAATTCACCAATTTTCTAGAAAAGAAAAACTTCTACGATCCGTCCAGTGTGTTTACTAGTAATTGGCATCGTCACTACGTTGATATGTTTTCTTAATGTTGATGATTTGATCTGATTAGTATCTTGTTTTTCGTCTTCATAAGGATTTTTCTCGCTGCAATAATTGAGGCCAGATCACCAGAGTAACTGCGATTAGTAACAATCCCACGATCCCGTTCAAAATCAATGTTGTTCCTATCCCTACGTTTTCAGCTAGCAGACCTGAAATTGTCAATCCAAATGGTAGAGCTCCTACTGCGAGTTGTCTTAAACCCATAATTCTCCCTCTAAGCTCTGTAGGGGTCATGTCAAGAATCATACTTGCCATCAATACAACGGTGACAGACTGACTAAAACCTGAAACGAATAGTATCGTGTAGGCTAAATTTTCTGAATTAACTAGTGCCATTAAGAATACGGTTATATGCCAGATTATTGACCCAATAACAAGAAGCCTACCTTTTTGTTCCTGATATAGATTGCCCCCCATAGCAATAGAACCAGTTGCGGCCCCTGCGGAATAAATTCCTAATAAAATTCCGAGACCACCGGATGTGGTCTCAAGTATTTCTTTAGCTACAACGGCAGTCAAAGAAAAATATAGAGGGAAAGCGGTAAGATTAATTATTACCGCTAATGTCATCAGTGAAGAAAGATGTGGCATTTTCGCGACATATTTGATTCCTTCAAAAACATTAGTCAATAAGTTTATTCCATGGGTATTTTTCCTTGTATAAAATTTTTCCGGTGGGTCAATTGTTATCATCACAGAAGCAATCGTTGACGTAGCATAAAATATTGCCACCATTCCGTAACTAACCGACATGCCAGAAAAACTAAGGAGAAATCCTCCAATTATTGGCGCAAATATTTGACTCAGGTCGCTTCCTGCTCTCTCTAACGCGACCCCGTTTTTCACTTGAGATTTTTTTAAAATGTCTGGAACCAGTGATTGTCTAACTATCATTTCTGATGTTTTAGATAGACCCAAGAATGCTGCCATTATCAATATTTTCCAGACATTTAGAATTCCTAATACGGATAAAGATAGGCCAACAATTGAATTTAATAAAAAGGAGATTCTTACCGTTATCAGCATTTTCTTTCTTCCAACTGTGTCAGCGATCAATCCGATCACAGGTGCAATTAGTGTGCCTCCAAATCTTAAAGCTCCATAAATGCCAAGAATGAATGGAGAATTGGATTCGGCCAATATAAACCACGAAAGAATCACCAGTTCCATATATTCTGCCCAGTGTAAAATCGATACGGATCCCCAGAGGTATCTGTAATTGCGATTTTTAAAACTTTCGATCAATCTGGTGTCACTCTTTTACCTGTGGATTTCAGAAAATGTTTTTAAGTATAAGGGACTTGTGAATCTATAATCGTAACTAAAGCTAGTCTAATTTTTAAGGCTGGGATGCAATGGTTTCTTAGTAAATATAAATATTAGGCTACCCAAAAAGCATATGGCTCCGATTAACAAAAATGCATTTGTGTAATCTCCATATTTGTCGAACATCGAACCGGCTATAATTGGCCCAGCCATAGTCAATGCCATCATGGGAGCAGAGGAGATTCCCATGATTTTACCGAACGCTTTTCTTCCGAAGTAATCCCCTCTCATAGCTGTGGTTATTGGTGCACGAGCACCGAATCCTATTCCATATATAACGGCGAAGATTAATGCTGTTGGTATAGACCGCACCATAACAGCGGACATAACACCTATGGATTGTAAGCATCCGAAGAGGCATACAGCATATCTTTTTGGGACACGGTCTCCGATCACTCCCCCAAACAATTGAGACAATCCACCTATACCCATAGAAATTCCCCATACAACAGCGGCAACTTCAAGAGACAACCCTTGCTGATTCAGAGCTAGAATCAAATGTACCATCATAGTAGCAGTTAACATCGAAGAAGCCCCATGGCCTATTGATATAGTCCAGAAAACCTTTTCTCTTAGAGCCTCTCCTATACTGAAGTCAGGATCATTAGATACATTTGTGATTGTATTTTTGTGGCTTGGATTATCTTTGGGGAGTTTATTCCCCTTGCCGTCAGGTATCTCTCCAATATCCTCCGGATTATTATGAATTATTTTCCAGATGGGGATAATTACTACGAGGAATATAACTGATAATACCAAGGCTGTATTTCTCCATCCGAGACTCTCAGGTGAGATTATTATGGCCATGAGTGGGACAATCGCGAATGTTCCCATGGAAAACCCAACTGCACCTATTGCCATAGCAAAACTTCTATTTCTATGGAACCAATTGTTTATTATTACAGTCATTGGGATCCATCCACCTAGACTGACACCCAGCATAGTTAGCATGTACGCTATATAAAACATCATAGGATCGTTCCATTCAGATACCCCTGGAGTAAATGCCTGTACTTGATTAAGACAAAGATATCCAATAGATGCGACACAGACACCAAGGATGGCCATTTTTTTGCCGCCATATTTATCAATTAAGTAGCCGACAATTGGTGCTGCTATGCTGGACTCTAACTGTCCGAGCGAAAAGGCAAAAGACAACTGGCTTCTTGACCAACCAAAGTCTCTCTCAAGAGAATCAATCCACAG
>CAYFIW010000080.1:0-4108 GCA_964343265.1 uncultured Dehalococcoidia bacterium | reverse complement strand
CTTTGATTATTAACTCTTGAAGTGTTTGGACGATAAATTGCGCCTAGTACATTATCTGACACCTCAGGTTCAAGATTGTGAATTTGGGATGTCGTCAACCATTCGCTTCCGCAACACATTTCACGACAATTTTCATTAATGTGAAAAAATTCGCCTAACGATTTCTCATCAAATGAAAGAATTAACTCTCCAGACTTTTCAATCTCAACGTCTATGCCAGTGAGATTTTCAATTTCATCTGCAACATGCAAGAAAGTACTCATGCTCTCTTCCATGAAATCGCGTCCTAATTCTGGAAAATGACTATCTAAAGTACCTGACGCAGCCGACGATGCTTGTCCCCCTATTTCCCCTCTCTCCAACATCAACACTTTCTTTCCTGACTTTGATAGTTGAAAAGTGATTGAAGCCCCCACGACACCACCACCAACCACGATTACATCAAATTCTAAAACCATGAGTTACTCCGCGATAGCGATAATGCTTGTCAGAATATCTATCATTGGAATTGAAAGAATTCCAATGGCATAATTTTATAATAGCTGATCACCCAACCAATTCAACACCAATGTCACTACCCAAACGCTCTAAAAGCTTACGTTCTATATCGCCCAGATTATCCCAGATAAAGTCATAAATCCACCTGGGATTTTCACTGTTGTCCTCATACAAAAGTTTCCGTACGCAGTCCGATTGTTGCTCGATTGTCATGTGCTCTTTAACAAGAGGTATAACAAAAGCCTCTTCATTTTCAAAATGGTCGTACTCTGCAACCTTCAGCGCCATTACACTTTTATATAGATGACGTCTAAGTTGCGACTGTACATTGTCAGGTCCCAGTAATTTCCTGACCACTTCCTCCACTTCTTTTACTCTCTGCATAACTAAAGCATGGTTTTCTTCTTCCATAGCCAAGACTTCCGAAGTGGCAATATTTGGCAGGGTCCTAGAATTATCTTCCTTGATATGTCCCCTAATCTCATCACCTTCTTCCCTGATATCTACATGCTCTTTCTCGTTATCGCGAAGCGGGTAACGTCCATCCTGCAATTCTTTATCTTTATCCTTGAGAGGACCAGTCATATATTCATCCTCTGTAAAAGTGTGATAAAAAAGATGCTTAAGCCATTCATCCAAAGCAACTTTGAAATCACTTAAATCTCCTCCCGATTGAGCCTCCATAGCCAGATCGCCTACCTTATCAGAGTGCAGCAGAAAAACTTTATGCATTAAGAACATCACATCTATCGGGGTTTCCAGGGACTGTAGCTCTTCAGTGTAAAGTGGCATTTTGAAAACTTGCTCCTTATCGGCAAAAGTCTAAAGGTTTGCAGCCATTCCATTAAGATACGGCATTAAATCCTTATTTTCCTCCAAAATTTCCTTATTGCATTTTTCACGATCAAGACAGTTTAGAAAACATATCAATAGTTCTGCATGATCAATAAAATTTACAGACAAGGTAGTGATTGCATAATTCAAATGGTGTCTTATCCTTGGTATTAACACTCCTCCATCAGTTTCTTCATGAATCACATTTAATACAGACTCGACTGAAAGCATAACTTGTTCTTCGTTATCACCAATTATTGATAATAAGTCTCGAGTTAAATCTGGTGTGGTTTCAGAACCATATATGTCAGATAAATCTATTGGGTCACCAAACTCACCATTTGTATGAAATTCTCTCACTTCGAGATACTCGCCAAATGCCTGTATCCACCTAGTTAAATGGACTTCAATACCACCAAGGCTTTGACTAGTACCTACCCTCTCAACATTATCCTCGAGATTAATCAGATCTAATTGCAGAGCTCTCGACCCGATTACTAGCGAACAATTTGCCAATGTAGTTACACCTTTAAGCTAAATAGCCTATTTAGACTATGACGATTTAGTACTAGATTTGGAAATTTCTAACAACCTCAACATTTTCTATTAAGAATGTGTTACTTTCAAGGTCATAAATTAGTCATAATGTATCTAACAATATTTTGAAGACACCTAAATTCAGGCACTTATAGAGGAGTAGAAATGACGGATTTAAAATTTGGAGCTTTTCTAGCACCCCACCATCCAATTGGAGAAAATCCCACTCTTCAATTGCAAAGTGATTTAGAATTGGCTACCCATTTAGATCACTTAGGATTTGACGAGTTTTGGTGTGGGGAACATCATTCGACCGGATGGGAAGTAATCGCTTCCCCCGAAGTTTTTTTAGCGGCAGCAGCGGAGCGTACGCAAAGAATCAAACTCGGAACCGGGGTAATATCATTGCCATATCACCACCCATTCATGGTAGCCCAGAGGATTGTTCAATTAGACCATCAATCAAGAGGCCGAGTAATATTTGGCTCTGGACCTGGTGCACTGCCATCTGATGCACATACCCTCGGAATTGACCCGATGCTTTTAAGAGACCGGCAAGATGAAGCAATGGGAATAATCAGAAAACTCTTTGAATCAGAAGAGCGATTTAGTTACGAATCTGAATGGTTCAAACTACAAGATGCCAAGCTACAATTGAAACCCCTACAAAAAGATATTGAATTCGCTGTGGCATCTATAAGAAGCCCTTCAGGAATGACTTTAGCTGGTAAACACAATGCAGGAGTTCTTTCAATCGGAGCTATGACAGAGTCTGGTATACAGGCTCTTCCCCTTCAATGGGGCTTCGCTGAAGAATCAGCTCAAAAACATGGAAATGTAGTTGATAGAAAGAATTGGCGAATTGTTATGAGTTGGCACGTCGCAGAAACCAGAGAAAAAGCTAGAGATCAGGCCGGAGAAGGACTGATGAGACATAATAATGAATATACTGTTCGAACCCTTCGTGGCGGTGATGGACCAATTTACAAAAACCCAAATGAGGCAGTAGAAGACGTTGCTTTCGGCGAAAAAAGTGTTGCTGTTATCGGCACTCCAGATGATCTAATAGAACGCATTCATCAAATGCTGGATTTAACCGGTGGATTTGGGTGCTTAATTGGTTTTGCTCATGATTGGGCAAATAGAGAAGACACAAAGAAAAGTTGGGATCTTGTGGCTAGGCATGTTATACCTGAAGTTAATGGAATGCTGGATAGCTACAAAGAATCTCACAATTTCGTAACCGAAAATAGAGGATATTGGGATAGAGCTAATGATGCAGTTATGACCAAAATCCAAGAAAACAGCCTGGCAGCAGATGTTATGGAACGAGAGGGATTACAGGGTGAGAAATCCAATCTTGGCATCGGTGGTCACTTAAAAAAGTAAATATATCTTTCACAACGGATATTTATAAAATTACCCGTTGAAGAAATACTAAGATATTTTCTGAATTTATACACATAAAATTAACTTGTCGAATCGACCCAAATTAGTATTCGACTCAAGTATAATCCAAAGGATGATAGCTTCAACATGACTTAACTAAGAGTGCGAAACTAATATGTTTCGTGCCTGATGTAGCCGTGCTTGATTGTACATACGGCTTGAAGTTCTGAATTAAGGAGACAGATATGCCAGTCGACCCAAACAGAGAATCCTGGAAACCAGGCATGCCCTGGGAAAAAGCCCTGGATGACATGGATTACGTCAAAGAGATTGCAAAAGAACTCGGCGGCGAAGAACGTGTAAAAAGACATCACGAAAGGGGGTTCTATACTGTTCGGGAACGCATAGACAAAATTGCCGATCCAGGAAGCTTCGTAGAATATGGCCCAATGGTAGGGGCCGCGGAATTTGATGATGAGGGCAACCTTACAGAATTTACACCAGGCGCGTATGTAATGGGACTGGCAGAAATTAACGGTCGGCCTGTTGCTTTGGGGGGAGATGATTTCACAATATCTGGAGGAAGTCCCCATAACGTCCATAAAGCACCTAGCGACTTTGTTCAGCCTTTGGCGATGCAATATGGAATACCCTATGTCCAGTTAATTCAAGGGGCCGGCCATAGTTCAAAAGCTGACGAAGCAAAAGGACACATGGGACTGCCAAACGGTGGGATGTGGTGGAAAAACATAGAGGTTCTAGGAAGGGTTCCCTGTGCTGCCGGAGTAATGGGTGCCGTTGCCGGTTGGCCTGCTGCTCATGCTCTAATGTCCCATTTCACGGTCATGGT
>CAYFIW010000079.1:0-4171 GCA_964343265.1 uncultured Dehalococcoidia bacterium | reverse complement strand
TTTCTGAGGGAATACGAGGTGAAGGGGTAGAGATAGCCATTCTTGATACCGGGGTTGATGCCACACATCCTGATCTTGATGATCTGGATGATGATCCATCAACTGATGATCCCAAGGTGGTCAAGCTAGACTATACCGCCGGATGGGGTCCTAATCCGGTTGCCCATTCGAGTCACGGTACACAGGTTGCGGGAGTGGCAGCAGGTACCGGACAATCATCTGGTCTGGCACCTGGTGCATGCGTCTGGGGTATCAAGGTTTTCTATGACTTCGATGCAGCCGCTGAGATGCAAGGTGTTACTTTTGAAGAACCTGTTGTTCATGGCATAAGGTTGGTAGTTGAAGGTGAAGATGGAATTGCCGGTACAGGTGATGAACCTGATGTAATAAGCCTGACGTCGGGTTGTAGAGGATGCGGTGGTAACGGTGTGAATGCAGGGGCAATCGCAATAGATTGGGCAGCTTCCCAGGGTATAGTGGTCACTCAAAGTGCCGGGAATGGAGGCCCCAATTTTTATGGTGTTAATTCCAGGGGTACTAATCATAACGGGATAACCGTAGGACGACTTAACAGCGATAACTGGGATCCATCTCTACCTAACGCTGGGACCTATGTCATAGATCCTTCTTCCAGCAGGGGCCCAACCCGGGATTTAAGGATTAAGCCAGACCTCGTCGCACCAGGACAGAATTTGAAGGCGCCTGTCGTCGGTGGTGGCTATAAGAATGCCTCAGGGACATCTTTTTCGACTCCGTACATTGCAGGGGTATCTGCATTAATTCTTCAGAAAAATCCTGAATGGACTCCAGAAATGGTTAAAGCTGCGCTGATGAACACGGCTACTCCATTAGAGGGATATCGCTTGGTAACACAGGGAGCAGGGGCATTAAATAAGGACAGGGCTGTTGCTGCAAAAGTTCTTGCTATGCCTCCGAGTCTTTCTTTTGGCCTTACCACGATAGGAGACGAGATAGTTAGGGAAATATCTATTTCAAACACGGGGTCGGAACCTGTGACCCTGAATCTGTCTGCAAATACGAATGTTTACAAGGGTGATGTATATCCATGGAATCATTCTTCCTTTGTTGGGAATACCTGTGATCCATGGTCCCAGGGGAATGATTACGAGGAATGGTTGTCTGGATGCAGGTCATCGGAAGAGACCAGCACAGTAGTTCAAGTTACCCCACAGGAATTGACTATTCCGGCCGGCGGCACTCAAACAGTCAAGGTTAAAGCGGGACCTTTTTCAGATACAGAGCAGCATGGGTGGTATGAAGGAAGGGTTACAGCGAGCTTCAGTGAAGGATCTGAAAAAATTACGATTCCATTCTTGATGCATCACACACCTGATACAGGTAATTACACAAAGTACAAGAACGTTATTTATCCTGGGCCTGGATTCTTCTGTGCCAATACCGGGTACATGGAATACCTGTTGGACGCTTCCTGCGAAGGAACCGGAAAACTTGTACTCAAGGGTAATGCATCTGCGGGTTACGTTGTCTCTACAGAGCCAAGACATCCTACAAGTGAAAATCAGATAACAATTAGTACACTTGCGGCGGGCACGGCACCTGTCACTTCAGTGAAGTTGAAATACTCGATAGATGGTGAAGTGCAAGAAGATATAGAGATGTTGGATGATGGACTCAAAGGTGACGTTACCTCGGGTAATAAAGTCTATACAACTCAGATTGGACCATATCCTGTTGATTCCCTTATTCGATATACAGTCGAGCTGTTGGATTCAAATGGCAAAAATAACATAGCGAACAATTCTCATATAAGAGTTATAAAGCCTTATGAAAGAACTTCAGACATTCTCCTGATAGGACGTGACGGTACTGTTGGCTTAAGAAATCATATATGGCCTGATACAAACCTAGCTAGTAATAACGATAAAACGCCATTATATGATCAGCTTGTGTTACAAGATTTAGGTCTTGATTTTGATTATTGGGACGTTACTGTGCGAGGTGTAGCGCCTGCATGGGTGCTTCAGAACTACCTGGATGAGGGAGTCGTCATATTTGACGTACCAGGTATGAATGACCTCAGTGAACATTGCCCAGTGGGGGGGTATTGTTCTAATGCCATAAGGAAATTCCTGGATTCAGGGGGCAATCTTTTTATTACCGGAGATAACGTTACCCAGACGGCATTTTTATACGATTATTTCCGAACCAAGGATAACAATGTAGGCTCGGGAGTTTACGGAGTATTTGGAAATGACGGGGACCTGATAGGAGATGGTATTCAGGCTTCCCTCGAAGGAAACAGGGGAGGAGCTACCGTTTCGTCGAATGATCCAATAACCTGGGATCCAAATCCTTACTGGGTGCAACGACTTGCAGAAAACGGTAAGAAGGGAGATTCAACTCCAACTGAGTTTGAAGTTTATGAGCCTGCTGAACCGATTCTAACCTACGACTCATCTTTTCTGGCGAGGACGGGATCAGGTGGGGTGATGAAGATGGATAGTTGTGGCAGCATACTTGATCAGTGGGACTTACCTGATGATCATTTTGGTGCACCACGGGATGTGGCTGTCGCACCATCTTCGGAAATTTATGTTCTCGATACAGCTAACCATAAAATCCGGGTGCTTGACCCAAGGGTGACGGCAAAATTCATTACCGCAACAGATTCACGGTATGCAGTTAAAACACTTGATTGGGGAGCTTTCGGAGTTCCGAGGGATATTGCAACAGATTCCTCTGGAAATATTTATGTTCTTGATAACTCAAACCGGATATTCAAACTTGCCCCTGATGGGACTCTAATTACTAAATGGGGCGGATGTGGAACTCAGGAAGGAAAGTTTGGAAACGCATCCAAAATAGTGATTGATGCTCAAGATGAGATCTACGTCTTTGACACATTTCACCTGGAACCGGATATGCAGGTCACCGATATCAGGTACTCAAGAGTCCATGTGTTTGATTCTGATGGACAATTTCTCAGGAGATGGGGAAAGAAAGGAAATGGAGGGTTTGGAGAAACGACCATCGATCAAGGATCATTGAAGCTAAACCCAGAAGACATATTTAACCCACTTGACTTGAAAGTGGGCAGCGATGGGTATGTCTGGATTATTGATGGTTCTGGATTTAAAACGCCAGATCTGATTAACGGGGACCCGGGACCTACTTTGTCGGCTGCAGTAAAGTATGACAAAAATGGGAATTACATTGAAACTCCCGCGGAATTCTACGGCGAAAAGGCCTTTGATGACATTCTTGAGATTCCGGGGTTGCTTGACTTATTACCGGTAGGATCAGACCAGGGTGAAGTTTCTTCTGAACGCAGGGTTCATTTTGCAAAGGATGGTTATTCCTATATTGCTGACGTAGGCAATCGGAAGATTATCAAGTTTGATGGTTCAGGAAAATTCCAAGGAGAGTACAAACCTGACACAAACGCATCCTGGAAACGTATTGGCTCAAGGGGCTCAGGAGAAGGCGAATTTAACTTCCCCAATGGTATTTCTATAGATGGAGACGGGAATATTTATGTAGCGGATACGAGGAATCACAGGATACAGAAGCTTGATTCAAACGGACTATTTATAAAGAGTTGGGGCACCAAGGGGTCAGGTGATGGAGAATTCAACCTACCTATGGGAATTGGAGTCTCTGATCTTGGTTTTGTTTATGTAGCCGATTCGTTCAATAATAGGATCCAGAAATTTGACCAGGACGGAAATTTCTTGCTGAAGTGGGACTCAGACCCGGCGACATATCCGGATCCTTACACGGAGTCTTTTGGACCTAGAGATCGGGAGAGTTCCCGAGGCAAAATGTATTTCACTCTACCCGGATTCACATTTCCAAAAGATATAGCCGTTGATTCTTCAGGAGACATTTTCGTTACTGAGCTTCAAAGTGACCATGTATGGGGTAGAGTTCAAAAGTTTTCCCCAGATGGTGACTTGATTGATCCTGCGGCTGAATATCGCATGGGGAAATTCCCCTATGGTATCGGGGGAACCCTTGATGCGCTTCAACCACAGTGGGCCTGTGGTCCAGCTTGTGCCGTCACTCAAAGGCTTTCCTATGGAGGGGTGACTGTTACCCCTGAAGGAAAGGTTTACACTTCTGCAAACTTCGTCGGCAAGCCAGAAGGAGGTATAGAGACTTTCGCTGAAGGCTACGCTGGTTTTGAGTA
>CAYFIW010000078.1:0-4452 GCA_964343265.1 uncultured Dehalococcoidia bacterium | reverse complement strand
AATAAACCAAGTTAATTGGAGGAAATTATGGCTCTTAAACCATTAATACTAGAAATAGGGACAGGTATAGATCTACATGGTCAAAATGCCACAGAAGCAGCTAGACGAGCAGTCTGGAATGCAGTACATCAAAGTAGCATTATGGGACTCGGGCTTTTTGGTCCGGACACCTCAAAAAATATGGTCGTAGAGGTAACGATTGCAATCACCAGACCCGATGAAGTAGACGAAGAAACTGTACTAGGTGTGCTACCGCACGGAACAGGAAAATTGAAAGTGATACAGGGCGGACTAGAGATTGAAGGTAGAGAAGGTTCTGGAGATTTTACCCTCATCGCTAACGCTGCAGTCATAGCGAAAGTAGATATATAGGAACTAAAAGCTTTTAAGTAAGTCAATAAAATCAGAGTAAACCAGTGGGGATATGAATAAACACACAGAAGCAGAATGTAAAGTTATAAAATCAGACGGGTTAGAAGTTGAAATATCTTCAGGCAGCATGACGAGACTAGCAGGTGTGTCACAGGGACTAGTAGGAGCGGAAGGAATTCACTTAGCAGTAGCTAATATTCCACCCGGATGTGCATCCAGCCCGCATCATCACGTTAATTGTGAATCAGCAATATATGTCTCAAAAGGATCAGGACGCTTCTTAACCGGACCACAACTCGAAACCACACTAGATATACAAGTAGGGGACTTCATATATGTGCCACAGGGATCGGTGCATCAACCAATAAATGACAGTTTATCTGACCCTTTGGAACTCATAGTTGCGAGGAATACTCCTGTAGAGATAGTTGAAGAATACGAAGTATCTTAAGAACAAGATTTTAGGGAGGAATAAGTATGAACTTTGGTTTTGGTATCCCAATCAGAGGCCCACTTGCAAACATGGAATCCATTTCAGAAATAGTGAAAGGTGGAGAGGAACTTGGATTCAACATTGTCACAGTGAGTGATCATATAGTTGTTCCATATTCAATTAAATCCACATACCCCTATAACGAAAGTGGAGAATTCGCCGGGCAGGAAGAAGGTGGCGCTTGCTTGGAACAGCTGACAACACTAATGGCTATCGCATCTGTTACAAAAAACATACGACTACTAACATCGGTAATGGTTCTTCCACATAGAAGTCCGATTATGACCGCTAAAATCCTGGCCACTATTGACGTTCTGTCAAAAGGAAGACTGACTCTTGGATGTGGCGTCGGATGGATGAGGGAAGAATTCGAGGCAATTTCAGCCCCCAATTTCGACGAAAGAGGGCAGGTGGGTAGTGAATATATAAGAATATTCAAGGAGCTATGGACGAATGAAAATCCGTCTTTTACCGGAGAATATGAAAGTTTCGACAATATATTCTTCGCTCCAAAACCCGTACAAAAGCCTCATCCCCCAATTTGGGTAGGGGGTGAGAGTGCACCTGCTCTTAAAAGAGCGGCATCACTCGGAGATTGCTGGTACCCAATTGGCTCAAATCCCAGGTTTCCATTAGATAACCGTCACCTTTTACAGGCTCGCATCAGTAGATTACACGGCTTTGCTGAAGAGTTTGGTCGCGACCCAAATGATATAGATCTCGCATATAGTGCAAGCTGGTTTGAAACCTCTCCAAATCAGAAACGTGAAAAATGGTTCGTTGGATCCCCTGATGAAGTCACTGAAGACATTGCTCAAATTAAAGAACTAGGTGTAAACCACCTCGTTTTGAGTTTCCCTGGTACCTCTACATCAGAAATCCTGGACAAAATGTCATATTTCTCCGATAAAGTCATGCCACAGTTCAAGTAAATAAGACCTGTAACTTTCGGGGGCAACTTGGTATAGTTCGGGCAAGATATCGTATATCTGGGCGTGAGTATGGATCATACAAAATATATAAAAACTTTAGGATTCAATTCAAATCAGCCTGTCGGCAGAGGGTTCAATTATCCTTACGATATAGATTTCAGCTCTGATGGTCGCATATTCCTAGTAAACCGAATGGGAGGTCTCAATAGTAGAGGCGTAAGGATACAGATATTTACTTTCGATGAAGAATGGTTATCAGAATTTGGCACCGGTCCTGGTAACGGAGATGACCAGTTTACAATTCCTGTTTGCATAGCAATCAATGAAAACGATGATGTATTTATAACTGATGAATACTTAAATGAAGTGAAAGTTTTTGATAAACATGGAAATTTTCTCAGGAAATGGGGAAATGGAGAAAACGGTACCTACAGCTTAAAAGGTCCTGCAGGAATAGATCACGGCTCCGACGGAACTGTATTTGTCGTTGAACAGTACACCAATAGAATCAGTAAGTTTTCAGATGATGGCACATACATATCATCCTGGGGAGAGGAAGGTTCAGCTCCCGGCCAGTTAAATCTTCCATGGGGACTAACGATCGACAACAGAGGTAGTGTATTCGTAGCAGACTGGAGAAATGACCGTATACAAAAATTCACCCAGGATGGGGAACACATTTGCTCCTATGGCAAAAGCGGTACAGGGGAAGGTGAATTTCACAGACCTAGTTCCGTCGCCGTAGATAGTAAAGGTTATATATATGTTGCAGATTGGGGCAACGAAAGGGTACAGGTATTAGACCCGGATGGAGATTTCTGCCAACTTTTAAAAGGTGAAGCGACGCTATCCAAATGGGCAGAGGAATGGCTTGAAGTCAATCCAGATGAATATGATCTGAGAAAAAATTCCGATCTTGACATAAAACAGCTGCCAGATCATTTGAAAACCCCCTACCATATTGCTTCACAAACTGAACCCATATTCTGGGGTCCAGTATCTGTCATGATCGATGACAAGGACCAGCTATTCGTAACTGAACACAGTAGACATAGGATACAAGTCTACTCACCCAGTAAAACGCAAAGTAAAGCTGCAATTTAATCTTTTATTTCTTAAGGAGTAGCTAATGGTTACAAGTGACCGAGAACTTATTGCACACCTATCTAGGAGGGCAGGATTTGGTGCTACTCCAATGGAATTGGAGCACTATTTATCACTTGGATATGAAAACACTGTCGAGGAATTTTTATCCGGAAAACCTGCTGATAGTATCCCAGATGACCTAATCTACAGACGCCACGTCGATCTCCACACAACCCAAGGACATAACGCCGCCTACTGGGCTTACCGTTTGATATCTACCAACCAACCTTTACAGGAAAAAATCGCTCTGTTCTGGCATGGTATTTTTGCTACAGCGGAACTAAAACTCAACAACGTCGGCTCACTAACTAATCAAATAGATATGTTTCGCCGGTGTGGAATTGGTAGATTTGACGACTTACTTTTAGAGCTATCTAAAGACCCAGCAATGCTTATATGGCTGGATAACCACGACAATCACAAAGACGAAATAAACGAAAATTATGGAAGAGAAATTCTTGAGTTATTTTCAATGGGAGTCGGAAATTATTCAGAAGACGACATCAAAGAATGTGCTAGGGCATTTACAGGATGGACTGTGAAGAATGGTGAATACCTTTCTCTGATGGGATTCAAAGATTCCATTTGGCCATACGGAAGAATCCAATGGCACTATGAGTTCCGTTCAAATGACCATGACCATGGGAAAAAAACCTTCCTTGGAGAAACGGGTAATTTCAACGGTAATGACATCATAGAAATCATTTGTCGGCAAAAATCTACTGCTAATTTCATAGCCAGACATATTTATAATTACTTTGTAGCTGACGAAGTACCTGTTCCCCAGTGGTCTGAGACACCACCAAGAGATCCTGAAGCTATAAATTTTATTGCCAAATCATATTTTTCAAATGATCATAATATAGGTTTGGTTCTTAAAGATCTTTTTAACTCCTCATTCTTTAAAGATTCACTGTTTATGAAAGTGAAAAGCCCAGCAGAAGTCGTAATAGGGACCTTGAGGAAAACTGGGGAATACTCAGTTCCCTCAGGGGGGGAAATTGGTATATTTACAGTTATGGAAGAATCTGGATTTATGGGTCAAAAACTTCTGGATCCTCCTTCTGTTGAAGGATGGCACACCGGGGAAGAATGGATAACCAGCGGAAGCTTGGTTGAACGTGTCAACTTTATAACTACTCATCTAGGGAACGAAAAAAACCCCGGGGTTAAGGATCTCATTGAGCGGGTTTCTGATTTCTGTGATCAAGAACTAGAAGCAGTAAAGCTTGTAGATAAATGTGTTGAAGTATTAGGCCTAAACAAAATCACGGAAGATACAAAAACCGAATTAATTGAAGTCGCTGAGTCTGCTCTAAAACAAGACCGTCAAGACAAACAAAATTCCACAGATGTATCTCAAAAAACCATCCTTAATATATTTAAGCTAATCGGTTCCAGCAGAGAATATCAGCTGTGCTGAGTATCCTCCGCCAGATAAATGCATTGGGTACAACCTAAATCTTAGCCGCAACACCACCATCTATATTTATTATTTCTCCTGTTATA
>CAYFIW010000077.1:0-4577 GCA_964343265.1 uncultured Dehalococcoidia bacterium | reverse complement strand
TAATCTTTACTGTAAATACTGTTTTTAATGGTTTAACTAGACAAATATGTGCCTGCCTTAGCTACGAATGTACCCACACAGAGTAAAATTACGTCTGGTTTACACGCAAGGTTTAGGGGCGCGAATCTCTCATCGCCCACTGCTGATTTTATTTCTATAATTTTGAGAACTTCCCTTAAGAAAGTACAATTAAATTGTATCTAAGTATCAAGGTGACAAGTAATACAATAGGCCCCATATCGTCCCGATGAATTTTTATGTAGGAGAGATCAGAATTGACATCCGTAAAGGATCAAGACTTCGAAAAATCGACCCAAGAAATACAACTAATAATCGATAACATATCCAAAGTAATAATAGGAAAACCCAAACCTGTTGAATTGGGTGTAGTTGGTCTATTAAGTGGTGGACATATTCTCATAGAAGACGTTCCTGGAGTAGGAAAAACTATATTAGCGAGAAGTATAGCTGCTACTACAGGTTGTGATTTCAGTAGAATTCAATTTACACCAGACCTATTGCCCACAGATGTTAGTGGGGTCTCTATATATAATCAACAAAAAGGTAACTTTGAATTCAAGGAAGGCCCAATAATTTCACAAATTGTCTTGGCAGATGAAATAAACCGAGCAACCCCCAAAACCCAATCTGCGATGCTCGAGGCAATGGAAGAAGGACAAGTGACTGTTGAAGGTGTTACTCGATCCCTTCCAACACCGTTTATGGTGATGGCTACTCAGAATCCAATCGAGTATGAGGGAACGTTTCCTTTACCTGAAGCTCAGTTAGATAGATTTCTCATAAAAATAAGCATTGGTTATCCTGACTCAAGTCAAGAAATCGAAATAATGGATTCACAATCCACCAAGCACCCGATTGATGAATTACAACCCGTATCAAGTCCTGCAAAAGCTTCCGAATTACAATCTATCACGAAAGAAATTTATGTACACGATTTAGTCAAGAAATATATTGTGTCTATCGTAGAAGAAACGAGAAAACATTCTGGCCTGTCCCTTGGTGCGTCACCTAGAGGATCACTAAGCTTGTACAGGGCCTCGCAAGCTTTATCCTTGATTCGAGGTAGGACATACATCACACCAGACGATGTACAGGAACTAGCCTTATCAGTGCTTGGGCACAGGATCATATTATCAGCCTCGGCGAGAATGAGTGGTCATACACCCGAATCCATTGTGAACAACATATTGGAATCTACCACCGTTCCGGGATCAAAAACCAGTGGATGGTTTAGTTCTAGGGGATAAAAAAAGCATGCCACCAAAAAATCAGTTTCGTCTCTCCAAAAGATTTTACCTGATTTCGATTTTACTGCTGATCACTATAATTACAGGTTTGGCAACTGGGTTTCCACTTTTCTTCAGACTGACATATATCCTTTGCGTTGCAATAATTTTGACATTCGTATGGAACCTAATCAGCGTAAAACAACTGAGTATCAAAGTGGACCGACGTACCGAGAGGGTACACGTAGGAGAGCCACTAGTTGAAAGGATAACAGCTATAAATGATGGATTTATACCAAAATCTTCTCTAATAGTAGAAGATATGGCAGACATACCTGGCTATTCTAGTGCTCATGCCATCGACATTTCTTCTAAGTCATTCAGATCATGGAGGACAACTACTCCTGCTAGAAAAAGAGGAATATACAAAATAGGCCCTATAAAAGTTTCTTCGAGTGATACTCTTGGCCTATATCAACGAGACATATTCCAAGGTAACACGTCACAGATAACAGTCTATCCAAGATTACACACCATATCTGGATTTGACATAACGACCGACACTCTTTACTCGGAAGGAAACACTACAAAAAGAGCTCACATACTTACCCCTCACGCATCATCTATAAGAGATTATGAATACGGTGACAGCATTAGCAGAGTCCACTGGAAAAGCTCTGCAAAACATGGAAAACTAATGTCTAGAGAATTTGACATCGGTAGATCCAACGACATTTGGACCGTCGTAGATTTAGACACATCCCACCAATATGGCAGTCTGGATAATGGAACCGATGAGATCGCTGTTTCTATTACTGCCTCAATATCGCAAAAATATAGTTCTCTGGGGCGGTCGATTGGAGTGATTGGGTACGGTAACACTAAGCTTTTCATTGAGCCTTCAACCGGACAATCACACTTCGGAAATATTCTTGAAAATTTAGCTGCAATTCGCGCTGAAGGGAATACTCCATTATTCGATGTACTTGCAAAGGAGGACAATTTATGGGCATCACAATCAACATTGATACTTATTACATCCTCAACTGCTTTGGCTTGGATATCCGCGTTGGAACATATTCGGCTGAAGCATGTCAATATCATTGTTATTTTGCTAAATGCGAATTCGTATACAAATGAAGATACGGAACTGACAAATGCTAAGAAGTTATTCAGCCTAGGCATCAAGACTTACGTAGTTGACAAAGAATCATCAGTAGAAGCCGCTCTTTCAAAACCCTATATAGATGCAAGTGCATCCTTGATTAATAAGGAACTAAAGGAACCTACCGCTTGAACGAACCTGTAAAACTATCATCCCTAATATCGCAGAACCCTATTCATCCTCAAGTAATATCTGTTAAGGGTAAAACCTTCAGAATATTATCTCCGGAGAAAGGATGGATTTTGTTTTTTGTCTTGCTGTTATCCTACTACAGTGTGGTATCGGTAATAGACTCCGCAAGATGGGTCGAAACTCCCTGGATATATTTGAACGTTACTATCGCGGCTTATATAGGAGCTATTGCCACCAAAATAAAATTTCAACCCGTTCTCATAATTTGTTGTTGTTTTATAGTGGCCTTGATAGGGGCTATTCTCTCGTCTGCATACCTTATCCCTGAAATATCAATAGTAGAAAAAGTGAAAGAAGTATTCTACAGGCTAGAATATTGGTATGACATTGCTTCTGGTGAAGGAATGAGTACTGATTTACTTCCATACACCTTTTTATTAATTTTTCTCACCTGGGTGATGGCAATAGTGGGATCGTGGTTTACTTTCAAATATGGAAACATTTGGATCCCAATTCTTATCTCTGGTCTAGCCCTTCTAACCTCACTAAGCTTTCTACCCGAAAGATTCGGTCCTCGCTTCTATATTTTTGCTTTTCTTTGCATAATTTTGCTGGGTCAAATGACAGCAATTAACTCTATGGCCAAGTGGAAACAATCAGGTGTCTCTTATGACGCTCAATTCGGATGGAAAGTTTTCCGAAGCTCAATTGGACTTGGAATATTAGTACTTCTAATCGCTGCACTCATACCCCTACAGGTGCATGTATCGAGGCCTGTAGCTGACCTATGGAAAACCGCACGCAGTCCAATTGCATCCATGGAAGATGAAATGACTAGATTGCTTGGAAACATACCATCTCGGAAACTTGACCATGGTAGATTTTTCGGAAAATTCCTTCCATTTATAGGATCCATTTCATTTAGAGGTGATTCTGTATTACAAACCAAATCAGACTATCAAGGATACTGGCTATCTCGAACATACAGTATCTACTCTTCTCAGGGTTGGATCTCAGGCGAATCTCAGAAAAAGGAAATAGATGCTTATTCCCAATTAGTAATAAATGATAGTTTGAAGGACGTGGAATCTGTACCTCAAGAAATATGGATGGACTTTCCATCCAATCGATATGTGATTGGTGGATTACCTGAGATGACGAGTGAACATGTAGAACTATCTGTACTTAAACCTAGAATTTTCACTGTGGACTTGATAAGCGATAATACTGATGAAAAACTGCCCGCTGACGTAAAAAAATTCGCAGATGAAATTAGAAATTATTACAACGAAGAAACCTCAAGATCCCTTTCCATAGGAAAATTCCGCTTAGAAAAATACGTTGAAGACAACATACCAATAAACCTCAAATTGATAAATATTGATAACTCCTCAGTCACCCCGGAATACATTGTTTTTCAGCGTAAACAGCCACCAACCCCTGAAATTGTAGAATGGAAATTCACACGTGATATACCAGCAAACAAAACCATAAAAATGATTTCCAGAGTATCTCTAGCGACTGATGACACGCTTAGAAATGCAACAACAGAATACGAAGCTTTTATAACTGATCATTATTTACAATTACCCAAAGATTTTCCTGATGCAGTCAGAAAGCTTGCAAATGATCTGACTATGTCGCATACAAGTCCAATGGACAAAGCAATAGCTATAGAAAAGTATTTGAGAAGTGCTGAGTTTATCTATTCTCAAAATATAGATCCGCCTCCACCAGATAAAGACGGTGTCGAATATTTTCTTTTTGAGACAAAGACCGGATACAGCGACTATTTTGCATCCGCTATGGCGACGATGCTAAGGTCAGTGGGAATCCCAACAAGATTAGCTGCTGGGTATTCTGGTGGTTCATTTAATAAAACTACAAACGTTTCCTCAATTTTGGATTCTGATAGCCATGGTTGGGTACAGGTATATTTTCCAAATTACGGATGGATAGACTTTGAACCGACACCACAATGGGATCGCCCAACCAGAAACATGAGGGATCTTGATTCTTCTCCATTTGTGAGA
>CAYFIW010000076.1:0-4874 GCA_964343265.1 uncultured Dehalococcoidia bacterium | reverse complement strand
GTGAGAATAAAGAGGGCTGACTTCCCTGGAGAAATAGCTGAAAGCGTATATTCACGAATGAAAGCTGAGCGACAAAGAAAAGCAGATAAGGAGAGGGCAGAAGGTGCTGAAATAGATGCTCAAGTTAGGGCAGATGCTGACAGGAAGGCGACTATCATACGTGCTAATGCCAATAGGGATAGCAATATCGTAAGAGGGTGTGGAGAAGCGGATGCTACGCGTATATTTGCTGAGGCACTGGAACAAGATCCGGAATTCTACTCCTTTCAGAGATCTCTGGAGTCATCTCGTAAAATTCTTGGGAGCGATACAACCGTCGTAATGCCAGTTGAAGACTTTGGAGAGCTATTTGAACAAATCAGAGCCGGTGTCGATCAGGCAACTGAAATCAAATCAGGAACCAAAGCTTCGAATGTTGGATTGGATGAAGATATGATTGGGTCTACGTGTGCCAAAGTATCAGCTCAATGGAGTTTAGCTGCTGATCTTAAAATTGATCAACCCGATATTACATACGTGGCTATAGAAAGCGCTATTTGGCCTGACAACGATAGTCTAGGTTGTTCAGGGGATGACGGCGGAGTTTCAGGGGAAACCCCAGGATTTAATGTGACTTTCTCTTATTCTGGTAATTCTTACGACGTCAGGACTAACAAATATGGATCCCTGGTAAGTATCTGCTGACCTAGTTAGATTATTTCCGTATTTTCTCGGTCTTTTAATTTAATTGTTTGTGGGACCCTAGTTTGGAAGACAAGATTAGAATTGATTTGCTCTTGTATCACGAGACTTTTGTTGCCGATACTTTCTTGTTTGAAAAACTTGAGAAGGTTGCAAAAATTGCATTAAAAATCTGTGGTGTAGAAATTGGGGCCGCAAATATCGTGCTTACCGATGACAAGACCATCCAAGATCTCAATAAAAGTCATCGTGGTCTTGATGAAGTGACTGATGTTTTGTCATTTTCAAACGTCTACATTGGACAGTATTACGGTGAAGATTCTAAGGTATTTCGAGATATAGACGATGATGATTTTGTTCTTCCCCCAGATTTTGAATACCAAATAGGTGAAATTGTCATATCATTGCCACAGGCCGATAAGCAGGCTAGAGAAAGATCGGTAACTTTAGAAGACGAACTTGTGACACTTGTTGCTCATGGGTTCTTACACCTGCTAGGCTACGATCATATGGAAGATAGAGAAAGGTTTGAGATGGAAGCTGTAAACAACAAAGTGATGATGGAGTTGGACAGATAGTGTCAGAAGTGTTGTATAGGAAATGGCGTCCTAAAAGCCTTTCAGACTTGGTAGGTCAATCTCATATATCAAAAACGTTGGCTTTAGCTGTTCAGAGTAATAAAGTCTCTCACGCTTATCTGTTTTGTGGTCCGAGAGGGACGGGTAAAACTAGTACAGCCAGAATACTTGCAAAGGCTGTAAATTGTTTATCTCCAATTGATGGGGAACCTGATAATATCTGCCCTAATTGTGTGTCGATTTCGCAAGGCCGCTCTTTGGATCTGATCGAAATAGATGCTGCAAGTAACAGAAGGATAGGAGATATCAGAGATCTTTCGGAAAAAATACATTACCTGCCCAGTGAGTCAAAATTTAAGGTCTATATTATTGATGAAGTACATATGCTCACACAGGAAGCTTTTAACGCACTTTTAAAAACCCTGGAAGAACCTCCATCTCATGCGATACTTTTGCTTGCTACGACTGACCCTCAGAAAGTTCCTTTGACAATCATTTCAAGATGTCAAAGGTTTGATTTTAAGAAAATAACTGTTGCTGACATTTGTAGCAAGCTTTCTCATATATGTGGTGAAGAGAATGTTGATATCAACGATGATGCATTGTCTTTGATTGCTAGAAAGTCAACAGGAAGCCTCCGGGATGCTGAAAATTTACTTGATCAAGTAATTGTTTCATTCGATTCTCCAATAACAGAAGAAAATGTCAGAGATTTATTTCATATTGGTGACGAGTCTGTACCTACGGATTTATTGGATTCTATATTGAATAAGAACGTTAACGATAGTCTCAAGAAACTTTCAAATATGTTCAATTCAGGAAAAGAACCGAGGCAAGTGCGTATAGATCTTTTAGAATCCGTACGAACATTAATTTTGTTCAAATCTGGAGCTGTTGCCGATGGGTTATATACGGATCAGGTAGCAATGGACATGAAGGATTTAGTTTCTCGAATAGAAATGCCTGAGATAGTACATCTTGCTAAAATTTTTGGGAGGATTGATTTTGAGTATTCTGCTACTGACGCTTTACCTCTTGAAGTTGCGGTAGTTGAGGCGGCCTCAATAAACACAAATGTAAACTTAGTAAATTCAATGTTAGAAGCGCCGAATGCTTCTGGTTCATCTAAATCTCATCAGAGGATTTCTTCCATATCCAATGGAGAAAGAACTTCAAACGGGAAAGAAAATGTTCGACCGACTAGGCCTTTGACAAAGCCTGAAAAGCAGGTGGTACGCCCTGTAAAAGTGCCTGAAAATACGACTGAAACCTATAATCAGACCTCGAATTCTGAAAAGTCGGAATCAGAAAATGAACTCGATTCAAAATGGAATGAACTTTTAAGAGGCCTCAGGCAAACAGGTAATCGCTTTAATGTGGCCGCTTTACTGAGGGGTTGTGTTGAGAGAAAAATTGAGGGTGAGAAATTGATTTTTCTGTTTCAACATTCTTCCCATATTGATAGGATCAAGAGTGAATTGGATGACCCATCAGTTATGGCTCAAGTAACAGAAAGTGTTGAAAAGACGTTAGGCAAGAAATTTGAGATAGATATTTTATTGAAAGGTCAGAGTGCCAGTAACCAGGGGAAACCGGCATCACAAAGAAGTCACTTAGTAAGAGCCGCTCAATCATTAGGGGCCCGTATAGTTGAAGAGAGAGAGAGGTAAATAAACATGATGAACAAAAACATGATGAGACAAGCCCAGCAACTCCAGAAGCAAATGGTGAAATTGCAGGAAGAAATTGAAGCCTCAACCGTAGAGCATTCTTCTGGTGGTGGAGTTGTAAAGGTAGTTGTAACTGGGAAAATGGTTGTTCAAAGTATTGAGATAGATCCTTCGGCAGTTGATCCAGATGATGTGGAGATGTTACAAGACTTGGTCCAAACGGCCGTAAATGGTGCGATAGAGAAGGCTCAAGAGTTGGCGTCATCTAAAATGGGAGCTTTAACAGGCGGACTCAACATCCCTGGTCTCATGTAGAAAAATCGTATCATGACATAGGTTAAATTTTATGGTTAGAGAATCTCAAGGGGGTAGTCCTCAAGTTCAAAGATTAGTTGATGAATTAGGGAGGCTTCCAGGAATAGGGCCAAAGTCGGCTCAACGTTTAACTTACTACCTAATTAAAATGCCTAGAGAACAGGCTGAAAGTTTGTCTGAGGCAATCATGTCGGTAAAAAACAATATTGGACTTTGTTCAAAATGTTTTCATATCACGGAAACTGATCCTTGTAGAATTTGTTCTGATCTATCAAGAAATTCTGGGTTGCTGTGTGTGGTGGAACAGCCATTAGATGTCGTGGCCCTTGAAAAGGCATCATCATTTAATGGCACCTATCATGTCCTCCATGGATCCATATCACCTATAAATGGAGTGGGTCCTGAACACCTCAGGATTAAAGAATTATTACTGAGGATTGGTTCCGAAAACATTTCTGAAGTGGTGCTGGCTACTAACCCAAATTTGGAAGGCGAGGCTACTTCCATGTACATATATAAATTGATTGATGGTCTTGGAGTTAGTGTTACTAGGCCGGCTCGTGGACTACCCGTTGGTGGTGATCTGGAATACGCTGATGAGGCCACTCTTGGTAGGGCTTTTGAAGGTAGACAAAATTTCGATTGATTTTCGATAGACTGGATTTATTGAAGATTGTATGTATGGTTTAGGTTGGAATGACTAGAAGTAGAATTTACCAAACCACCGCTGTAGTTTTAAGGTACCGACCGCTAGGAGAAACTGATAGGCTCATAAATTTTTTCACAAAGTCATTGGGTAGAGTCACTGCTGTTGCTAAAGGAGTCAGGAGACCAGGAAGTCGCTTTGGAGGTACTCTGGAACCTTTGAACCTAGTCCAATTGTCGTTGGCAAGAGGGAGAAATCTCGATAATGTAAATGAGTGTGTGACTATAAATTCTTTTGAAGGTTTGAAGGGTGATCTGAGCACAATAGCGCAAGGTATTTATCTAGCAGAGTTGGTTGATTCATTTTCTGATGATTGGGCATCCAATATTGCTTTATTCTCACTTTTGACTGATTCCCTAAATCATATGAATCTAAATAAAACTTCCGATTTATTTATTAGAATTTTTGAATTAAAACTCTTAAATTATAGTGGATTTGGCCCTGAATTTGAAAAGTGTGTTGGTTGCGGAAGTGACCTCGAACCAGCTTCATATGGGTTCCACTTTGAATATGGAGGAGCTCTGTGCGGAGATTGTGAATCAGAAGAAGATATATTTTTGACTAGAATATCGCTAGACACCATGAAATTACTTCGTTGGATTCAGAGACAAAATGAAAATATATCTGATATTAAGATCCCTTCTGTCTCTGAGCAATCACTTCGTGAAACTACCGTAGTTATGAGAGATTATTTAAAATATGTAATTGAGCACGACATTAGGGCCACTAGCTTTCTAGATGAAATGAAATTTGAGTCAACTTAGAAGTTATGGTTTCACTTTATGATTTTAGGTACTTTTAAATAAATCATGAGCAATTAGATTTCTCATACTACACAATCTGGTACAATTTTGTGCCTGTGATTTGTTTTTGCCCCTATAGCTCAGGAGGATAGAGCACTGGTTTCCTAAACCAGGTGCGCAG
>CAYFIW010000075.1:0-5302 GCA_964343265.1 uncultured Dehalococcoidia bacterium | reverse complement strand
ACCTTATACATAAAATCGTGTTTTTTCATGGATTCACGCCTAGTTTGACTGTATTGAGATCTTAAAACTTTTCGCCAGTGTTTCTATTTTAAAATGGTCTTTTGCAGGAATTATTGTCCTGGTAATATCAAGATCGTATGTATTATCTTTTCCCGTATCCGTCGGTGCGGCAAAAGAAGGTGCAGACTTAAAGTATATCTCCCCTGCATCTGAAACCGTAAATAGCTCTCTGTCAGCACCATCGAGATAATAAAATACTCTCTCTCCAGGCTTTAGTCCGTCGTCACCAAATTTACCTACAACCGTTGCGTTGTCAGAAATCGTGAGTTCGCTGGGTGGACCCTCAGGTAATGGCACGGCATTAATCCAGGTTGGCTGCCTAACATCTTTGGCAGGGCCTCCCGTATAGGGATCACCTATAAACTCCTGTCCGACAAAAACCGGAAGCAGAAATTCATCATATTCATTGGATATTATGTTCATAAATTTCATCTTCAACATGTACTGACCAGGCGCAGACCCTGCCGGTATCTCCACTGTGAACTGAAGATCTTTACCGGCAAGCAAAGGCTTAGTTTTATATTTCCACCCGGCTCCTATCTCAAACCATTCATATGCTAAACCTGAAGAACCTTTTACTGTCCACCTAGGGGGACTGGAATGACACCATCCTCCATTGCTATCCTTAATAAGAAGTTTGTTCATCAGAACACGCCAGCTACCGTCTTCCTTCTTATAAGATTTGCAGAATTCAGAAAAATCTGTAATCGTCCGGTTCCCGTTTGGTTCAGTCATCTCAGATACTGTAGCTATTATCCAATTAGAACCACACATACCCGAATCTGGAAGTGCAGGATTAGTCCTCCAGTATGGTGCCCAGTCCCCACCATCGTATAAAACGAAGTGGTGAAAATTACTGTACACACCGTTAGTGAGATAAGGTTTCCCTCTTATACATTCGGCTGGATCTTCAAAGGCAACATCAAAAGTTATTCCCTCATCACCATTTGGATCCACGTTGTATATTTTGACACCAGTGTTTATATCCTTCCAGGATCCAGAATTTAGAGAGACTTCGTCCAAATCATTGTTATACCTGTCACTTTCATCGTATTCAGGCCTGGAATCAATAAGACCGCCCGCATGAATTATCAAGCCCTGTGTGTTACTTGAGTATTTTGAATTAGTTAAGGTATTGTCCACAGCAGAAGGTCGCCTATATTCAAGCCAGATAGTCCCTCCGCCCGGTACAAGTTTGGCACCATCTATAGCTACCGCCCTTTTTCCAGAAGTGGAATTCAGCGGTTTGATCGTATAGGTTCCAGGCTTGTCTATATGTAAAATCTCATCGCCGTCGAGCCAACCCAAAGCGTATCTTACTGGTGCTCCAGGGGTCTTGGCCGCATAACCATTACCCATAATGCTGAATTGACTACCATATTCGACATTTTCACATTGAGACAGCAAAACATAAGATTTATCACATAGAAGCGCATTTTCATGGTAGTCGATATTCAAGCCGTGCAACCATTCATGAATCCAGATGTGCTGGTCCTGGGTGAAAGGATCAATTTCTGTTCTCCTGACAGACTCTCCAGATCTGTTATGAGACCACCACAGATCATGTAATCTCACTGTGCCTACATCAGAATTAAGAGACCATCGTGGACTCACAATTGAACCATAATTTCCTCCCGAAGTCTCTGGTGTAGCACACTTTTTAGCGTACTCAAAGACTGCATATGGATTGCCATCTATTAGCTCTGACATTTCCTTTTCAGAGATGGGATCCTTTACAACTTTGGCACCTTCCGCCTTAAGCCTGTATAAGTTCCAGTAAGAAATAGGTCTCCCAGCCATCTCTTCTACTTTATTACATTGACCGTTTTTATCTCTTTCGTTTTTGCCTAGATCAAGCCAGTAAATATTCTCTCCCTTAAGATCAAATGAAAACTTTCCATACGAACCCTGTTTAAAGAATTCTGAAGTTAACTCTGGAGATATTACCTTTGCCAACCTATCACTTGTATCGTCTTCTGAAAGTGAATCTGACCAGTGGGCTGCTATAATCACCGGCTCCATTTTCCCAACAGCCATCGGAGGTCTCCTGTAAACAAAAGGTAGTCCACCATGATAGTCATTGCCACCAATAATAAGCCCGGCATCAGATATTTCCTTCAGAACAGATTCTGCTGTCCTGTCGCTACCATATGAATATAAGGCCCTAACAACTTCCGGTTTAATTCCAATGTTGTAGACCCCTATACCGTCCTCACAGTCAGGTGAATGCCACCGACAATAGTATGTGTAGTATTCATACGTTTTTTGGCCTGTGTACATTATGGGTTTTCTATCCGGATCTGGCTGTCTGTCTGCAAGTGACAATGGCCATTTAGTCGATTCATAAACAGGCCATGTGTCAGCGCCTGCAAAACTCGTGACACCAGGATTTGCTAGCCAGAATTTAAAAGAAGCCTTACTATCAATCTTGGAGCCCCATACAAACGGGGGAGGATTATCAAATTCAGCGGGTACAATGCCGTCTTTGGCAATATATTGGTCGGTCGGAGCCCCGCTGAAATCTGTTACCCCTTCATCGCCCAACCACCAATCAATAACCATAGAGTAATCAGACATAACCCTTGTAAATTGTAAGATTCCATATCTGTTACCTTGCTTGAAAACAAGTAAACCGCCGTTAGACTCTTTACTATCATGAGCCAGAGTACATATCTTCACCGTACCCTTTGCATATGTATACATTGAAACATCAACAAGATCGGTAAAAGATGAGGCACCGAAATAACTTCCGCAATCGTTATGCGCAGAGAAAGGTATAGAAGCAATAGTTAAGTCATTGTCGGTGTAAAAATACCCTTCTTGTCCTGACGAGGCGGACCACATCATATTTCCGGACCCGATATTAAAATCATCGGACTCTTTTACTCTCACACGACCCATCGTGCCACCGGTCCAGGGGATAGCATTTGCTACAGCCTCGGGTGCCTGATAGTTACTGAGAAGTTGAACCGCACCGTACCTGTCACTGTCCTTGAACAAAAACATACCCGAATAACATGGGTCGTTAAGATTGGTACTCGGCGTGTAAGTTCGGAAATAGTCCAATCCCGTCACCGGATAACTTTGCTTTGAGGCATCTCCTATCTCATCAAAATTTCTATACATTTGGTGTTGTGTATAGCCGTCAGGACAATGATTTAGATCGTTGCCAGCTATCTCCGTACCATCCTTCTGCCACAATGAAACGTACCTGAGATGGCCCCCTTTTCCCCATGATCCACTTACTATAATCCCATCAATAAGTTCAGAAAGGTCTGACATGTTAGCGAAATTCTTAGCCGCTGAGTTATATGACGTTTCTACTATTCCATACACTCCATTTGCAAAATCCGGCTTGTCACATCCAGTAGGCAAAACTTTTGTTGCATCAGGAGCAACTTCATTTCCGCATGAGTCTTTTTCTGATACCACGACAGCAGGTTTAGCAGGAGGTGGCTGGGTTGAAGGCTGTGGGGTGGTAGACGAGGATTGTCCCTGGTTGGCTACCGGGTTACTTACTACAGGTGCCTGAGAAGGAGCGCTTTCCGGTACCTTAACAACCTGTGGATATTTAACCGTTAGCTTATAGGGTCCTGTTGACATATTGCCATAGGACCATGCTTTGACAGTATATTTTCCATCTCCAGTCAACGTGAAAGTTTTACTTTCAGAACCCTGTGAAGTGACCCATATAAATCCAGTATTACTCGGACTTGTTGATATGGTTCCACCAGGAGTAAACAGATCCGCATCCAGTGCTTTCTTGGAAGGAGACTCCAGGGTGATTGTAATCTCATCACCTTTCGACCCGTCAAATGTATAGCAATCATATACATTGTCAGATAAAACCGATCCTTCCACAATTTTATCTGAGTCTATGTCACTACAGGTTTTATCGTCGCCCGATCCCGATGTGGTGAATATTTGTCCCTGGTTCTGGCCTGAAGTTGAAACACCTTCGAGGTTAATAGAAAGCTCGTATTTACCCTGGTTCTTATTGCCATAAGACCAAGCCTTAACCTTGTACTTACCTTCCCCGGAATTAGCACTGAAAGTTTTATTCTGGGTTGAGGCTGTAAACAGATACTGAGATCCTGCATTGCTAGGTTCACCTGTAACAGTCTTGGAGGGTCCCAATATGTCTAGGTCGAGAGCTATCCCATTTGGTGTCTTTTCTGTAGTGTTATCTGATTTGTAGGTGACTGTAAACTTTTGTCCGCTTTGTAGATCAAGAATGTAGCAGTCAAATGGATCTGCAGAATTAATAGAACCTGAGACCGGATTTACAGTATCCGCAGCAAGGCATTTTTCCCAGTCAGTGGAAGCAGTAGATTCTTGTGACTTAGCCTCCTTCGGCGCTTCTTGCTTCGCTAATTCCGTCCCTACTCCTAATGATTTGACATTTAAAGTATAGCTACCTTTATCCAAATGTTTATATGACCAGACCTTAACCACGAATTTAACCGCAGAGTTTACAGGCATATCCGAGTCGTACCATGGCAACGATAATTCTTTTTTACCTGAAGAGCCCTTGGGTCCTGTCAGCCATGTAAATCCGCCGTTTGTTCCATTAGAGTTTACGCTGTCATCAGGTTTGAAAAAGTCTGCATCAAGAGTGCCGTCTGGCGTTGTTAATTGAACCTCCAATTGATCACCCTGCTGTGCAGTTATGTAGTAACAATCAAAAAGATTGTCTGATGTTATCTTCCCTTGCACATCGGTTTCAAAAGTGTAGTCTGTGCAAGAAGGAGCTCCTGTAGCGAGACCCACTACCCCCCTAAACGGAGTAAGAAAAACAATTGCAAGAACAATGGCTATTACCAGTAAGGCTCCAACCGGAAGATACATTCGACTCAAGTTTCCGCTCATTTTTTTTCGTAAGCTCCTGGCTTCAATTTTAGGACTTACTAAATCATATAAACATTCATCTTAAAAGGGTGAAACTACGGTAGATCCATGAAAATCATTGTCAGATGGAGCCATTGAAAAGTCGGTTACACCGGAGTCCGCCACCCAGTAATCCACGGTAAGTCTCCAATCTCCATTTCCAGGTAGATCCCTGAAGTCCAACAAGCCGTACCGTCCATTATGAAAGAACAGCATTAAGCCCATCCAGCAATAATCGTAATATGGAGTAAGAGTTGTTGTGCCAAAGAAAATAGACCCACCGGAATAACTATATGAAGAGGCATCCCCAATATCATCCGGCCACCCAAAACCTTCATACCCGGAGGCTTCCATA
>CAYFIW010000074.1:0-5482 GCA_964343265.1 uncultured Dehalococcoidia bacterium | reverse complement strand
CTTAGTTGGATGACCACTAAAGATTTTTCTTTTGAAGCAACCATAATATTCCCCTCAATCGAACTAAAGGCTCAACAATATTTATAGACATGTTGGATAATACATACTTATCACCATAATATTCAATATCTAAGATGCGATATTCTGATAAATTGGTCAGACGTAAACTAACCAAATACCTAATTGACTCAGGCTATTAATGAACTTAAAAGACATATAGGAACTGCAAACATGAGTGGCGAACAGCTTACATTCTCAAGTGAATATGATGCTATAGAAGGCTTTATCGAAAGAGGTTGGACTGATGGTTTGCCTATAATTCCGCCAACAGTAGACAGGGTAAACGTATTTCTTGAACAAACACGTAAATCAAGAAATGAAGTAGTGGGGTATGAGCCTGTAAAAGAACGAACAGTAACTGTGGAAAAGGTTGCAATAAATTCTGTTATGGCAGGTTGCAAGCCAGAATATTTCCCGATAGTGCTAGCTGCAATGGAAGCTGTTCTAGAGCCCAAATTCAATCCACACGGAATGACTGCAAGCACAATGGGTTCTGCCGTTTTGACGGTAGTATCGGGACCGATCGCGAGAGAAGTTGGATTAAATGGAAGTACAAGCGTGTTTGGACCGGGACACCGTGCCAATGCCACCATTGGAAGGGCAATAAGGCTCTGTTTGATTAATGCCACCGGCTCTATATCTGGAGAAATCGACAAGGCAACACTAGGGCATGCTGGAAAGTACACCTGGTGCATTACCGAAAATTCTGAATCCTCTCCCTGGACAACCCTGGGAGAAGATAGAGGCACTAAAAGAGACGAAAACAGCGTAACAGTTTTTGCAGGCCTGACTCCTACACAAATAAGCAACCACAGTAGTAGAGATCCGGAGACCCTACTCACTAGTTTTAAAGATGCTCTATTTGCTGCGGGACCATCACAAACTGAGATAGTCATCGTTCTTTGTCCAGAACATACAAAACATCTTAAAAATGCAGGATGGAGTAAAAGACAGATTAAAGACTATTTATTTGAGATTGCTGTAAGAAATGATGATGAATGGGGCATGGGTTCAAATCCTCCAGGTCCAAAACCATCTGGGCAGATCATGACGCACTCTGTTAAAAGTCCTGATAGCTTTGCCCTCATAGTTGCAGGAGGTAATGCTGGAGCATTTTCACAAGTTATCTCATTATGGGGCGGTGGCATAGGATCCCAGTCAGTTAACAAGCTAATTTCACAAATTTAACCAATATATCTGTTAAAGTATGGAACATAGTGCGATGAATAGATATTTCGGAGGTAAGAGATGGTACTTAAAGATAAAGTTGAAGTGCTCGATCCTACCGTCAAACCAGACGTGAAGGACAGTAATCTAGCGAACAGACCAGAAACGCTAGACGGAGCAGTCGTAGGGCTCCTGGCTAATGGTAAAAAGAATTCCGTTGAGATACTGAAATATGTATACGATGTCATCTCCGAGGAATACGATCTCAAGCTCTCGGTAGCGGAAGACAAAGGTAATGCATCAAGACCATGCCCATCAGAAATGCTACTCGGCATGGCTGAAACCTGTGATGTTGTAATCACCTCAAACGGTGATTGAGGGTCCTGCTCATCGTGCAGTGTGCACGACGGAATAGAATTTGAAAAGAAAGGGACCCCTGCAGCAGTAATCTGTACAGAGCCTTTTGTAACAAGTGCTACAGCAATGGCCAAACTTGGAGGAATTCCTGATTATCCATTTGTAGTCACAGAACATCCTCTGGGCAGCTTGGATCAAGAGACTCTCAAAGACAGAGCTCGAGAAATCGCGCCAAGAATCATAGAAATACTCCTTTCAGGAAAATAGTCTTCTGCAGGCGCAGTCATTCTCTAGGATATTATAGGGATCTCAGAAGCCACCCTAGTTCCGAGATCCCTATCACCATGAATGGAGATGTCGTCATTTTCAAGTATATGGTTGATTTTCTTTCGACCACAAGCAAGCATCAAAAAAACGTCTACCGAAGTTTCGATAGATGTGTCAGGACTTGAGTCACCTTCTAAAAAAATTGCCCTACCCTCCCTAACTCCAATTGAAAAACTCTCTGTTGCTTGATCAGAAATTTTGAACAGTATCGTCTTGCCCTCTGAGATTTTTGCCTTCTTCCCAACTACATATGGCATGAAATTCTTAACATAAAATAGGCAATGTAAAGCGACCGGACTAGAAAGATTTCCTCGCCTCCCTACAGCCCGTCTAATATCCTGCTCATGAACCCAACAATCGAACACCCGCATTGTAATTAGATCCTTCAAGCTACCAGGTCCAATAGGTGTCTCCACAGATTTAGAAAAATCAACTTCCTTTAGTAAAATTTTCAGTCTCTCAGAATTCACTTCACTAAATTCCTCGACCAAACTCTCTGGAGAAACCTTCCTCCTTAAAAGGACATCAATTTCGTTCCTACGACCAAGCTCATTCTTAACATGGGCGGATTCTTCCATATCTGTGCAAGCAACAGGTCGTCCGAGAAGCCTATGCTCAATACCAATCAGATGAGAGAAACAATCTTTTACTGACCAACCAGGGCAGTCAGTTTCATAGGTCCATTCATCGTCCGTAAGCGTCTGCGAAAGGTTATATAGTGATTTCCATATTTCTCTCTGCAGCTGTATTAAGTTAGTCCTTTCAGAGTCGTTAGCAGGCATTTCCTTAGTTCATACCCATATTAACTATGATTTCAAATTCTTTTTCCGTCATGGGCTGCACTGACAACCTAGAGTTTTTTACTAAAACCATTTCCGAAAGTTCGACGGTAGATTTTATTTGCTTTAACGAGACAAAGTTCTTGAACGTTTGATCAGCCTTTATGTCGACCATAAACCAAATTGGGGATTCTTCCGTACTACGAGGATCGGGATGAGGGGATTGGGGATCCCATGCAGTAAAATCAGGGTATCCGTCCTTAACTACAACAGCCGTTCCAACTGCTCCAGGAGGTTTTGCATTCGAATGATAAAACAAAACCTTATCCCCGATTTTAATTTTATCTCTTAGAAGATTTCTAGCCTGATAATTCCGAACCCCGTCCCATTCTGCTCTTGAATCAACCTCTGATTTTAAATCGTCAAACGAATAATCGGACGGCTCAGATTTCATAAGCCAGTAATTAGTAGTCATAGTGCTTTAATCAAATCCTTAATTTATAAATACCTTCACTCAAAATTAAACTTAACAATCTCAGATTACATGTTTCAAAAAGTGATTAGAGAATACATCTCCTCAAATCTGAACACAATCATGTGGAATGTGACTTCATGGTGTAAAAGATACTACCCGTAAAAACCGATAAATATTCATTAATGACTTTTAAATGCCTTATTGTGGAAAATTAATATCTCTTGAAAACCCGTGTCAATAACTTATCCTTACAAGCAATGATGTTGTCATAAAAGAAATAACCCATACTTGCGTAGCCGAGTATGCTCAAAAGAGGGCTCAGTGAAAATAAAGTCAATAAAAGCAGTTCCTGTAGACCTAAGTCCTAAGCCTACAACCACGGCCAGAGTCCAACCTGATCCCAATGGCGGATACTTTGTAAGTCCTATGGATCGATACAAATACGACATACCAGAAAGAAATTGGCAGGCTGATTGGACAAGAACAGCCTGCATTGTAACAGCTGAAGACGGAACCTGGGGACTAGGTATTACTCTCGCATCGGGTCCAGTTTGTTCCATCATAAATGATCATTTCTCCGAATTTTTGGCAGGGAAAGATCCGATGTCCACAGAGAAAATATGGGACATGATGAGACGAGCGTCATCCCCCTATGGAACTTCAGGAATCCAAAGTTACGCGATCAGTGCCGTAGACAATGCAATTTGGGATCTTAAGGGGAAACTTCTCCAAAAACCTGTCTATGAAATATTAGGAGGTCCTGTTAAAGATAAGATTTTCTGCTACGCCTCTAATACAATGTTGAAATATAAAACCAGTGACTACATGGACTGGTTTCTAGAGCTAGGTTTCAAAGCAGTCAAAGTTTTCCTTAGACATGGTCCTGACGAGGGTATATCCGGGTTAAACAAGAATGTAGAAATTGTGGCAGCCACTCGCTCTCAAATCGGCCCAGACGTGGAATTAGCGGTTGATTCATGGATGTCGCTGAACGTTGAATATGCAGTTCGAATTTCAGAAGCATTAAAACCCTATAACATAAAATGGCTAGAGGACTATTTTCTACCCGAAGACATGGAAAGCTACAACAAACTACGACATAGAATACCCACGCAAACGCTGGCAACAGGTGAACATTGGTACACCATTCATCCATTTGCAGAAGCAGCAGGTAAAGGTCTAGTAGATATCCTACAACCTGACATTCAATGGGTTGGTGGCATGACAGCTTGTCTGAGAATTTGTCATATAGCAGAAGCCCACGGACTGACTGTGATTGGCCACGCTGGCATGAATTATCCTTATGGGCAACATCTTGCGTACGCAATGCCTGTAATCCCATGGGGTGAAAGATCAGAAGGGGTATCCGCGCCAGGCGTACCTCTGAAAGAGATGACAGTTCTACCGGGAACTCCGACTATTGAAAATGGTTACTTAAAGCCATCTGACGCTCCAGGATTTGGCATAGAAGTTAGTCTGGATTGGCTCGAAAATCGGACGACTTAAATGTAATAAGTCTACGATTATTTAAGCCCAATCATTGATATTTAATATTTCCTTGGTTTGTTCAAAGTCACCAGTTTTGACGTCCAACACACGGCAATGATATTGTCCGTGCATATAAAAGACACTAGATATATATCTTCGAAACTTTGGAGGAAATTAACATGGCCACAACAATTCCGGGTGAGGTTTATCTGGGTGAAACCTTAGTCCAATCTCTTACGCCATCAGGCTCGGTCACTATATATCTCTGGCCTTTGAGGTGCCTAAATAACAAAAAAGGGGGACCCACATTTGGAATCGATGTCGAGGGAGTGGAAATAATCAGGTTCGATCCTCATGGCAAGGGTGGCCATTGGCATACTCGTGGATACGACAAATTAGGCCCTGGAAAATCTCATGTAGATTTTCCAGAAGGTGTAGATGATGTAGAACAGCAATTGGAATGGGCACTTGATCGGATAGAAAAGGAAACCTCTAAACTTCTTGAAGAAGCCGGATATCCGGAGGAGGCAAATTCTGTTGATGACACTATGGTGAAATCAGCTACTTTGGCAATATCAGAACATTTGAAAAAAGTAGGTGACCTGAGGCCAAAAGCTATTGCCCAAGGTGCATTAGAAGCCTAGTAACAATGTCTAGATTATGGAGAATGCAACCTCCAAATAGCAAAATGCCATCAATAGATAAGATTGTGTAGGAAACCAGTAATATGTTAGCTAATGTCAGATTTGTTGACGCTTGATAATTACCATAGCTTAGACCTCAAAAATGTAACTCCTCATATTTGATCAAGTAAAAATATACTCGTCTA
>CAYFIW010000073.1:0-5608 GCA_964343265.1 uncultured Dehalococcoidia bacterium | reverse complement strand
AGTATTGAAGCCCCAGTTTTAGTACTAAATCAAAATTATCAACCATTAAATATATGCAGTGCCAGAAGAGCAATTGTTCTTATGGGGCGCGGAAAAGCGGAATCTATCGTAAACGGACTTGGAGAAATAAGAAGTTCATCATCTATATTCCCCCTCCCATCCGTTGTGAGACTCTTTTATATGGTCAAGAAACCTCTGGTAAGTAGGCGTATTTCTCGCCAAGCAATATTTTACAGAGATAATTTCACATGCCAATATTGTGGATTAGGAACTAAAAAACTGACTATCGATCATGTGATTCCCAGATCAAAAGGTGGAAAACACACTTGGGAAAATGTTGCCAGCGCATGTGCAAGCTGCAACCATAGAAAAGCGGGATTTACTTTAACTGAAGCAAGAATGAAACTAAAAAACGAACCCATGGCACCCAGGCCAAACCCATATTATCTCTTCTACCATCGGAAACTTAACGATGAGTGGAGACCATTCATCCCATGGGAAAATTAGGTTGATTATCACTCTCAAAGAAACTTCGTATTACTAATCGGGTACCGTTGGTAATTTCAACATCAAATTGTCATAAACTAAGCTAGGACTAACATTTTTGTGGAGACTTTTAAAAGCCTCCCGGATCTCAAATAAAAAATTAGCTACTTGCAATGAAGTCAAATGGAGAGAAATTTTTCTAAATTTCTCCATATATAATAAATTTATTACATACCCATCTTGATCACTGCAAACCATCAGAAGATCTCTCCACCAAGTCAGCAAGTTATCTATGTCGTTATACCCAATCCTTCTATCTTTCCTAAACCTAGATGCAAGCTCTTTAGCATAATCAAACCTTTCCTCTAGGTTGGCAAATGCTAAATTACCAACTTTGTCCAATGACGATAAAGTTTCATTTAAAAATTCGGGATCGGTAGCTAATTGGTGTGCCCATCCTATTCTGCCCCGAGCAAGCCTTGCAATATTTTCAAGATCTTCAGTTTCAAGATCTCCGAATTGTTTCAAATAATTTCTTACAACTTCAAGTTCAACATGTTTCAAATTTAGAACCTGACACCTCGAAACTATAGTCTCTATAACAGCCTCCACATTTTCCGCCAACAAAATTATTATTGCGTCTTCGGGAGGTTCCTCCAACGTTTTTAAAAGTAGATTTGATTGTTCTGCTCTCATTCTGTCAACAGAATTTATAATGAAAACCCGTTTCATTCCCTCAAAAGGTTTGCGATATATTTGTTTCAGGAAATCTTCTCTTAACTGTTCCATAGTTACTACCGAAGATACAAATTTGATGTCGTCAGTCGTAGGTTCTAAATCATAAACAAACAGATCTGTATGATTCCTTTTAAGTATTCTTGTACATTGAGAACACAATCCACATGCATTATTTTCACTAGACTGGTTCGGGCAATTTACTACACAGGCAATATCGACAGCCAAAGTTGTCTTACCTATACCCTTTACACCTGTTATCAGATATGCATGAGATAAACGACCTGACTCTATCCCCCTAGAAATAATGTCTATGCTTTTTTCATGACCCAACGTTTTCCACATAATCTATTAGCTCATCAAAGTCTCTTTTTGGTAGCTTAAAAGAGAATAACATTTAATCTAAATGACATAGTATAATTTCCCAGAAATGAGAAATAGACTTAAGAAAGGATTTTAATGTCTAGTCAACCAGCCAATATAAGCAAAGACAGCGGTTTAACTTTGCGTATGTTTTTTACTGGATTTCTTCTTTTCCTAGTATATATCGTATTCTTTGGAATCCTATTGATATCAGGTCTACCTGTGGCGTTTGTGTTGATATTCGGGATCGGTATGGTCTTCTTTCAATATTTTTTCTCAGACAGACTCGTTCTAGCAACGACACGAGCAAAAGTTACCACTCAGGAAGAATATCCTGAATTACATGCAATGATAGAGAAATTAGCAGTTCAAAGTGGTATTCCCAAACCGAAAAAAATTGCGCTTATGGATATTGATGCCCCGAATGCATTTGCAACGGGTAGAAGCCCTAAACACGCCACCATTGCAGTGACAACAGGATTGTTAAGACGACTTAATGATGAGGAATTAGAAGGCGTCCTCGGACATGAGCTAGCTCATGTTAAGAACCGGGACGTTGCAGTAATGACATGGGCTAGTCTGATAATCGTTATAGCCGGATTTTTGATGCAAATGATGTTCTGGATGAGTCTATTCGGAGGATTCGGAGGACATAGAAGAGAGGGTGGAGGAAATGCAATGATGATTATGTTAGCTGTATATGTAGGCATAATAGTCATCTACTTTGTGAGCCAGATCCTCACTATGGCATTGTCTCGATACAGAGAATTTGCGGCTGACAGGACAGGGGCCATAATTACCGGTAATCCGTTGGCTTTAGCTTCGGCCCTAAAAAAAATAAGCGGTCAAATAGCCCAAATACCTGAAAAAGATCTTAGAACAGTGGAACATGCTAACGCTTTTTTTATAATCCCAGCGCTACAGGGAAAATCTATAGCTTCGATGCTTTCAAGTCACCCCTCAACGGATGACAGAGTTGTGAAACTCACTCAAATGCATCAGGAAAATTGGCATGTGTTCAAGTAACGGCTAAATCAAATGGGATTCTTTAAATCAATATTTGGCACATCTAGAAACCCGAAATCCGTTGCACCCAACAATGAATCTGACATATTAAGCTCTATTTTCCGCCTTGTTTCCCAGCCAGACACTCAACCAAGAGTGAATGCAAGCAATGAAGCCGGGCTATTACTTAGCCCCAACGATGATTTGTTTTTTAAAAACACTGAGTCGTTTGTCTCAAAATTTATCGATCAACGTCAGGAAAAAAGCCTTGTTCAAGGACGCTACTTTGAAGATGATCATGGTACCCAATGGATCATCATAAACCACCCAGATTTTAGAAATTTAATCGAAGTTATAAATGAACTCAGTAAATCCATATCGTCAGAAGGTCTTGGATCACAAATGATTGCAGCTGTATTCAAAGGGGACTACAACGGAGAAAATTCTTATTGGATATGTAATTACAGAACTTCCAAATTTTATCCATTCGTTCCAAACGGGAAAGATACAAGAAACTATGAATTAGAAATGGAATTATCTAGGCATTTCACTCAGAATGGTATCCCCGTGGAACCATCTGCCAACTGGTATCCTCTTTGGGATGCTCCATTTTAATTCCGTAAGAATTTTCTTAGAATAATCATTCCTCTAAATATCCAAAAATATGTCTCAACAAGATTAGCCCTACTGGCACAGCTATGATCACAACCCCTACGGCAATCGCAAAATGCCATGGACTCAGGTGAAATATTTGTTTCAACATGTTCATTACCCAAGTCATCAGCTCGGGATCAACAGGTTCAGAGTGATGCAATATTGATACAAGTAAAAATTTCATTAAACTGGTTCACACCGTAGAATTATATTTTAGTCTTAAGACAGCCACCATTAAAAAAACAAGTCTAGTTTGCTAACATTAACTCATAATTTTCAAAAAACTATGAATGAAGGTCTATATGACTGTAATAGGTGCCTCACATCTAAGTCTGCATTATGCAGAAATGGAAATATTTTCTGACGTCACTCTTCAGGTTAATGAAAGAGCGAGAATCGGAATAGTAGGACCCAATGGTAGCGGTAAAACGTCCCTTATACGCGTACTTCTCGGAGAACAAGATTACGATAAAGGGGAAATATTCTTTCCGGAGCACGTACGTATTGGATATGTACCACAAACGGCTATGAACTCTGGAGAGGGAACAATAAAAGACCAAATCATGAGTGGATTCTCTGAACTCATTAAATTAGAAATGGAGCTAACAAAAAGCGCTCTAGAAATAGAGCAGACTGAAGGTTCCGAAAGAAAACGTTCAGAACAGCGATATTCTACTTTGTTAGACAAATATGAATCCATGGGTGGGTATGATTATCAAAACCGCATGGAAAGAGTTGTCCAAGGCGTTGGTTTAAGTGAAGAAGTTTTAAACACACCTCTTGAGGACGCAAGCGGAGGTGAACGAACCCGAGCGGCATTAGCCTCAGCTCTTTTGGGAGAGCCTGATCTATTGATTTTGGATGAGCCTACCAATTATTTGGATTTTAAAGGGCTGGAATGGTTGGAAGATTTCCTATCACATTTCCCTAGCGCATTTATAGTGGTTTCTCATGACAGATATTTCTTGGACAGGGTTGTTAAGGAAATATGGGAAATAGATGACTGCAAATTGAAGTCATATCCAGGCAATTTTTCCAAATACAGACTTCTAAAAGAAGAAGAGATAATTAGGCAGGAAAAGGAATATCAAAAACAACTAGATCATATAAGAAGAGAAGAATATTTTATTGCGCGGTATCACGCAGGACAAAGATCAAAAGAAGCCAGAGGACGTGCAAGAAAATTATCTCGAATAGAACGGTTAGAGGCTCCGACCTATGACGAAAAAGTGCATATTTCCTCTGTCTCAGCCAGTAGAACTGGGCAGACCGTGATTAAAACCATGAATCTGAGCGTGGGTTACGTACATGAAGGACAAATTGTAAATCTCTTCAACGTACCTGATTATGAAATTCAAAAAGAGACGACTACCGCTATTATTGGAAGTAATGGAATCGGTAAAACCACACTTTTAAAAACGATACTGGGTGAAATCCCTCCTATAAAAGGCAGCGTGTCGCTAGGGCACAACGTGAAAACCGGATATTTCCGGCAAGGCTCCGATGAAATTCCAGAAGATTTGACAGTTATGGAAGCCTTACTACAAATAAAGAATCTATCCATTGGAGAGGCCAGAAGCTTTCTAGCAAAATTTTTATTCAAGGGAGAAGAGATTTTCGAACAAGTGAAATCCCTCAGTGGGGGTGAAAGAGGCAGACTAGCCCTTGCCAGATTGCTAATAACAGAACCCAATGTATTGATTCTAGATGAACCTACAACACATCTTGACATCCCCAGTCGTGAAGCTTTGGAAACAATGCTGCAGGACTTTGATGGATCTGTAATATTTGTGTCACATGACCGGCATCTAATATCTCTGTTAGCTAACAATCTATGGTTTGTTGATGATGGGCAAATCCGCGAATTCGAAGGCACATATGATGACTGGTTGGAATCAAATAGAAAAAGTTCATTTAGTAATCAAAAAATAGATCAAAAAATAGAACTCCCTGTAAAGAAATCCGCTAAAAAGAAGGCTACACAAAACAAAAAGAGTAAATCTGTTAAGCCCCCTTCTATAGATATATCAGAATCAATAGAAGCGTTAGAAAATGAAATTAAACAAATTGAACAAAAACTCGACGAAGCCTCAAATTCAGGAGACCTAGACCTTATAATAGATCTCGGCGAGAAACACGCTAGTCTAACTTCTAAGATGGAGAAAGCTCTCTCTTCCTGGGTTAACTAGCAAAGTCTCTATCAAGTGCCGTATGTCACTCTTGCACTTTCATAGTCTTCATAAGTATTTAAATCTAACTTTACTATGGAATCTTCAAAATGGACTTCATTCATTTGATCACGATATTTACCAAACACACTTCTAAGTCCTTCAGTCTCTTCAGTTATGGCCAAGATTTCGGATTT
>CAYFIW010000072.1:0-5612 GCA_964343265.1 uncultured Dehalococcoidia bacterium | reverse complement strand
CTGCAACCTAGCGCGTGAACCAAAATGTGGCGAAAGCAATTGTCCGTTCACCCCCAACTGCCCTAATCCAGCTTCAACAAACATTGGAATCATGGGACCAAAATGCCAAGCTGGGCCCGATATCTGTGCACTAAACCCCATTTCATTTATGAATTCAACAAGTTTCAAGGATAGGTCCACCTGAGACATGTATGCATCACCCTGAGCGACTTCAGACATATAAGAAGGCATATCTTGGGTTTCTACGTATCCTTGTTCATACGCAAGGCATATTGCATTAGGAAGATCAGTTCTTACAAACTCTTTACGACTCTGATAGACATACCTTTTGTCAAACTTTGTAAACCCAATTTCCCCATATCCAAGCTGCCTTGCCTTATCCCGTATGTCCTCCGTATGATCACCTATATCTACAGGTGGTTTTGGGGTTTTATCTCCAGACCGTTTTATCTTTTCAATCCATGGGGCCATCTTTTTTTGGTAATTACTGTAAAGTTCTTCCGTTGCCGGTGTGTGCTCAGATCTTTCAGTTTGGGCCCATTCCGCTGATGCGCTATGCTCCAACGCGAAACTTTCCAGAGGAAACTCTCTGCTGTAATAGGACACTTCGGCGTCTCTTTGTGGTATCCCTTCAACTTTAAGAAGATCTTGAGCTATTGGAATTTCAATGTCAGAATCGCCATAACCTAACCCAGGCCTCGTAATAATTTTTCCTATCCTACGCTTTGCCAAATTATGAACTCTCGATTAATAATTTCTTTTACCTCGGACATGATGAGATTATAGAACAAGTTTTATTTGATTTTTTACCTGTCCAAAAATATTGTGTAAAGTTATCCTTGTATGTAGACGAAGAAATGGAGCAAGATTTGACTCAAGGCATAAAAATAGAAAAAGTCGGTGTTTACGGCGATAAAATATTAATACGATGGGACGACGGGCACGAAAGCACATATGGGGCTAGAGAAATTAGAATCAGTTGCCAATGTGCCGAATGCGTTGAAGAGTGGAGCAAAAGACAATTACTGGACCCTGCTAGTGTCCCTTCTGATTTAGTGGCAGAAGACCATTTAATGATAGGCAATTACGCGATTCAATTTTTGTGGAGTGATGCCCACTACACTGGTATTTTCCCATTTGATACGTTAAGAACAATGTGCCCTTGTAGCAGCTGCAATTGACATACATATCCCAAAATTGAGCCAGCTTAAGGACCATTCAATAAGACGGGGCTCATAGAAGAGGGATTATGCACACAATCCCCCTTCCATATTTGTCTGTTTCTATACTGGTTTGAACTTCGGGAGGGCTAACTCATCAGTTATGTCTTCAAACACAACTTCCAAAGCCATACCGATCTGCAAGTTTTCTGGCGTGGGGTCCTCTATCACTATATTAGTGGGCATTTTGGGTCCTTCTTCCAGCTCCACTACTGCAGTGACAAAGGGAACATCATCAACAAAACCAGGATGAGGTGCTCTCTGAACAATACCGTATGTAAACAATGTTGCTTTGCCTGAAGCCTTTACCCATTTGGTGTCTCGTGGAGTAGCGCATTCTATATTGCGGCAAAAATCTGTGGGGTAGAAATATGCCTCTTCGCAGCCATTACAGTATCTTAGCCACAATTCTTTTTCTTTGGCCTTTTGCCAATAAACGTCGGATTCTCCCTGTGGAACAGGTATTGGTTTGTTATATGCCATTTGTAAACTCCTTAAATTAATCTACTGCTAGAACCGTAGTTCCAGTCGAGGAAAGCGATCCGCCCGTACCATTTATGAGACAAAGTTTTGGATCGTCCAGCTGACGATCTCCACACTCACCTCTCAGCTGTCTTACGGCCTCTAGCACGAGAAACATGCCATACATTCCAGAATGAGTATATGACAAACCTCCCCCTGAGGTATTCATAGCAAAATCTCCACCTGGTGCGGTCCTCTGGTTAGCTACAAAATCCGGAGCCTCACCAGGTCCACAAAATCCTAAACTTTCCAAAGTAGCAAGCACTGTGTAAGTGAAGGAGTCATAAATCATAGCCAGATCTATATCATCATGCGTTACACCTGATCTCTCTAAGGCGGATGGACCGGTGTTCTTCGCAACTGTCCTGGTTAAGTCTGGCATTTGGCTGATCAAATTGTGGTCGTGCGATTCTGCCGCACCTAAAACCCATACTGGCTTTTTCTTCGCATCTCGAGCCCTTTCCGCCGATGTGATCACGTAAGCTCCACCAGCATCCGTCACCAGACAACAGTCTAGCAAATGAAACGGCCAAGAAATCCACCGTGAATCATGATAATCGTCAAAAGTCATATCATCTTGCATATATGCTTTAGGGTTGAGTTGTGCCCATTTACGAGTAGCAACCGCAACTTCTGCCATAGCCTGTCGGGTTTTATCTTCACCGTATTGGTGCATATATCTCCTGGCAGCCATTGCGTAGTTGATTGGAGCACCTAGAAATCCATATGGACTCTCAAACTGAGACCCTGGATCAGCTGCATCTCCGCCTGGTCGGCTTCTTCTACTTCTTCCAGCCTCACCATGAGTCACCAGCGCAACGTCACAATAGCCAGCATTTATCGCTGCCATCGCATGAGCTATATGTATTATGAATGATGAACCGCCAACAGCTGTGGTGTCCGTAAAGCTAGGTTCAATGCCAAGATATTCGGCTAAATTCAAAGTAGACGTCCCTGCTGTAAACAAGCCATTAACATCTTTCATGGACATCCCGGCATCGTCCAATGCATTGTGGGCTGCTTCAGCATGGTGTTGAAGATTAGATTTATCAGGTACTTTGCCTATTTCATCTGATTCATCTACACCTACTATTGCAACCGTTTTTCTTAAATCGGTCATTAATTTATGTACCTCCATGTTTAGATAACATTTTGTCTGGGACAACTGCAATCAGATCACTGACTATGCAAAGTCCAGAGGGAAGAATACATCTAAATCTCTTTATACACAAACCTATATATAAATCCATTTACCAATTGGTGAACGACCCGTCATTTCTTCTAAGTTGAGGGGGCCATCCTGTCGGATCCACAATTTTGTTTATGGCCAGTTCTTCATCGAAATCTACTCCCATACCTGGCTCATCAGGGCACCATGCATATCCATTTTCCCATTCTATCTGCTTTGGGAAAAGATCAGTAGCATAAGAGCCAGGTCTACGGGGCATTTCCTGCACTCCCACGTTAGTTGAAGCCATACAAAGAGCAACACAAGCAGCTGCACTTACTGGACCTAAAGGGTTATGAGGTACGATATCTATGTAGTGCGTCTCAGCCCAGTGAGTTATCTTTAAAGCCTCTGTAATTCCACCAACTATGCACAAATCAATGCGAGCATAATTTATCAATTCTTCCTCTATAACTTCTCTGAAGGGCCATTTCGTTGCCCACTGTTCTCCGGCTGCAATAGGCAAAGAGACGTGTCTAGCTAAAGTACGATAGCTAGCCGGATTTTCAGACCTGAGAGGATCTTCCATAAAAAAAGGGCGATATGGTTCAACGGCCTTACATAATGCCACCGCATGCGCAGTATCCAGACGGGTATGCATATCAAAACATATTTGTATGTCCGGCCCGATAGCTTCCCTAATAGTAGCTATCTGTTCTTCTGCTAACCTAACTGAGTCGATTGGTTCCAAAGTATTCATATTGTCCACATAAACACTAGAAGGGCCGGTTTCCGGCTGATGCCACCGCACAAACTTCCATCCATCTTCAATATGCCTTTTGCAATTATCAAGGAGATCCGCCACAGTATCTCCTTGGGTGTGCGGGTAACAAATCACCTTGTCTCTTACCGGACCTCCCAACAACTTATACAATGGCATTTCTAGGGCCTTTGCTTTTATGTCCCATAGTGCTATATCAATAGCACTGATTGCACAGGAATAAACTTTATCGGCCGGAAAAAAACCCCCTCTAAACATGTATTGCCACAATTTTTCGGTACTAAAAGGGTCCTCCCCGATCACGATTTCAGATAAATGTTCGATGGCCTTACCAATCGCACCCCCCCAATTTCGAATTCCTACTTCCCCTAATCCATAAATTCCGGAATCGGTTTCAACTTTTACTATGTAATAAACTCTCCCGTCCTCATCAGCTATTGGGAATTTCTTTATTTGGGTCACTTTCATTCGAATACCTCACCTTTTCCAGTAAACTCATATTAGCCATTTGGATAAATGTATTCAGTACGGTATCCCAAGCCAAAATGTGGGTCAATTAGGTATAGAAATTTTTAAGAATAATGCTAATATTTTTGGGTGTTCACTTTATCTGATCGGAAATTTCAATCAATCGTCGATATGGCAGTGGCCAAGATGCCTGATGAATTAAAGTCATGTCTTAAAGAAATTGATGTTGTAGTATCAACTATAGCTGAAAAATCTGATCTCCTTGGCACTGACCTTGAATATGAAATTGATCTCCTGAGCCTTCTTGAGCGCATCCCAAAATCAGATACTTATCAACCTGACCCTGTGATGAGGGGGCAATTAATTATTTTTAAGATGGCAATCGAAAACATTTGTGTAGATGAGGAAGAAGTAGCGTCTCAAATATCAATCACACTTTTAGAAGAATTAGGCTATCAACCCAGCTTGTAAACACATTGCGCCCATTTACAAATTTCAGATTCGGTTAATCTCTCAAAACTCTTGCATCCCCCACCCGTTTCGTTATTTGTTGCTGATCTAGGTAATCTAGTACAGCCAATGCGTATTTCCTGCTTGTCTGATAAAGGTCCCGGAAATCGCCAACAGTTATTTCATCGTTTTGGGATATATAGGTACGCACACCTAACAACATTTCATCAAATATTTCCCTGGAAAAAACGACCCCGTCAGCTACTTTAACAAGTCTCCCTTTTTCTAATAGAAAATTCAAAATGTCATCATCTATCTTTAGATCAGTTCTAGGTGAAAATCTTCCTTCTGATATATCACTAACAAATCTTTCAGCATACTGATTTTGTTCCTCTGAGAGTTCCGGTTTGTAACCATATATTGAAATCAAAGAGTTAGATTCCGTTAAGTTCTTTGCTTTCTGGAGCATACTGATTACGGAACTGAAACTTGCCTGAGACAAACTGAGTTTGTTTCGCAATTCTTCTCTCGATATGCCTTGCCTTAATGGGAATTGCTGATGAAACAACTCGAGGTTTTTCGTCGCTAAATCAACCAATCTCTCCCAACCTTTTTTTGAAAAAAAATGTGCACTCTTTATATTATTTGACGTTGCAATCAAAGCCCTTTCTTCAATCAGAGTTTGAATATTACTAATCAACTCGGCTGCATCAGAGGATGACAATGAGAGCAACAAATCAAAACTGCAAGAAGGGTTCGAGTCAACACAGCTGACCAATATTTCAGAAGGTGTTCCGTATTGCAGTGACTCTAGGCGTTGTAGTGTCGGAGAATGTCTTCTTCTATGCCTTTTTGCATTAGTATCTACAATGTTGCCGCCACCCAAAGTTGTCATATTTGACCGAATAATGAAATGATCACCCCTTAAAACAGGTAGTGACTTATCTGGTTTAAGTTGGGCCCACGTACTTTGTCCAGGTTGTACTTCCTCTCCATCTAGCAA
>CAYFIW010000071.1:0-5670 GCA_964343265.1 uncultured Dehalococcoidia bacterium | reverse complement strand
TTCACTAGATATCGACCTTAGTGCAATCTCAATTTCATCTGCATAAAACGATTCCAAGTCAGATAATTTCTTACGGCCAATTTCTAAAACAATACGAGCTTTTTCAGTATCCATCCCTTTTTGGATAAGTTTTTCCGAGTCATAGTTAATATGATCTCTAAATAAAAAGGCGACGAAATGCTCGGCATCACTTAATGTTTTAAGACGATCTTTCACCAGTGAAGCTACAGGAATGGTTTCGCTGGGGTTAGGCAACCTATCAAATTTGGTAGGCGGGAATTCATTCCAATAATTACAAAGGTAATCGGCCAGACTTTCATCGGTCATTTGCCTTATATAGTATCCGTTCATCCAATCCAGTTTTTCCCTGTCAAATACAGCTCCAGCAATATTGACCCTAGTTAGGTCAAAATTTTCGGCAATCTCATCCCTGCTTAGTATTTCCGTCTCTCCATCTAGAGACCACCCTAGTAAGCTTAAAAAATTAAGCATTGCATCCGGAAGATAACCTTTTTCTTTATATTCTAAAATTGAAGTCGCCCCATGACGCTTACTTAGTTTAGATTTATCAGGAGCCAATATAGCTGGCAAATGAGCAAATAATGGAGGCTCCCAACCTAGCGCATCGTAGAGTTGTATATGCCTGGGCACACTGGAGAGCCACTCTTCACCACGTAAAACATGTGTGATTTCCATATAATGATCATCCACGACTGAGGCTAGATGATAAGTCGGGAATCCATCTGCCTTCAAAATAACAAAGTCGTCCACCAAATCATTTTCAAACTCTACCGTCCCTCTGACCATGTCGATAATTCTCGACACCCCCGCATCTGGCATAGAAAACCTAACAACACTTGTAGCACCAGAATCAAAGTAATGTTGAGCTTCCATTTCAGTTATGTTTCTGCATTTTCCATCATATCCGACTTTGGATAATTTCCTTGCGCGCTGTTCCTCTCTTAATTCAGACAATCTCTGTGGGGAGCAATAACATTTATAAGCGAACCCATTTGCTATTAATAAATCAACAGCATCTAGGTAGTAATCCAACCTCTCTGATTGTGTGTATGGCCCGTATGGTCCTTCTTTATCAAAACCTTCATCCCAACATAAACCTAACCACTCGAGTGATTCTATTTGTTTTTCAATGGCACCTTCCACCCTTCTATTCTGATCCGTGTCCTCCACTCTCACAACAAATTCCCCACCATTATTCTTTACTAGAAGCCAGTCAAAAATAGCCGTCCTGATATTTCCAACGTGCGGTTCACCGGTCGGGCTTGGTGCATAACGAACTCTTGTTTTAATGGTCTGGTCAATTTTTTGGATCAAATTACTACCTTTGAACAAATCCTAAACTAATGATTCGGTTAAAAAATGTTAACACTTAGAACCATAATCCATATCACCTTTTTATGATTCTAAAGTAGCTAAAAAATCCTTTAGATCAAGTGGCAGAGGTGATTTAAACGCCATTGACCTTTCTGTGGAAGGATGGACCAACTCTAGTAAATGAGAATGGAGAAATTGTCTATCAATGGTTTTTGACTTCTTCCCATATAAACTGTCTCCAATTATAGAATGTCCAATCGAAGCCAAATGTACCCGGATCTGATGCGTCCTACCTGTGAGCAATTTAACTTCCAATAATTGATGATCACCTATACTTTTGAGCACCTTGTAACGGGTTTTTGCTGACTTCCCTCCATCAACAACATTCATTTTTTGCCTATTACTGGGGTCTCGGCCTATAGGTGCATCAATTATCGCCTCGGTCTGTGTAAGACGACCTTTTACAAGAGCCAAATAAATCTTATTAACCGACCTCTGAGAAAATTGTTCAGATATATGTGCATGTGAAGGCAAGTTTTTGGCTATCACCATAACTCCAGAAGTATCAAGATCAAGTCGATGAACTATCCCAGGCCTTTCACTGCTTCCTATCCCTTTTAGCGCCGGCCTAAGATATATCAAGGCATTAACCAGGGTTCCACTAGGATGACCTGCACCTGGATGTACGGCTAATCCTGCAGGCTTATCGACTACAAGGATGTCATCATCCTCATACAATATCTCGATCGGTATATCCTCCGGTTCTAGCGCACTGAACTCGGAGAATCCTGACAATACTTTGATCACTTGACCAAAAGTAACCCTAAAAGATGGCTTCACAGTCAAATCTTCAACAACTATCCGTCCGTCCACAATCAGTTTTCTAGCCTGTGTCCTAGAAAGTCTCACGACTTTTCTAGCAACATATTCATCAAGTCTTGCTGACTCAACTTCTACTTTAAAAGCTAATTCCTCTGGCAAGATTTACAGTATCCCCTACTTAGAATCAGAATCAGATTTTATCCAACCAAATTTTTCTCCAAAAAGCATAGTTACGAGCAACAGGCACATACCGACAGATATCGATGAGTCCGCAATGTTGAAAGCAGGCCACCACCCTACACTTATAAAATCCACAACTGCTCCATCTTTAACCCTGTCAAAAAGATTTCCTAAAGCCCCGCCCACTATTAATCCGAGGGAAAGCCTCAACCATATAACGCTATTGTTTTGTTTAAGAAAAACGAAAAGTATAAATACAATGCCAATAATAGAAGCCACCACAAGTAGATTGGTGAACCCAGCAAAGAGCCCAAAAGCTGAACCTGTGTTCAAACCATGAACAATTCTGAAGATACCTTCCTCAGGCCAGGAATCTCCTAAGCTTAAAGAAGATCGAATAATGGCTTTTGTGACTTGGTCAAATACAAACACTCCTATGACCAAAGTGTAAAACAACCAATCCTTATACCAAGACATTATACCCTCTTAAATGAATTATACCTAAACGAGCGTCATCAAATCATACCCGTTTTTAGCCAAGATCCCCTCATAAAATACAGGAAAAATATAAGAGCCCTAAGTAAATTTCCTATTACTATCCCCCAAGGAACACCCTCAGCACCCAGAGGAGTGAAATAGGCAAGCGACATTGCCAACGGTATTTCAATAAACCACATTGTAATAACCGTAATTATCATTGGTGCAAAAGTTGCACCTGTATTAGCTATACCCTGTGTGAAAACTTGTACAGAGCTCATAGGAAATGTTGCAAAAGCCAATATGAAAATCCACTTAGATGCCTGATCAATGAATTCTGGTGAATCACTAAATATTTCCGCAATTCCCCTAGGCATAGAAACAAAAAAAACAATCGCAATAACGCTCATTATCGCTGAATAAACTATCGACCAACTCATAGAGCTTTTAGCTCTTTCCACATGGCCAGCGCCAAGATTTTGGCCAGCTAAAGCTCCTCCTGCTCTACCCAAACCTCTACTAGCATGATTAACTACATTTTCTGCCCTCCTGGAAAGTGCAAATGCGGCAGCAGGAACGTCTCCGAATGAAGCAACTACTAATAATAAAAGCAGTTGAGATGTGGATCTTTGCATTCCTGTAAGAGCCGCCGGAGCACCTATTCGAAGAATTCTCCACATCAAAGGGTAATCGTTTCTATAATTGTTAAATGAAAGCTTTAAAAGGGATGAGCCCCTGAACAAGACATAAAAATTTATTATCGTGCCTGCGAACTGTGCGATGACGTTTGCCATACCAGCACCTGCTAGGCCCATATCAGGAAACCCCAACCATCCAAATATAAGAAACGGTGAAAGTATTAAGTGCCCTACCCTACTGACCGTTGCCGCCTTTAAAGGTGTAATACTGTCTCCAGCAGCCTGAAGTGCCCCACCCGTAAGCCTTTGGAAAGACATCAAACTCATCGCTACAAATTGTAGTTTCATATAACCGGAAGTTATATCGACTACTTCTTCACTGACACCAACTAACCCAAGTAATGTATCTGTGAAAATTATGCCGGGAATTCCTATAAGCAAACTCCACATTAATGTCAGGACTATGGACTGAGCCAAAACGTGATTTGCATGGGAAACATCTCCCGCACCTATGGCCCTGGAGATCATAGCTCTCATACTTGCATCCAGGCCCATCCTTGCAGTCATCAGCATGAGAAGAAAGGTCTGAGAAACCCCCATTCCCGCTATGGCTTTGTATCCAACCCTTCCTGCCCAGAACAAATCTGCGAGTTGATCAACAACACTAAAAAAGCTTTCAGCAATTTGAGGCCAGGACAGATGCCAGAGATTCCTTGGAATGGATCCTTTTGTTAGATCTCTATCTGAACTAGATCTGGAAAAAATAGCATTACCTTTGTTTTGCTTCGTATCCTTTTTACGAAAGAAAGCCAATGATCACCTTCTTAAATTTGGCCTGGCCACCTCGCTGTTCCAAGAGATTTACATAGCCCATTAACTACAATCCAATCACCTGATCATATTGGGTTTCCTGGCAAACAACATAATCACAGAACCTATTATGCTAAGGGTCGCATAAGTTACAAAAGGAATAGTATAGCTACCGTAAGAATCAAACATCCAGCCAGCCCATACAGGTGCGATTGCCATTAGTATCCCATTGGGAAGCATGGACCAACCCATTATGGTGGCGAACGCCTTTCTTCCAAAATATTCTCCGCGAATAGATGTCATCAGAGGTATTCTCCCTCCAAAAGCAATGCCGTATAGAATCGCAAACAATATCGCAAACCCTAATCCACTGGCGAAAGCCAAAACGAACGTAGATATCCCCTGTAGAACAAGGAACAGAGTTATTAAATATTTTTTTGAAACTTTATCTCCCAGCCATCCTGAAATAAAAAGGCTGGGAAGTGCGACAACAGAATATGTTGTTTCAATGTAACTCGCTGTGGTCAGGGTGAGCCCCATATCCGTAAGTCTGGGAGTCAAGTGAAGCGACAAAGTAGCTATAGAGATAGTAGACGATATGTGAGCTACCGTTAATATCCAGAAAACTGGTGTTCTGATCGCCTGGCCCACAGTAAATTCCGGCTCATCGTAAGATTGATTTACTATGCCTATACTCGTATCGGGATCTACATTCGTTTCTATGTCTTTTTCAGGAATTTCCCCGTCGGAAAGCAAGCCCATTTCTTCAGGAGAATTACGAATTATTTTGACGGCAGGAACGACTACGACAAGGAGTATTCCTCCTAATATCACAGCAGTCATACGAAAATCAGATTCCATAGCAATAGCGTAAAGAGGCAGAAAAAAACCGGCTATGTTAATTCCGGACATAGCACCAGCCATGGCAATAGATCTTTTTCGTTTAAACCAGCTATTGATGACTGACATGATCGCAAGCCATCCACCAAGTCCTGATCCAAGTGTAATAATTATGAAGACGGCATAAAACTGCCAGATATTCTGAATGAATGAAAACAGGAAGAATCCTAAGGCCATTATCGCAAATCCTACAAGGATCATGCGTCGTGCACCGATTCTATCTACAAGAAATCCTTCTATAGGCCCTAGTGCCGCACCCTCTACCCTACCAAACAACGTTCCTAACGAAATTTGAGTTCTTGACCAGGAAAATTCCTTCTGAAGAACCACTAACATCACACCCATTCCACGAAACACACTCAATGACTGCAAAGTCAAAAGAAATACGCCTACCCCTACTATCCACCACCCATAGAATATACCTCCAGATTTTGGAGATATATCTTCATCAATATCAGAATCAGGAACTATATTTTGTGAATCGCACATCCGGAAAATATTATCAGAC
>CAYFIW010000070.1:0-5938 GCA_964343265.1 uncultured Dehalococcoidia bacterium | reverse complement strand
CCGGGCGCCAGATTTACAGTCTGGTGGATTTAACCACTCTCCCAACCCTCCAAAATTTTTGCCACACAACAGTTTAGCACAGGTGCATAGTTGTGAAGGTAATTTACCGACTATTGTACTAGCCACACCATCAAACAATAAAAATGAACCAGACATACATTTTAGTCAACCACGCTTTACCGGGTCAACAAACAATTTCTAATTCAATCTAAAATTTATCTCGAGTCTATTGAATCAATGCTGAAGCTTCATGTTTAATCAAGTTAATTACTTCATTTAAAGGAAGTGACTTCAACTTAGATATATTCTTGCAATCCTCATATTCGGGAGATATCGATATCGGTACGCCATCTAGTATTTTTACCTTGACGTCTACCTCTCCAAGCGAGGATTGAAATCTCTCAATTTTTCTGTCCGCCAATACTCTTTCAACCTCACGGACCCTTATCCCAAGAGTACTCGTTTCTTTTAATATTATTTTTGTCACTAAATCTTTCCGATCTGCATCTACTAATGTTGATAAAAGTGTAGCTGGCCTATTTTTCTTCATCTGTATAGGGGTAAACCAAACATCCCTTGCTCCAGCATCTAACAATTCCCCCTGAACATAGCCAAGAACTTCTCCTGTTATATCGTCAATATTAGTTTCCAATAAAAACAAATCAATTGAATGTGGTTCCCTCACTAGTTCACCTACAGTCAAGGAAAGAACATTTGGATATGAATTAGGATTTCTTGTGCCCAATCCGTATCCCACATTGTTGATTTCAATGACTGGGGCAACAAATTCAGCTATAGATCCTAAAATAGCTGCTCCTGTAGGGGTCAACATTTCCCCAGTAGAAGGTAAATTTGTAGGAGGAGGATAAGAAGGCGACCCAGTAGAAGCCAGTATTTCGGCGGTTGCAGGAGCTGGGACGGGTAGAAGACCATGTCTGGATCGAACCGTACCGGAACCTGTTGGGAGCGCTGAGCAATAAACTTTTTCTATCCCCATAACCTCCAAAGATCTAAGTACCCCAACCACATCTATCAAGGTGTCCAATGTACCTAGTTCATGAAGATGAACATGGTCAGGATCACTACCATGAATTTTTGCCTCTGTTTGGCCAATAAGAGTGAATATATGCGAAGACAATTCTTTTACATAGTCAGATAAATCTGAGGATTGTACTATGGTCATGAAATCCTGCCACCTGTGAGAAGAGGAGGCCTCACCCGATAATTCAACATCTAAATGTGTTCCACTGACACCCAACCTCTCCTGTTTGGTCACAGAAAAATCAATTCCAGAAACCCCTAAGGAATCAACAAGTTTACGCAATTCATTCAAAGGAAGACCTACATCAATCATTGAAGCCAGCAACATATCTCCACTGGCTCCGCCAATTGCATGTATGTAGGCCACTTTGACCAAAAATCACACTCCGTGGAATAAAACTATACGGGCAGTTCCCAGTGAACAGAACAAGCGTTTTAGGAATTCACACCTTCAAAATAAGGAGGTCACACCACGATACCAGAGTAATATTTCCTATCCTGTCGGGGTGGTCAAAGAAGCTGGAGACTCAACATTGATCACTATTTGGTCGTCTTCTGCATCCACTATGGCAGTATCAGCAGGACCCAACTCCCCACTTAATAATTTATCCGACAATTTATCCTCTACGTTATCCTGTATTATCCTCCGAAGAGGTCGTGCTCCAAACTTTGGATCATATCCATTTTCAGCCAGCCACGATCGTGCGTTCTCAGTCAAGTCAAGGGATATACCCTTCTCTATCAAATTGACAGAAACTTCCTTCATTAGAATGTCGACTATGTCTTCCATATGCTCTCGACTAAGAGCGTGAAATACAACAGAGCCATCTATTCTATTAAGAAATTCTGGCCTGAAGAAATGTTTAACTTCCTCAAGCACATTATTTTTCATTCTCTCGTATGCTTCTTGCTCGCCTTGTGCAGTCTCTGTTCTAGCATTGAATCCTATAGATCTATCTTCCCTTATTAAGTCTGACCCGATATTACTGGTCATTACTATCAAAGTATTCCTGAAGTCTACTTTTCTCCCTTTTGAATCAGTTAAATGTCCATCATCAAATATTTGAAGAAGGATGTTAAATACTTCAGGATGTGCCTTTTCAATCTCATCTAAAAGTATGACGCTGTATGACTTACGGCGCACTGCCTCGGTTAGTTGACCACCTTCGTCATAACCAATATATCCGGGAGGGGCTCCAACCAACCTAGCGACGGCATGCCTCTCCATAAACTCAGACATATCCAGCCTGATCATAGAATCTTCACTTCCAAACAAAAACTCTGCCAATTTCTTTACGATGTATGTTTTACCCACGCCAGTAGGTCCAGAAAAGATAAATGCACCCGTTGGCCTTTTAGGATTCTTTAAACCTGACCTTGATCTACGCACAGCCTTGGATATAACCTCTATAGCCTCATCTTGACCAATGACGTTTTCATGCAACACCTGTTCCATGTTAATGAGACGCTCACTTTCAGTGGCAGCCAACCTCGTCACAGGTATCCCTGTCCACATACTCACCACTTCTTCAATATTTTCCTCATCCACCACGGGTTGCTCATCTCCCCTCTCTTCCTCCCATTCTTTCTGAAGAGATTCCAACTTTTCAGACAATGTCATCTCTCGATCTCTTAGTTCTGCAGCAAACTCATACTGTCGACCTGAAATCGCTTCGTCCTTCTCCTTGCGAACGCTCTCAAGCATTCGAGTGACCTCTTTAACAGACAATGGAGCGGTACTGAAATTTATCCTAACCCTTGAAGCAGCTTCATCGATCAAGTCAATTGCTTTATCGGGAAGAAACCGATCTGCTATAAACCTTGAAGCCAAACTAGCAGCCGACCTTAGGGCATCGTCCGAAATTTCTAAATTGTGGTGCTCCTCATATTTCTCTCGAACACCCCGTAATATGTCAACAGTCTCGTCCACAGAAGGCTCTTCAACTCTTACTGGCTGAAACCTTCTTTCCAAAGCAGGATCACGTTCCACATATTTCCTGTAATCATCCAAAGTTGTCGCGCCGATTGTTTGCATTTCACCTCTAGCGAGCGATGGCTTCAATATATTCGCTGCATCGACCGCCCCTTCAGCAGCTCCCGCTCCAACCATAGTGTGTATTTCGTCGATAAAAAGAACGCAATTACCTGCAGTCTTTATCTCTTCAATGACCTTTTTAAGACGCTCTTCAAACTCTCCTCTATACTTGGTGCCTGCAACCAATGAACCCATGTCCAAAGTGACCAATCTTTTACCTTGGAGAGTCCCAGGAACATCGTTAGATGCTATTCTCTGTGCCAGTCCTTCAACAATCGCCGTCTTCCCTACTCCAGGTTCTCCAATGAGGACCGGATTATTTTTGGTTCTGCGGCTTAAAATTTGGGTTACGCGTTCAATTTCCTTTTCTCTACCTACTGTTGGATCCAATTTACCGGCGTCTGCTTTCTCGGTTAGGTCTATACCTAACTGATCCAGGGTAGGCGTCTTAGTAGATGACTTAGACCCAGACTTTGATTGAGAAGCCCTGTCAGCACGACTAAGGACTGAGGTTGTTTCTCCTCTTACTTTATCAAGAGTTACACCAAGACTTTCGAGAACACCCGCCGCAACCCCATCGCCTTCCCTCATCAATCCTATGAGTAAATGTTCAGTACCGATGTAATGGTGGTTTAATCTCCTAGCCTCATCTACTGCTAGTTCAATTACTTTTTTTGCTCTAGGAGTTAAGCCAATTTCCCCACCAGAAGTTGTCTCCCCTTTACCAATAATAAACTCAACAGCAGAACGAACTTTTCCTAATTCAATTGCAAGACTAGCCAAAACTTTTGCCGCCGTCCCATCAGTCTCTCTTACAAGACCCAACAGGATATGTTCAGTTCCTATGTAATTGTGGTTAAATCTCTGCGCCTCTTCTTGGGCGAGCGATAAAACTCTTCTTGCTCTTTCAGAAAACTTCTCGAATCTACTAGCCATAAGTCGAAACTCCTGCCGTTTTATTCGTCAGACGTAAAAGCTTGCTCTCCAAATTCCTCTTCGGATTGCTTTATAGAAAGGCCTAGTCTCTTCCTATCAACTTCAATCCTTAGAATTCTTACCTTGACTTCAGACCCCTCAGACACAACTTCTCGTGGATGAGTTATCACCGCACTTGTGAGTTCTGTCACATGGATTAACCCCTCGATAGAATCCTCTAATCTAGCAAAAGCACCGAAGTCAGCCAGCTTAGTTATAGTTGCATTAACAACATCACCAACTTGGTACCTATCGAAAATAGTATCCCATGGTTCTGGTTGAAGTCTTCTTAAACTCAACGCAATTTTCATAGTATCTCTGTCCACTCTAAGAACGTACACGTCCAGTTCTTGTCCCACCGACACTATCTCTTCCGGAGAAGTTACCATTCCCCATGAAAGCTCTGAGATATGTATCAACCCATCAGCGCCCCCCATATCTACAAAAGCCCCAAAATTACTTATGCCAGTTACTCTGCCTTTCCTGATCTCTCCTTCGTGTAAATCTTCAATCAAGGCCGCTTTCTGAGCCTCTCTTTGTTCTTTAAGAGCAGATCTTTCGGAAAATATTGCCCTGTTTCTGGATCTATTGACTTCCAAAACCTTTACAGTCAGATTCTTTCCTACGAAATCTCCCCCATCTAACTGAGACTCTTGATCTTCATCAGATGGAGATCCTTGTTCATCCTGAGGGCTAAGTTGGTCGTGAGATATAGTCACAAGTTGTGACATGGGAACAAATCCCTGTACATTCGCAACTTCCAATATACAGCCACCACGATTAAATCCAACAATAACACCTTCAACAGTTTCATCGGATTCCATATATTTCTGGATTTCTCTCCAACCTTCTTCGCCTCGGGCACGATCAACCGACAAAATCGGTCCATCTTGTGAGTCCGGTCGAAGCACAAATGCTATTAAAGAGTCTCCCTCATTTATCTGTGTTAATTCTTCCTGAGAAATCGTTCTCATCTCGTTAGGAGGAATGAATCCTTCTTCTTTGTGACCGATATCGAGGTATATCCCCTCAGCGTTTGCACGCATAATGGCACCTTCGACTATCTCTCCTCTTCTGAGAGATTTAAATTCCATCTCATCTAGGAGTTGTTGCATGTCTAATGAGGAATCGTCCTGAATCTGTGGAGGCATATGTTCTAACCGTAACCAGTTTTTTAGATTTGGCGTATGAGCCAAGACCATTATAAGGAACCTTCCCCACTCAGGTAAAGTGGAAAGGGTTCCTCAATAACAGATAAATCCTAAACAAAGGCTGCTTTCTGGTCGAAATACTGCTTAGCGAAGTTAAAAATGCAGACGATTTAAGAGGAATGAAAGACAAAAAAAAACCCCTGGCAGCGGCCTATTTTCCCACGCCGTCACCAGCGCAGTATCGTCAGTGCTGAGACGTTTCACTTCCGTGTTCGGGATGGGAACGGGTGGTTCCGCCTCGCTTGTACCACCAAGGGAATTTAACTATTAAAAAAGCCTGCCTTTTAAGCTGACTGTTGATGTATTTTATATCTTACCTACAACACTGTCAAAATAAGGACATATGACACAAGGTGAGAAGAGGTTACAAATTTTTCATCCTTTTAAATTGACCCATTTCACACCATTTGCTAGCATCGTCACTAAATATATGGTCGAGCCTATAAGATCCTGAATATCTAGGATATAATGAGCTCCGAAGTAGCAACGGTTAGTTAATGAATATTAACTTCAAGTAACCTGTTTTATCAAAAGTAGGAGTGTAAAAAGTGGCAACTACAAGTCTGATTAAAGTTTCAGAAGCAGCGGCAGAAAAATTATCTGACATATTGAAGGAACAAGGTGAAGAAGGGGGAATGCTGCGTGTTATGGTCAGCCCCAGCCCTGATGGTGGGTA
>CAYFIW010000069.1:0-5949 GCA_964343265.1 uncultured Dehalococcoidia bacterium | reverse complement strand
TAATGACGACAGATAGTAAGCATAAAGAGAGAGCAGTGTCTTTTGTTCAGGATGGCAATACCATCACTGTAGGTGGAGCGGCCAAAGGCGTGGGCATGATACACCCGAACATGGCCACGATGCTCTGCTTTATCACGACTGACGCAAACATTAATAAAATTTATTTGCAATCGATATTAACAAATGCTGTGAGTAAATCATTTAACATGATTGATGTTGATGGTGACCAAAGCACTAATGACACGGTTTTGATTTTCGCCAATTCAGCTGCGGAGGCTCCGGAAATCAAGGAAGGTTCTGATGCTTCTGGGTCTTTTATAGAGGCTGTTGAATACGTTTGTATTGAACTTGCTAAAGAATTGGTAAGAGATGGAGAAGGAGCCCAGAGATTGATTGAAGTTACCGTAGATGGTGCAGAAACTATCAACGATGCTAGGTCCGCAGCTCGAGAAATTGCATCTTCGTTGCTTGTTAAAGCCATGGTTCATGGTCGAGATCCTAATTGGGGAAGGCTTGTGATGGCTTTGGGTAAAAGTGGCATACCTCTGAATGAATCAAAGATAGATATTTTCATTAGTAATATCCACATAGTTAGTGGAGGGATAGCTATTCCTTATTACAAAGATGCAGTGGTTAGCGCAATGAGTGCCGATGAGATTCAATTCCGAATTTCTCTTGATGTTGGGGATGCTTCCGCTACTGCGTGGGGGTGTGATCTTACTGAGGAATATGTCATTTTTAATTCAGCTTACAGTACGTGACGGGTTTAATTCACTAGTAAAATGATGTGAACTATGTCTCTATCAAAGAAGAAACAACAATATACGGACGCGTTTGAAGGTGATACACGTTCATTGAAAAATGAAATGGCAGATAATTCCATCGATGTAAATATTGCTCAGGATCCCTCCAAAACCAGTGAAGCTACCTTAAATTCAGAGTTTAAGAGTCCCTTAGTTATCAAAATAGGTGGCAGTACCTTAGGTAGCCATGACACCACAATCGATGACCTCGTTTCTTTGCAGTCCGATGGGGAGAATCTAGTGGTGGTACATGGGGGTGGGAAGATCATATCTGAATGGATGGAAAAACAGGGTGTGAGACCAAGATTTGTGAAAGGGTTAAGAGTTACAGATTCACAAAGCCTAGACATCGTAGTAGCCGTACTAGGTGGATTGATTAATAAATCATTAGTCGCTTCGATTAATTCAAGGGGAGGCAAGGCTATAGGATTGTCTGGTGTAGATGGTGGAATGCTGAGTGCGAGGATTACAAACCCTGATCTTGGATATGTTGGCGAAATAAAAAATGTCGATCCGAAACCAATTCAGGCAGTGTTGGAGGGAGGATACATACCTGTGATTTCTCCGATTGGCTATGACTTTTCTAATCCCTCTATATCTGACGGGCAATTATTGAATGTAAATGCAGATACGGTGGCTGGTCATGTATCTGCCGCCATTAAGGCTGAAAGAATGGTTTTTTTGACAGACGTGGAAGGCGTATTGGATTCCTCACATAGAGTAATGCCGAGAATAACCAAAAGACAGGCGAATTCACTTGTAAAGTCAAGGATCATAGATGGTGGAATGGTTCCTAAAATTCGGGCTTGTATAGAGGCTTTGGACGGAGGGGCGGTATCACAGATAATAGATGGTAGAAGAAAAGGGGCGCTGAAAAGCATTTTAACGGGCAATGAAATAGGTACCAGGATTGGATAGGTAATTAAATGACAAATGGGCAAATTCCTCCTATAAATTTCGAAAATTTATCTATGCCTGGAGGCATATTAGGGAAACTAAAGTGGATAATGGTGGCAGTTTTAGTGTTAGCCGCCATAGTGCTCCTAACTTTGCTGAAGGGAGTCTATTCAGATTGGTTGTGGTTTGGGGAGTTAGGGTTTAGGGGCGTATATCTAAAAGTCTTAATAACCCGTGCAGTACTGTTCTTAGTTGGGTTTCTGGCAGTTATAAGTGTAGTCGGATTGAGTGTTTTGTTTGCTTATAGGGTAACCTCAGGCCCGATTAGTATTGACGTACCGGACGGGCTGGTGAATTTAACGAAGCAGGCGATATGGATAGGGGCATTGCTGGCTGTGATTGTGTTAGCAATTATTATGGGCACGATATTCTCGTCAAAATGGGAATTGTTTCTCAGATTTACCAATGCTGCGAGCTTTGGAATCCAGGATCCAATGTATGGAAGAGACATTTCATTCTACGTATTTGCTCTACCGACTTACGCTTTTACTCAGGGATGGATTTTCTCAGTATTTTTAATGTCCATAGCTGCTTCTGCGATTATTTCGTTCATCAATTTTACAGTTAGAGGCACGAGTTTCACCCTTGTTCCTTCTCTTAGAAACCAGATAGCAATACTCGGTGCTATAGCAATTTTGATTGCAGTTTTGGGTCTTTGGATCGACAGGCTTCAATTGGTTAATTCTGAAAACGGAGTTGTATATGGGGCAACCTATGTAGATGTAAATGCTAAGAAGCATGCCTTTTTAGCTCTTTCAGTGTTGGGCATTTTGGCATCTGTAGGGGTCGTAGTTAGCTCATACATTGAGCGCACGCGCTTAGCTATAGGGATTGTCGGACTTTGGGTGATTTTAATAGTTGCGTTGGGGACCGGATGGCCCTCACTTCTGCAAACGTTTTCTGTGGACCCGAATGAATTTGCCAAGGAGAACCAATACATAAGCAGGAATATTGATTTCACTAGGACGGGATATGGGTTGCAGGGAATAGAAGAAATTTTCTATGAGGCGGAGGGAGAAGTTACAGCGGAGTTAGTCTCAGAAAATATTGCGACTATTGAAAACATTCGGCTCTGGGATTATAGGCCATTAACAAGTGTGTACCGCCAGATCCAGTTAATTAGACCTTATTATGATTTTAAGGACGCCGACGTAGATCGTTATATGATCGGAAATGAATATAGACAAGTTCTATTGGCGGCAAGGGAAGTTGCTCCAGAAAAATTAGCAGAAGATGCTCAGACATGGGTTAATAGAAAGTTGTATTACACTCATGGTATCGGCATTGCAATGAGCCCTGTTACTGAGTTCACTGAGGAAGGCAGACCAGTCTTTTTCGCCAAGGACATCCCGGCTAATGGCCAGATCCCAATTTCTCATCCGGATATGTTGGATAACCCTGACCTTATAGTGGAAAATCCCAGGATTTATTATGGGGAAAATACTCTCGATTACGTGATTGTAAATACAAATACACAGGAACTTGACTACCAGACCGGTGAAGGAGAACTTGCTAAGACCAACTATAGTGGATCAGGAGGCGTACCAGTTGGTTCTTTTTTGAGAAAATTAGTGTATGCGTGGGAGATGGGCGACGTTAATATCCTGATAAGTAGTGAATTGAATTCTGAGAGCAGAATACAGTACAGGAGAGCTATACAGGATAGGATTAGTCATGTTGCGCCTTTTCTTAATCTGGATGGAGACCCATATATCGTGGCAGATGAAGGGAAGTTGAAGTGGGTTCAAGATGCTTATACAACATCTCAAAACATGCCGTATTCAGATCCCGTCATTGGTGAATTGGATAAGAAAGAATATAACTACATTCGTAACAGTGTGAAAGTGGTTGTAGATGCGTTCGAAGGTGACATGATTTTCTACCTTTGGGACCCAGAGGATCCTGTTGCAGAGACTTACAATCGGATCTTTCCAGAGTTATTTACCGATGCCACTTTAATGCCGGATTCGTTGAGGTCTCATATGAGGTATCCCCAGGGATTATTCTCGGTACAGGCAGAAAAATATATCAAATACCACATGGACAACCCTGAGCATTTTTACGGAAATGAGGACCTGTGGGCAATTCCTCAGGAGAAGTTTGGACAGGGAGAAACTCTTCAAGTTGTTGAACCATATTATGTGATTATGAAGCTACCTGGAGAGGCGAAAGAAGAATTTGTCCTACTTATGCCTTATACCCCAAATGATCGTCCTAACATGATAGGTTGGATCGCAGCCAGGAGTGATGGTGAAGAATACGGGAATATAGTGGCATTTAATTTTCCTAAGGACAGGCAGGTGTATGGCCCGGAACAGGTTGAAGCTAGGATAGACAATGATCAAGATATATCTGCTTGGTTTACTTTAAGATGTTCTGAAGGTTCAACTTGTATCAGGGGCAATTTATTAGTTATTCCTGTTGGTAATTCGATTTTGTATGCAGAACCTGTATACATACAAGCGGAAGGGGTTAGCTTTCCTGAATTAAAGAAAGTTATATTGGCAACTGCAGATAGAGTTGTAATGGCAGACTCACTCACTGAGGCACTATACGATTTGACCGGTGAAATCAGAAAGGAGATCATTTCTGCTGAAGAGGCTCAAACAAATCAGGCTTCATCTGATGACAAAGCTTCGTCTGAACTTAACGTTGATCAGGCTGATAAGATTAAAGACTCTCTGGATAATCTCAGAAAAGAGTTAGATGCCTTAGAGGCATTATTGGAGAGCTTGGAAAAAGGAGAATGACATGACCACATCTGAGCAGTGGAAACAAAAAGAAAGCGATTATTACATGTTCCTCGTTCGAAGGCAGCCGATGGTGTTGGAGAAGGGTGAAGGAGCTAGAGTCTGGGATGTTGAAGGTAAGGAATATCTAGATTTTACTTCAGGTTGGGCAGTTAACAATGCTGGTCATTGTAACGAAGCCATAGCCCAAGCCATCTCAGAGCAGGCTAGAACATTGGTTCAGACTTCAAACCAGTTTTACACCATACCTCAACTGAATTTGGCTGAAATATTGGTTGAAAATAGTTGTATGGATAAAATATTTATCTGCAACAGTGGAGCTGAGGCTAATGAGGGAGCTATAAAATTAGCTAAGAAATTTGGTAAGAAAAACAAAAATGGGGCTTATGAAATAATAACCGCTCTTAACTCCTTTCATGGTCGTACGATGATGAATGTGTCGGCTACTGGGCAACCTCATTATCAAGAGTTGTTTGAACCAATTCCTACTGGATTTACACATGTCCCTTATAACGATCTGGATGAGATAAAAAAGGCAACCAATGACAATACTGTTGCAGTCATGATCGAACCTGTACAAGGGGAGGGCGGTGTTAATGTTCCTTCGGAAGATTATCTTAGGGGTGTAAGGGAATGGTGTGATTCTAATAATATGCTATTGATTTTTGACGAAGTGCAGACAGGGTTGGGTAGATTAGGAACCCTCTTCGGTTATCAGAGTTTTGGAGTAGAACCAGACATAATGACTCTTGCAAAAGGCCTGGGAGGGGGAGTTCCTATTGGGGCATTTCTCGCAAAAAACTCTGCCTGTGCCTTTGATCCAGGTGATCATGGGTCTACTTTTGGAGGGAATCCTCTCACTTGTGCCGCCGCTCATGCTTCGACTAAATATCTGATCGAAAATGATGTTGCTCAGAATGCAGCTGAAATGGGTGAATATCTGGGAGAAGGTTTGAGGAAAATCCAGTCTAATCATGAAGTCATCACTGATGTTAGAGGGATGGGACTTATTTGGGCGGTTGAGTTTGATTCGGAGATAACACCTGACGTGATAGCTTCTTGTAACGAAGCAGGCCTTTTAATGAATCCCATGCGACCTACGGCTATTAGGCTTATGCCTGTTCTAACAATCACAAAAGAAGAAATAGATGAAGCCCTCGAACGCTTATCAACTGGACTTAAAAATGCAACTTCCTAGAGGTTAGTCTATTGAATTGGAGTGATCTCAAGGATAAAGGGTCTGCGATTTTTGGCGGTGCTGTTTCTGGAGGCTTGGACAGTTGCACTGTAACGCATTGGCTTTCTGAGAAGGGAATCGATGTCAAGTGTTTTACTGTTGATTTGGGACAACCTGACGAGGAAGATCTGTCTTCTGTCGCGGAACGAATGCTTGCTTGTGGGGCTTCTGCGGCCACCATACTAGATGGCCAGGAGGCTTT
>CAYFIW010000068.1:0-6207 GCA_964343265.1 uncultured Dehalococcoidia bacterium | reverse complement strand
CAGGGAGTAGGGGGAGCTATGGTGCAATCAAATGCTCTAGCAATCATGATAACCACATTTTCTAAAGAAAAGAGGGGATTAGTCATAGGTACATTTATGACTATCGTAGGAGTATCCAGTGTTGTTGGTCCTATCCTAGGTGGCTTAATAGTGGAACAATTTAGTTGGCGCCTACTTCTGATATATCCGTCCCCCCTACTCCTGATAGCCGCCTTGTTTTCCCTTTATGTGTTACCTGATATAAAACCAAGCAAAGAAAATCCAGGCAACAAATTAAATAAATTCGACTGGAAAGGGTCTATTATCCTTTGTTTAGCACTTTTAGTGACTATGCTAACGATCACTAATGGACCAAGGTTAGGCTGGTTTTCACCGTTCATTATGATAAGCATAGTGATATCGCTAGTTTTGAGTATCACGTTTATATTTCAGCAGAGAAACTCAGAATCCCCCTTAATTCCGACCGATTTCTATAAACACAAAATATTTACTTTTGGCTGTACGGCGAGTTTCTTGGCCTTTTTTACGGGCACATCAGTGTTTTTCATAATGCCATTTTTTCTTCAAGGTGTTCTTGATTATAGCCCTGGTAAGTCTGGTCTGATCATCACACCAATGGCTGGTTTCTTTGCTCTTTCTGGCCCACTAGCAGGGTATTTTTCCGACAAATTAGGATGGAGAAAAATAGAGATGATTGGGCTTATCACTCTGGTCGTTGCATTAATCGGACTAAGTTTTGCTAATCCCCAAACTGTTTTAATCTCACTAATACCTTTTCTTGGCTGCATAGGTCTAGGTATGGGTCTATTCTATTCCCCAAATTCAGCCTCTGTTTTAAGTGTTATTGCAGCCGAGAGATATGGCATAGCAACCGCGTTCCTTAACTTAATCCGCAACTCATCAAACATAATAGGGGTATCCGTAACCACCGCTATTGTCACCGGAATTATGGGTAATATGGGCTATGCCCCAAGTCTGGATGTGGTTGAAAACGTCACTGATATTAATGGGGTTAAAAATGCTTTCTCGACTGGACTTCGTCTCTCTTTCCTTGCTCAACTCTCATTAATCGCCTCAGCCCTCTACCTTACCCTTAAAAAAGGTGTAACGACCTAGAGTTAAGTACTGAAATTTATGCTGCCAGTCCGATCAACAAGGCATTTAACACCATAACCGGAATAAATCCTATCAAGACCACACCTATAGCCCTAAGTGTCGAGGTGTAATCCAGAGCCTGTCTAATTCCTATCACCATGGCCACCAATTGCCAAAGAGCAATAACAAGACCCAAATATATCCCGACAAAGGGAATCAAAACTAAAAAAAACAATAATCCCGGAGTTTGTGCGAATCCCGTTACCCTTGCCAACTCTCCCCAAGAAGAATGGGTAAATTCAGAAGGAAGTATCTTCGTTCCCACAAAATAAGTTATGAAAGCCCAAACCGCCCATGATAAAAGAGCAAAAATTATCCCTATCACTAAAACTAAAACGTCACCTGAGGAAGCAAGAGTCGCTATCCCTTTTGAAATTGCTACAACCACCACAATTAACATAGCTGGTAGTAATGCCGTTGAGTCAGCCTCGACTTCCTCGTAAAGGTGACTGTCTAGCGAAGCCGCACGTATTAACTTATCTAACAATTTTCCACCTCAATGTATCTCTCATATTTTTTGAAAATCTATAAACGGACGAATTTCTGTACCCCTCTATCGCCGCGGTCGAAACCAAGGAACGTTTCAGACACCTCTGCCACATAAAAAGATCCTGCTGAATCAACGGCAATCCCGTGAGGAGCCCCAAACAAACCGGCACCGGGTTCATGTTTTACCTTTCCCACAATCATTGGATTTCTACTGGGAGAATCCGGTAAACCACCACCCGTTTCACTATCGTCTGTTTGCACTTCATCCCCACCCCACCTCGCTAAGAGTTTTCCAGAAGAATCCAAAATACTCACCCTATGATCAAGCTCTGCGACATAAAAATTTCCATCGGGGCCTTTCCTTACATCATTAGGAAGATGCAAGTCAGTCCATTGATCAAGGAAGTCACCTGACTTGGAAAACACCTGGACTCTATTGTTGTATCTGTCAGTGGCGTATATTTTGTCATCATCCTCGGTGTCAACATATACGCTATGTATGGTGTCAAACTGTCCCTCTTCCTTCCCATGACCTCCCCAAGAGAACCTCAATGTACCGTATGGATCAAAACAATGGACGTGCGAGTTACCATAGCCGTCAGAGGCATAGAAATCACCGTTGGAAGCTACCGTTAGGTGGGTAGGTCGATTGAATGGTTGTCCACTTTGCTCAGGAGCACTTTTCATTGGGTCGCCGATGGTTAGTAACAATTTACCCTCATTGGACCATCGGCGTACGGTATGATCACCGGTGTCACTAGTGTAAATGGACCCATCAGGACCTACACTGATTCCATGTGGAACTTGAAAATCAAACCCGATTTCAGCTCTTCCACCTATCCTTCCCCAAGCATCGAGAAAATCCCCATCCTTATTAAAAATCATCACTGCGGCATAAGGGCCACGATTAAAAACGTAGACATTATCGTCTTGATCAACGGCAACATCCGCCACCTCCACAAAAGGCCAACCTCGTGGTCTTTTAAAGAACCCTTCCACTACTTGAAATTTATACTGATCGTTTCCAAAAACCGTCATGGGTCAACCTCCAAATCAAACCTCCGAGCATTGTACACGTAGAAATAAAAATATCACTCGTGGAATTACCATTTTTAAAAAAGTTAGAATATGGCACAGACAACAATATAAATTCGTGACTTATACATCGGAGAGGGAGAGAAACATATATGTCAAACAACAACGGGGCTCTATCTGGAGTCAAAGTAGTTACTTGTTCAACGGCACAGGCTGGAACGGTGCCTTATATGCTCATGGCTGATCTAGGTGCCGAAGTCATAAAAATAGAAGTGCCCGGCACTGGTGACAACTCGAGAAGAGCGGGTGAGATGAAAGGAGAATTGAGCTCTTTTTTTGAAACTAATAATCGAGGTGTAAAAAGTTTGACATTAAACCTCAAATTGCCAGAGGCAAAGGAAATCTTGCACAAGTTAGTCAAGAAAGCAGACATATTTGGGCAAAATTTCAGGCCCGGAGCAGCAGAAAGATATGGATTTGGTTACGAGGACCTAATAAAAATCAATCCCGCCCTCGTTTATGCGTCAGTCTCTGGATATGGGCCTGACGGACCTGACTCTGCATTACCCGGGACGGATGCTGTCGGACAGGCTATCGGTGGAGTAACCGAAGCATTTTCAATACCAGGGCAACCAAGGCGAACAGGAGTTGCATCCGTCGCCGATGAAACATGCGGCATATTAACTTTTGGTGGAGTATTGGCAGCTCTTATACACGCTAGGAGCACCGGCAAAGGTCAAAAAGTTGAAACCTCATTAGTTGGAAGCGCCTTCAGGTTGATGGGATGGACGATGACAACTGCCATGTGGAAACAACAACCACCCATTACTGGGGCAAGGATTAATGGAAGCAGAGAAAGGGCTGGAATAGCTGCCTGTTTCAATGATTCAGAAGGGAAACCTCTCGCCATGCAACTGGATTCCAGGCACTGGCTTCTTGCTCTTGAGAGTTTAGGTTTTCTACCAGAGATGGAGAGTAAGGGTATATCTGATCTAGGTTTGGCATTTGAATCAGATGAGAACAAAAACCTTATCCTCGACACCCTTGCCCAATTGTTTGCTCAAAACACAAGAGACCACTGGCTAAACATACTTAGAGAAAACGATATGGTGGCAACCCGAGTCAATACTATGCTTGAAGCATCGGAAGATCCCAATATCGTACAAAACAGATATGTGGATGAAATAATTCATCCTGACACCAAAGAGAAATTGAAAATACATGGAACACCATGGAAGTTTTCAGAAACTCCCAGTCAGTTCGGGTTTGCGCCAAAACTGGGTGAACACAACGAGGAAATTCTCCTCGACCTGGGGTACGAAGACAACGAGATAGATCGATTGATTGAAATTAATGCCATTTAGACACGAGCATGCCCAGTTTGGAAACTGCTCATCTCGTAAATTGGGCTTTAAAACATTCCATAAATTCGCAATTCTGGCATAAAATATAGAGCCCCGCTAAATTTTATGGTCATTACTAGGAGCGCTCTTTGAAAAAGTTCCTGCTGAAAAACAAATACAGGGTAGCCTTACTGCTTGTAACAATCATTGTATTGGTTTCTGTCGGAAGCATTTTTTTCTTCAACAATGGTGACGACTCCTCTGTTTCTGTCCTCCAGGAAGATGAGCAGCTATATGTAGTTTCAAACGACGATCTAGTTCGTAGCGTATCAAGCAGCGGTCATTTAAGTTACGGGCAAGCGAGGGATGTTCATTTCCAATTTGCAGGAACCATTGGATCTGTCAGTTTCCCCGGCACCGATCCAGTTCACATAAAAAAAGGGGAATTAATAGCGGAAATAGATGAAAACACCATAGCTAAGTTGGATTTGATATATAAGCAAGCCGTTGAGGAAACAAGACTTGCTGAAGAAAAGCTGAGGGACTTCAAGACTGTAGAACAAGAACGTCTTCAAAAAGTTAATGCGCAAAATGTGGCTGCAGCGGAGCAACAAAGAAATTCAGCGCGCAAAGCATTAACCGAATTGCTAAACCAGCAAAAACTCAAAGACAGTGCGGCCTACAGCATGTTTGTGAAAGAAAAAGAACTATCCGACTCACAAAATTTACTTGAGGATTTAAAATCCCCTTACCCTAGTGAGATAGCCCGGCTTGACCAGTTAGCTCTAAATGCAAAATTGTTTCTCGATTCAGTGGAGGATTTTACTGATTTGAATCTAGAATACGAATCAGCGAGCTCTTCTCTTTACTCCCTGATATTACAGAATGAGCTAAGTAACCGCCTACTTGCCGACGAAATAGCTGATCTAGAAAAAATTGTGGAAGACAACGAGAAAAACTACGGAGATTATCTGCAAAGGTGGTTTGGGGTAAAAAATTCTTCACTATTGTCATTATCGCCAAAAACTATTTACCAAGACTGGGGCATAGACCCAGAGATCCTATTTGATAAGAATAGTCGCCTTACTGATACTCGGTCATTTGTGAGCAACTACAAACCATTTTCCATATCAGATACCCCCTGGGATGAAGCAACCGTATTGGCATGGCTAACCTTCTACCCAGGCACCATAGTGGGAAAATGTCCAGATCCACAGCGTATTTCCCCCGGAGCATTCTGCGTGGATAAAGAACTTAATGATGCTTGGGAAATATTGACAAACTCCAGAAAAAACCTAAGAAATCGTATCACTCAGGGCGAAAAGGATACAGAAAACTTACAAGATCAAATTAGAAGGGCAGAAAATGCTTTGCAACGAGCAGAAGATAATCTAAATGAATTCAATGGAACGCTAGAGGATTCACCCAGCGTATTTAAAAGTGATTACGAAATTGCTTATAGATCATATGAATCGGCTCTTTCATCAACTCAACAGGCACGGGATCAACTTGGAACGAGTATAGCGGCGCAACAAAAAGATGTTGCAACCAAAAGGCACGCGCTTGCAACCGCGACTGAAGATTACGAAGAAATCCTCGAAGGTCCGAGTCAATTCGAGGTTAACGCCGCTGAGGTTAGTCTTAGCGTGAGTGAATCGGAATTATCATTTGCGATTGATGAATACAATAAATCCCTTACTCCTGATCCAATCACCTTAGCAGTGCTCGAATCAACTCTAGCCAGCAAAATGTTAGATGAGGAAAAAGCGTTCAACAATTTTTCAAATCCGCACATATATTCTCCAGTCGATGGCATTTTACTGAGATCCGAACATCATGGATCTCTTCGTACAGGAACTAATTTTATAGAGGGACAGTTAGCAGCGCAGGTGGCTCCTTACGACAGCATTGTTTTCCAGGGTGAGGTGGGGGAATCTGAAATCTCCAACATCGCTTTAGGCATGGAAACACTGGTATTAATTGACGTAGACGATGATAAGAAGAAATTGAACGGTATTCTAGACACAATATCCCCTATGTCTAACAAAGCCAGTGGCACTGTTAGATACAAGATCTCAGTCACCATAAATGACCTCCCTGACAATCTCCAAACAGAAGGTTTTTCAGCCGTCGCAAAAATTGTCCTGGAAAGACAAAGCAACGTTATAAAAGTGCCTTTGGATGC
>CAYFIW010000067.1:0-6234 GCA_964343265.1 uncultured Dehalococcoidia bacterium | reverse complement strand
CAACTTCTTGGTAATTTTTAAATTCTTCTTCTGGTGTTGGAAGAAATTGTGGGTCGGAACTAACAGTGCCGGGGATCCATGCTGTATTAGTTGACATTGAACCAGCTACTGCAATCGGTCGGTTTGGCGACACATTAATTACAGCTTCGCGTGCCAACTCTACTGCACTCTGGTTGATTCTGACAGTTTCATCAGCAAGGCCTGCGCTAGCCAAAACATGGCGGCTAGTAGAAAAAGTGTTAGCCGTTACTACATCTGCACCAGCTAGAATGTACTCTTCATGTACTTGACGAACTATGTCAGGATGAGTCTTGTTAGCAACCCCGCACCAGGCAGAAGAATTCATCTCAGCGCCCAATCTTGCGATTTCACTACCAATCGCCCCATCCAGAACAATGACTTCTTTATTTCTTAGTTTGTTATCTAAAATCATATTCACACCCCATATTCACCAGATAATAGCACTTCTAATAGCGCACCATGTGAACTGAAATCGCACTGTTGAGATATATAATGATGGTGAGCATGAAGTGGCGTCACAGGGTCAGTATTCAACTACCAACCATGGACAGGAGTGGTTATGTAGGGGAGTTTCAGAGGTGGGTGCGAGAGTTATAAGGAATCGAGTTATTCCTCAAAATCGTTAGCCCTTCGCCAACCCAAATACTCCTTAATGGCCGAGCGCAAATCATATTGAGGAGAGAATCCCAAGTCCGTCACCAACCGATCGGATTTCATAAAGTTGGTACCGCCCGGAGGAGGGCCAAGGTCAGCACTATCGAGCACTTGTAAATCTGGGTAAAGTTCACTAAGAACATGGATTATATGCTTGAGTGAGGTTTTATCACCGGTAGAAACATTATACAAATCATAAGAAAGAAATGGGGAATTCACCACGGCGCAGACGCCTCCTGCGATATCCAGTACATATGTGAAAGTTCGTTCCACAGATTGATCTCCAACTTTGATTGGAAGACCTTTAACAATACTTCCCGTCCAGTCCTTGAGAAGGGATTGATTTACCCTATGGTCGGTCACACGTTCCATGGGACCAAAGGGGGTTCCTAAGCGCACACTAACTGTAGGAAAGTGATGCAACTCCCCATAACGTCGTGTAACCAGTTCACTTGCGTATTTAGTTACCGCATAGAGAGTGTGTGGACGCGGCATGCTTGCTTCAGTCAACACCGGATCGGAGTGGTCATCACCATATACTGAACCGGAGCTCACATATATGAATCGCTCGACTGACAATAGCCTTGCCAGCTCCAACACATTGGATGTACCCATCATATTGATCTCTACGATATCTTTACTTCTACCTGACTCTATATGAGGGAGGATACCCGTAAAAACTGCGGCATGTACGATCTTCGTAATTCCATGCTCTCGAGTCATTTCTAGATCGGTTCGGTTGAGTATATCTCCCTGTATAAAGGTAACTCTTCCGGCCCATGGTTTGATGTAGTTCAGGAGCAGATCGCTAGGAGGAACGATATCGAAAGCGACGACATCTTCTCCTTGTTCAATCAGCAACCTCACAATGTTACTGGCGACGAAACCTGTTGCCCCTGTTACTAACGTGGCCATAGTTAAACCGTTCCTTCTTTAGGAGCCCGTAAACTAATATTATTTAAAATGTGCTGAAACAGGTTCTCCAAATATAACGCGTAAGCAAATAATGTAAATTCTTTGAGTTGAAATAACTTATCATTTTGAAAGTCCCTCGCATTAACGGATCTCCCCAAATGCAAAATTTCAGCACCCTTACGTCAAACAAAAACGATGCTAGCGCACCATTATTGATAGGGAATAACTCACGGAATAGCTCTACCAGTAAATTTACCCGTACAGGATTCGTTATCCACAGCTATAGTTCCATTCACAATTACAAATGGAATGCCGGTCGGATATTGCATGGGATCATCATATGTAGAGTTATCAATCACAGAATTAGGGTCGAACAAAACTACATCCGCAAAATATCCTGGCTTAATACGACCTCTTGATTCTAAACCGAACCTACGGGCGGGGTTATCAGTCAGCCTTTGAATAGTCTCCTCAAGTTTCATCGCATTATATTTTCTCTGAAATCTACCTATGACTCTGGGAAAGGTCCCATAGGCTCTGGGATGTGGATTGCTACCTAATGGAATCGAATCACTTCCTACCATGTAATCAAAGCGAGACAACAATGCAATAGCATCTCGATTTATTTGATCCCAGATCGACACACTGACTGGAGGAGAGGCCCAATATCCAACCTGTCCTTCATTTTCTAAAAGAATTTCACAAAGGGTTTCACCCAGACTTTTACCTCTTGAGCCCGCAATTTGTGGCAAGGACATTCCTTCCAATTCAGGATGGTGTGGCACATACGAAAATACTGCATCAGCAATCGGCCCTGGGTAGTCATTATCTAGATAATCCGATAAGCGTTTCCTTTCGGCAGAATCAGCTAATCTGCCCATAACAGCGTCTGGCCCTCCTTCATGGGCATAACTTGGCAAAAAACTCAGCGGAAAAGTGCTGCCCGTAGGATATGGATAAAGCTCTAGCGATACGTCAACACCTTCACTGATAGCTTTATCAATTAATTCTGTTAGTACTTGGACCTGCCCTGCATTTCCTTCATTTGTGCGAAAATGAGAAAAGTGCACCTTTACACCAGATTTTCGACCAATCTCTAAGGCCTCGGCTACACCTCCCCCGCCAAAGGCTCTGTCTGTATTCTTATCCCTTAAGTGAGTCACATAGACTCCCTCGTACTCGGCGACAACCTTGCAAAGTTCTATTAATTCTTGAGTGTCACTCCAAGCGTTTGGGAAATACGACATACCAGTTGCCAATCCAACAGCACCTTCCTCCATTCCTTGTCTTATAAGTTCCTTTGCCTTCTCCAACTGAGTCCCAGTTAGAGGTGTATCTTGGAACCCCACGGCTTCAAGACGAATCGCACCATGGGCAATACAATAGGCCGTATTTATGGAAACTTTATTGTGAAAATGAGACTTAAAACTTGCTACGGAAGACATATCTAGTTCAGCTGGGGGAAGTCCCAAAATACCAGAAAGATACTTTCTATTAGCGAGATAGTTTTCCTTGGACAGCGGGGCGTATGACAACCCGTCTTGGCCTAGTATCTCGGTAGTTACACCTTGGCGAAGACTATGCGCATGCTGTGGGTCTTCAAGAAGTTTTCCATCAGAGTGGGTATGCGTATCTATGAAACCAGGAGAAGCCGCAATACCACCTGCTTCTATAATCCGTGATACATCTGTGCCTTCGAACCTGCCGACTGCCTCTATCCGATCACCTTTGATCAATATGTCCCCCGAACTCGGAGTCGACCCTGTGCCGTCATAGATTTTACAGTTTTGGATCAGGATGTCAGAAATGTGAGTCGACCTCATTATTTGTTTTGAAGATATGATCTGATTCGCATTATACAGTTTGTTATCAGAGGGTCGGAGTAAAAAGAGGTACAAGCACTATGGTAGGTAATAAAAAATGGTGCCCATTAAGGGGGGTGAACCCAAACTCTCTTACCGAGAAGCGTATTTTAAGTTGTACATAGACAATCCGAAAAATAGATAAAAGTGCTATCTTGTGCTTAACAACCCACCTTCAAATGAAGTTCCGTACCGCATTTTCTGTAGAATATCAGCACGAGTCGGCAAAACGTATCAAGATTGACACGCATATATCTTTAAATATCTTCTAATATGGTTACGTCGATCGGTTGAACCACCCCTATCATCTCCATGTGTCTATGGAAATCAGGATCGCTGAAAAATTCATCAAATACCTCTTTTGAAGGTATTTCACCTATCACATACACCGTGTTCGAGGAATCTGCTTTTTTGTACGCTTTCGCGGTAATTCCAGATGCCGACCGTACACTCTCATGAGCTTCAAAGCCTTCTTTGAAGATTTTCCAATCTTTAATATCGTGTGTAACCACTGCAGTGATTTTCATATTTTAGGCCTCTGTATACATTATTTTTTATTCGTGACGGACTCTACACTGACAAGCATCAATTATTAGGTTAGATACAAAAGAGTGAGAGTTTATCCAGTATTTCTCATCGTCTGGAAAAAACCCCTGTTCTTTGTCTTCCACAAAGGCATAGTTTCTTGAATAACCTTCAATCCTTCTTCTGAGTGAAATGGTGCTACTCCGTCTACTAGTACTTTTTCAGCAATTTCTTGAGTTTCTATAGCATGCCAAATGAAAGTCCTATTGGCTGGTACACCTGTTAATCCTACTAATTGAACGGTGCTGATACCGTTATCCAATAACGATTTGCCATCTAAATTATTAATTCTCTCCGCCATTTCCACAGTTTTTCTAACATCCGAATTCTCCCCGCCGAATATGGAAAGGTATTTGTTGGAATTCAGTGCCTTACCTTCGTTCGTGCTATTAACTGGTTTTACTAAAGAAATATTGAGGAACTCTCCTCCGCCTAGATTTCCTACAAGATTAGCGTCACGATTCTCTTTGTCTTCCTCTTCTTTTTGACTCAGACTTTCATATCTTGTTCCTAAAATTAAAACGTTTGGCATAGTCATAGACTTTCCAATGTATGCATTTTTCCTATTGTGTTTATCCAGATGATTATTAGTAACATCTACCGCTTTTTGTGGGTCTGACGCCCTATAAAGTCTCACAATCCCAAATGTCATTCATTTCTCCTTAATATATTAATAAACTTCTTCCATTTATGAGTAACGGGGCTAATCTAACATATATAATGACAAATATCATTCCACATCAAATCTATACCAAAGTACCTACATGTCTTGCATCTACCTCCCCCCATACAGTGAGCCCAGCACAACACAAAATTTTGAACTACTCGGAAAAATAGATTTCATCAGTAAGTGACACTCCTTCGCCAGTCGGGTCATAAGTCACGTTGACCAAGGTTTGCATAGGAAAGCATGGCAGACGATGGATAGGGTTCTCGGGTGATATAGATTTATATGCTCACTTAACATAGGATGTCTGCAATTCTGGCAATTCGTGCAGATATATATCCTTAACGGAGCAAACGATGAAAATAACAAACGTAAAGGTTGAAACGTTTAACTGGCCGACAGAAAATTGGCAGGTCGGATTTGGAATGAGATTTGGAGGCAACAGCGAATTAAGTGTAGTGACGGTTGAAACTGACCAAGGGGTAAAAGGCAACGCGTTTTTAAATCGACCTACCCACAATGCACCAGGTTTAATCGAATTCCTAAAGCCTATTGTTATGGGCCGGAATCCGCTCGATATAGGTGCTATCTGGTGGGACATGTGGAAAATGAATAGGTCGGTATCTACCTATGCGATCGGAGCCATAGACATTTGTCTCTGGGATATTAATGGAAAAATGGCCAGGCAACCTATTCACCGGCTACTCGGCACATGCAAAGATTCAGTACCGGTTTACTCAAGCACCGCATTCCATAAAACTAAGGAAGCGTATGCGGAGGAGGCAATCAAATTTAAGGAGATGGGATGGCAAGCTCATAAACTGCATCCTCACGGCAGACCAAAATATGATATAGAAATATCCGAGGCTGTAAGAAAAGCAGTCGGAGACGATATGGAATTGATGATGGATTCAATGTGGGCGTACCAATATGAAGACGCAATGAGGGTTGGAAAAGCAGTGGAAGAGCTAGGTTTCTATTGGTATGAAGATCCTCTCGTGGAACAAGATATATACAACTACAAAAAATTACATCAGAAATTAGACATTCCTATTATGGCCACGGAATTTGCTCCTGGTCGACTTTATGGGATGACCCAATGGATCACGGAATATGCCACTGATATTTTAAGAGGTGATGTCGCGATAACTGGGGGGATAACGCCACTTATTAGGTTGTGTAACCTTGCTGAAGGTTTCAATATGAAATGCGAGATACACCACGGCGGTAACTCCCTTAACAATGTCGCCAATCTCCACGTGACAATGGCCGTACCAAATTGCGAATTTTTTGAGTTTTTTCCATGTACAGGATCACTAATGTACGGGCTGATTGAAGATATACAATTCGATAGTAATGGGATGGTTCACGCTCCCACACAACCTGGCCTCGGATATCAAATTGACTGGGAATTGATTGGAAAAGAACATACAGGGACGCTCGAATAACAGAGGCCTCCATAGAAATGCCCCAAAAGTCTTTGAAGATTTCCTGTTAAATAATTGCAGGTTTTTGAAAAAATGTTGGGAA
>CAYFIW010000066.1:0-6406 GCA_964343265.1 uncultured Dehalococcoidia bacterium | reverse complement strand
CAAACACACTTCTAAGTCCTTCAGTCTCTTCAGTTATGGCCAAGATTTCGGATTTAATTAATGAAGAAAACACAACTGGATGCCCACCTTGAGAGTTAAACCTGGGAGAAGTGACAATAGGATTAATTGCAGCATGAGAATCTATTAGTGAATTGATAATGTCAGGAGTACGAGGCTGATCAACTGCAAGTAATACAAAAGAATCTGTGTCTGCGCTTGCGGATTTTATTCCCTTTTTCACAGAAGATACCCTTCCACTTTGATAATCCGCATTCTCTACAAACGAGACTTCCATATCAAATAATTCAGCCTGTATATCTTCCGACCTATGACCAGTTACCACTACAATTTCATCACAGCCTCCCTGCTTGAGTATAGTAACTTGGTACCTTACTAAGCTCATACCTTTCCAAGGTAGAAGAGCCTTTAATGCACCCATCCTACTGGAATAACCTGCAGCCGTAAGTATCGCTGTGAATCTCAACTTATTTAAATCGCATCAGCCGACCGAGATTGCCGGTGAGTCAGACTCTTCTGCCACTTTATTAATTATTCTCAAAAGTTGTTTTTCTTCGAGTTTCATTGGCATACCGGTGCCACCAAGTCTAAACATGAGAATCTCTGACACGATGCTAACCGCGATTTCCTCTGGGGTCCTAGCTCTAATATCCAATCCTATAGGAGATCTTATTTCTCTCAGCCTATCAATATCTAAACCGATTCGTACAAGGTCCTCATAAATTAATATTGTTTTTCGTTTGCTACCCATAAGGCCTACGTATCTAGCCGGCGTATTAGCAGCTGCCAATAATGCACTGTTGTCATATCTATGACCTCGGGTGGCAACCACGATAAAAGTATTAGGATTTATTGGCAACTTGGGCAAAGCGCTTTCAGGCTTCTCTGGAATTACTATATCTGCCTCCGGAAATCTTTCCTTGTTGGCAAATTCTTCCCTATCATCTGTTATAAAAAGTCGAAATTCCAATGGCTTAGCCAATGCAGCTATCGCCTTAGCAACGTGACCTCCACCACATATGACCAGTTGGGGAGGAGTAGTGTAAGCCTCAACAAAGTATTCTGATCCATTTTCCGCAATCACATAGTCGTTTCTTCCATGAATCATCAACTCGAATGCCTTGTTTACAGCATCCTGATCTAGTTCCAGATCACCTAATGTTCCTTCACATTCTCCATTTTCTCTTATGAAGAGCTTATCCCCAATTTTTGAAGTACCCCCTTCATCAGACTTTATAACTGTCGCAAGAGCAACAGCTCCCTTTCCACTGTAAGCATCGTCAATTTCCTTCGCATAAGGAAGATAATCTACAGGATCATATATTGGATCAATAAGGAAATACATGGTACCCCCACATACTAATCCATCCTCTGCAGCTAATTCTTCATTCAGCTCGTATTCACGATACTCGGTATTTCCCCCACGTTGCATGAGCTGTTTTGCCGCGAACCAAATATCACCTTCAACGCATCCTCCACCCAAGGTACCTGTGCCAGTTCCATCTTGCTTAACCAAAAGCTTAGCTCCTGGCTTTTGCGGAGTTGAACCTTTGGTCTTTATAACAGTGGCAACAACTACTTTCTCGCCTTGTTCTAATTTATTGACAGCTTCGTTAAAAACTTCGTGCATATTCCTCTCCCATAAGACTATGAAAGCGTAAAAATAACAGTAAGGTTATCAAAGTAATTGAGTTACGATCAATGCGAGTAGATATCCACTAGAACTACGTTCTTACCCAATTGTAAACTACGGACAATATTAACTATACTCACAGATATTATATTAATAGCCATATAGGCCCTGAAATCATGGATATATATACTCAAGAATTACCAATTTTCCCTTTAAACACCGTTTTGTTTCCAGGAGAGACTATACCCTTGCAAATTTTTGAAGACCGATACAGATTGATGATCAACGAATGTATTGAAAAAAACACAAGATTTGGTGTGGCATTAATTCGTGAGGGTAAAGAGGTAGGTGGCCCAGCAATTCCCTATGAAATTGGCACTATAGTAAGCTTAGTTGATCATAAGAGCACACCTGATGGAAGAATACGCATAACATGCATTGGTCAAGAAAAATTTGAAATAATCGAAATAATTTCAGAATCCCCATTTTTGAAGGCCTTGGTACGTACTGGTAAGAATCTTGAAATAGACGATGCGAAAGATGAGACACTGGAAATGTCACATCTTAGTATGTCCAAACATTACAATAACCTGCTAAGTATGAAGGGTAGCTGGGTATCCACTCCATACACGCCTTCCGATCCAATAGAATTCTCATATTTCATTTCTCAGATACTCCAACTCAACGTATCTGAAAAGCAAAAACTACTCGAAATGGACAGTTGTGAAATGAGACTCGACACATCCAGAAAATACTTGGAAGAGCAGTCTAAAAAAACCGCGGTTCGGTCAAAAATCGAAATTTTACTAAAATTCTGCCGCCAATAAGATGATTACACCAAAAAAAGCTACAATGCTCCTTCTTTTTCAAAAAATTTAGCAAGCATTGAAACTCCTTCATCGATTTGTTTGGTATCGTTGTATCCGAAACAAAGACGCATGTAGTTTGTTCCCCTTTTTCCATCTGGAGCATAATTTGTTCCTGGATGAAATCCCACATCGATTTCATCCAAAGATTTTTTACTAAGTCCCACCGTATCAATCCCATCTTTCATCTTTACCCATATATAAAGGCCCCCCTCTGGATTACTCCATTCAGCACTGGTGCCAAAATATTCTCCTAGTGCTGAAAGCATTGCATCCCTTTTCTGACGCTGGATCCCATTAATCTCTTTTATATGTTCGGATAAATATTGTCTGGCATATTTCTCTACGGCCATAGCTGCAAATTCACTTATGCGACCACTTTTAACAACCATCGCAGCGTCTAAAACACTTTTGGGAGCCGTCATATATCCCAAGCTTATTCCAGGTGCAATGGTTTTAGAAAATGATCCAACGTACATGACACTTTCTTGATCATCAAGGTTATATATAGATGTAACCGGATCACCATCGTACCGATTATCTGCATAGCAATCATCCTCAAGGATAGGTATACCGAACTTATGTGTCACCGCTAAAAGTGATTTCCTCCTCGATTCAGTGATTGTAAAACCTTGAGGATTCTGAAAAGTAGCTATTAAATACACAAATTTAGGTTTTCTACCTTCTGATATGGCACGTGCGATTTCAAATTCAAGCGCTTCAGGATCCATACCTTCGTCGTCACATTTCACTCCTCGAATGTCTGCCAAATGCCTCCGAAGAGTGTTCAACGTACCACCATAAACCCACTCATCAGTAATAACTACGTCTCCTCGATTAACAAGTATCGTAGATATCATGTCTATGGGATGACCTGAACCATTTCCCAATATGATCTCGTCTGCCGATGATTGTATATCTCTCTCGTCACGTAATTTTTCAGCCACGTATTCCCTTAGAGGTGTATTACCTTGTGGATGTGGATAAACCGCCAGATCATCCCCTGTCTCCGCTAGAGCATCTTCCAAACATCGAACTATGTCCTCATGTGGCAGTGAAACAGGGTCAGGATAAGCGACGGCAAAATCATATTTACCTCTCCTAGGTCTCGCAACTCTACCTCTCAAAGGAATATTAGCTGCAAACATATCTTTGAAATCTAGAACCATTATCCTCTCCTGTCTTTGATTACCGTTAAATCTTAATCGCTAAACGATTTGGAATCTCGTTCTCAGCCATGTAGTCAATCACATTTACTTAATGTACAAAATTGGCGCCCCGGCTAGTGCGATTCTATTAGCTAAAAACAAATTTGGTCAATTTTCCGATGTGAAATGCCACATACCCTTTTCATGGTCACAACAATGTTAGAATTTAGCTAGCATCGTCAGTGAGAAGTACAATAATGCCAGCTTCCAAAACTATTAGAAATATCACCGTTAAAGGTGCGAGAGAACACAACCTAAAAAATGTAAATGTTTCCATTCCCAGAAATAAACTCGTAGTAATTACAGGAGTTTCCGGTTCAGGGAAAAGCTCCTTGGCGTTTGATACGATTTATGCAGAAGGGCAAAGAAGATATGTAGAGTCTTTGTCTTCTTATGCAAGACAATTCCTCGGCCGGATGGAAAAGCCAGACGTGGATTACATAGAAGGTTTATCTCCCTCTATATCAATAGACCAAAAGGGAGTTTCACATAATCCTAGATCTACTGTTGGTACGGTCACAGAAATTTATGACTATTTGAGGTTGCTCTATGCAAGAGTAGGAACAGCACATTGTTATAAATGTGGCCGTGTGATTCAAAAGCAAACTGCGCAGCAAATCGTAGACTCCATAACAAACCTACCTGAGAATACCCGTATACAAATTTTGGCTCCGGTAGTACGCAGGAGAAAGGGAGAGCACAAGGATGTATTTGAAAAAGCGCGTAAGTCTGGTTTCGTAAGAATCAGGGTTAACGGTGAAATTAGGGATCTTTCTGAGAAATTCGATTTAGACAAACAAAAATGGCACGACATCGACGTAGTAGTTGATCGATTAGTAATTAAACAGACTATGGACAAAGTCAGGTTAACCGACTCTACTGAAACTGCACTTAATCATGCAGAAGGAATCATATTAGTGGACGTGCAAGGAGAAGACGACTTAACCTTTTCGGAATCATTCGCCTGCACTTTCTGCGACATAAGTCTGGGAGAAATCGAACCGAGGACTTTTAGTTTTAACAATCCTCATGGAGCATGCGATACGTGCACAGGCCTCGGCTACAAAATGGTTGTTGACCCAACTTTAGTAATCCCTGATACCTCATTATCCATAATGGATGGGGGCATACAAGCTTGGTCAAGTTCAGGATCACTGTCTCCTTGGTATACAAGTCAGCTTATGTCCTTAGCAGATTCTCGAGGATTTGACCCATCCCAACCAATAGAACTCATGAAACAAGCAGATCTGGAAGCCGTTTTGCATGGATCTCAAGGGAAAAGGATTCAAGTAACACATAAAACCAGACGAGGGAGAAGGTATAGATGGAACACAAAATTTGAAGGAGTAATCAATAATTTACAACGTAGACACATCGAGACTGAATCGGACTCAGTTCGAAAGGATATCGAGAGATATATGACTTCCCTACCCTGCCAAAAATGCAATGGTAGAAGGCTCAAGCCTGAGGCCTTGGGAGTCAAAATTGCAAATAAAAATATTATGGCTGTCAGCGATATGTCAGTTAGAGACACATCGATATGGATATCTAAGCTAGAAAATGATGATGTGTTGTCTACCCGGGATAGGATGATAGCCTCCCAAATAATTAAAGAGATAAGCGAACGTCTTACATTCCTACTGAACATCGGTTTAGACTATTTAACACTCAGTCGCACTGCATCAACCCTTAGTGGTGGTGAGTCCCAGAGAATAAGACTTGCCACACAAATAGGTTCTGGATTAATGGGAGTTTTATATGTTTGTGATGAACCATCAATAGGCCTACATCCAGCTGACGACCATCGATTGATAACCACTTTGAAAGGCCTTCGTGACGTTGGTAACACCGTACTTATAGTTGAGCATGATGAGGCAATCATGCGAGCTGCGGACCATATAGTCGACATGGGCCCCGGAGCAGGAGAACATGGCGGAGAAATCGTGGCCGCTGGCACTCCACAAAAGATAATGAAAAGTACCACATCTCTCACCGGACAATATTTATCTGGGCGAAAAAAAATTGATGTCCCAATCCTTAGGCGGGAGAGCAATGGAAAGTCTATTTTGATTAGGGGAGCCCAGCAAAACAATCTTAGCAATATAGATGTCGAAATACCTCTCGGAATACTAGTGTGTATCACAGGTGTCTCTGGATCGGGAAAAAGCACCTTAATTAATGAGATTTTGTATAAACATTTGGCACAGCATTTTTATAGAGCAAAAGACAGACCCGGAAAATTTAAGTCAATAGAAGGTCTGGAAAACATAGACAAAGTAGTGAATATAGACCAATCACCAATAGGTAGGACACCAAGAAGTAATCCTGCCACCTATACAGGAACCTTCACGCCTATAAGAGAACTTTTTGCTCAAGTTCCCGACGCCCGAAGTAGAGGTTACAAGCCTGGCAGGTTTTCTTTCAACGTGAAAGGGGGCCGATGTGAAGCATGTTCAGGAGACGGCCACATAACTATAGAAATGCAATTCTTACCCGATGTTACAGTCCCTTGCGAGGAATGCAACGGAGGTAGATACAATAGAGAAGCTTTAGAAATCCTTTACAGAGAAAATAATATAGCGGAAATTCTAGGAATGACCGTTACTGAATCACTGGAAGTATTTTCAAACATCCCCAGAATAAGAAACAAGCTGCAGACCTTGCAAGATGTTGGCCTTGGT
>CAYFIW010000065.1:0-7120 GCA_964343265.1 uncultured Dehalococcoidia bacterium | reverse complement strand
GAGCAATCGGCTGTTAACCGATCGGTCGCTGGTTCGAATCCAGCCTGCGGAGCCAATTTATATGGAACCTCTAGCGAAGTCAAAATAAACCAAACACTACAGAGGGAAATCTTGAACGAAGAATCAAAATCGGACTCGCCACCGGAAGAGCCCCAAGATGAATCGACACAGTCATACTCAATAGAAGTCGATTCAATCCCAGATGATGCCACACCGTACCGCCAATCCCAATGGGCTTGGCTAAAATCCTCGTTTATCTGGATTATCGGTCTAGTAGTCATCATTTTTTTTGACTTTATGTCATTTGGCCTCATACCGATTCTCTTTGCTGTGGCTATCGCAGCACCGCGTTATCTCAGATGGAAACAGACCATCTACTACCTCTCCGAGACTGCCCTTTTTGTTCCCATGGTGGGTCTACCTAAAATACAAAAAACCAGGATTTTCAAAATAGACTTTGACTCAATGGCCAATTTAGAGCCTAAATTTGGGTCTTTTGGTAAAACCTTGGGTTACGCTGACATAATAATTTCTTTTAAAGATGGGCGAGGGTACAAAGTCGAATATATAGCCGACTATGAAAATTTTATTGACCAAATCTCAGATAGGGCTGACTTAACGGGACTCGAGGAAATTCCAGAAGATCCCCCTATAGAAGATAAATGAGAAGCTCCTCTAACACCCTATTGGCCACACATGCTGCCCTTATACAGAAACCAATATGTCAACTTTATGAATCGACCTGAGGGGTTAGATAAAAATTATTGTTTTATATTGATTGGTACACATGGCCGCTTCTCGCATTCTTAGCGATTTCAGAAATTGTACGGGGAACACGTGACTTAAAACCTATATTATGCAACAAAAAAAAGTCAGAAACGATTGGCTCCCGTATATTGCTTGGATACCTCGAGCTATTGACTGGATTAATATTGCTTATTCCCACCTTAACAGACAGAAAAGAATTGGCCTTTCTTGCATTTTTGGGATCTATTATTGCATTGATTACAACCTTAGTTCGCTTTAATCCAATCCAAAGACACCTCGACAAATTTGAAGCACTCCAGGGGCTAGCATTTGTAATACTTTCCACAACTATAATTGTCACCTCAATATTGTGATCAAAAATAATTTATTCGTATTTCAAGAACCTCAGGACACCAATACATAGTCTCCGTCAGCAGTAGACACTATTAATGTTCGGTCACTAGACCTCAAATTCAAATTATCTCTACGATATCTCGATAACTCCCAACCACGTTGAATTATTACTCCTTCCTGTCCCTCGTCCGGAATTTCATCCTCCGAACAAATAACTGTCAACATTTCCCCAGACCTAGTAATAGATACAAATCCTGACACATCTACCCAGTCAGGAAGGGTTTCATCAGCAGAAAATTTGCACAGAGCATATCTGCCCGGGATCGATTCTCCAAAATCAGATTTATGATCATTCACCTTCAACTTATTCCAAACCATATCCCAATCTGGTACGCCAATCTCTAATATCTCAATATGTTGGTAAAGCACACACAGATCCGCTATTTTTAATATTTCTGAATAACTAAAATCTGGTCTTGCAAGGCTTACTCGCCACCACCATTGTGCTCGGCGAATTGTTGGAAATCCCCTATTTGAAAGACCAATTAATAGAGAAGTAGACTCCCAAGGTATTCCATATTCACCCATTAGATTCCACTGGATCGACTGTTCTAACTTTAATTCCTCCGGATCAACGGCCTTAAATCGTTTAATCCAGTAATTCAAAGTTCGTGGGCTCGGAGCTTTATAATACTCCGACAAAATGCCTATAATTTCTTTTTGTCCCAGCCCACGACAATGTAATTCGAAAGCATGAGACATTCGTTCGTGATTATCAAATGGTCGACTCATTAATGCAATTTTAACATGTTAAAATGCGCAATATAAAATATTTACTGCAGAATAAGGATCTTTCAATAAACCGAATGGCTCACCAAAAGTCTAAAAGATGCGGATCGCGATGCTGAATTACTCTAAAGATTATTCCGACAGAGACACTAAAAGACGCTTACAAATTAAGCCCCTTGTATGCCCACTGCTTTTGCGGCCCTTCGGACATCATCAACTCTAAAAGCAGACAATATGTCCTTGGCAGATGTTCCATCCTCAAAATGACTAACAAGTCTGACTATCCTATCCGGTTTATTGCCAGTCACAGGAAGCCCAAGCTCCCTCAGTGCATGAGCAAGGTCATCTGACCTACATTGATCTAAAAATTCTTTGAGCTCCATAACCGATCTCCCTTCTCTAAACACCTGTCGCAAACATGGCTATCGACGATATGACAAACCCCGAAAAGTGCTACGTCATTATACATACCTTCGTTATACTTGCTCCAAAATTCATCATATACAACTTATAAACCAAGAGATCTTAGTATACTGTTGAAAAACTTGAATTCCCATAAACATTGAAAGTTGATGAAAGGATATCCCTAAGATGTCAATAAAAATCGTAACCGATAGCACTTCAGACCTCCCAGAAAACACAGCGAAGCAATACGGGATAGAAGTAGTCCCTCTAAATATCCATTTTGGAGACCAAGTCTATAAAGACGGCATTGATCTGAGTACAGAAGAATTTTTCGATAAATTGATAAATGGTCCGGAATTTCCAAGCACATCACAGCCATCAATAGGGGAATTCATAGATACCTATGAAAGAATTGCCGAGCCAGGTGACGACATAATTTCTATTCATTTATCTTCTAAGCTAAGTGGGACTTACAATTCTGCAGAGCAAGCATCCAAGCAACTAGAAGGTAAAATTAATGTCCATTTAGTAGATACAGAGCAGGTTACAATCACAGTTGGATTAGCAGCTATATCGGCAGCTAAATGTGTAAGCGATGGGGGCACCATCGAAGATGCGATCTCAGCCTGTATGTCTACAGCCTCAAGAAGTAATTTTTACGCATTGTTCGATACTTTAGAATTCCTTTCTAAAGGTGGAAGAATCGGCAAAGCTCAGTCAATGTTAGGAAGCCTACTTAAAATACGACCATTACTTATGCTAGAGGAAGGATTAGTAGCGCCATATGCCAAGGCCCGATCAAAAAAGGCAGGTCTGGTTAAAATGGAGAAAACTATAAGGTCACTAGGAGAGGCTGAAGAAGTCGCCGTTATGTATAGCACCGACTCAGAAGATGCTGAGGTAATCGCAAAAAACCTCAGCGATTTACTACCCTCTGGTAAAGAACCAATCATATTGAAAGTAGGACCTGTCATCGGAACACACGCGGGGCCCGGCTTAGTCGCTGTCGGCCTAGTAACGAAAAAATAATCACATTGAGCAATCATAATAACATTTGAAAACGTACCTTAGTGCCCATATACCTTCCAACAACGACTCTCCTATAGTAGTATCCCCATAAGTCAGTATGATGTTTGTGTTACAAGTAGTGACCGTTATTGGCGATTTAGGAAAAAGTATTTAAAAAGTAGCATGGTCGACGGGGTTTTAGGAATATGACTTTGAGAGGTAGAGCTGCCATCGTAGGGATCGGGGAAGTCCCCACGAGACGGATACATGAGGGAAGGTCTCTCTATGGGCTTTGCGCGGAAGCTGCCGCAATGGCTATCAGGGATGCCGGACTTACCAAAGAGGACATAGATGGACTGGTCACAGACGGTGTAGCAGCGCCTCCTATCACAGCAGAATATATAGGTATAAAACCCAACTTCGCGACAGGGGTGACAATGCAAGGAGCTAGTGGAGCCACTGCCACGATGGTGGCTGCATCTGCAATCAATAGTGGAATATGCAATACCGTCTTAGTAGTGATGGGAAACTCTCGTGAAGATGCCGCTAGAGAAGGCAGAGTTGCTGGAAGAGGGACTACAGGACCAAGTGTGAGATCTGAGTGGGAAGAAGCCTATGGCATGGCTCCTGGAGCAAATACTGGATATGGTCTTATTTATAGAAGACATATGCACGAATTTGGTACCACCGAAGAACAACTAGCTAAAATGGCATCTGACCAAAGATACAATGCCCTAGATAATGAAAATGCTGTTTTCAACGGACAACCTGCATCAACTGAAGATGTCCTCAATTCTCGATATATTAACGAACCCTTAAAATTATTAGAGTCGGTTATGCCATGCGACGGAGCGGCTGCATTAATCATAACTTCACCAGACAGGGCAAAAAGCTTAAAAAACAAACCTGCCTACATACTTGGAGTCGGTCTACAACAAGGTGAAGCTAATATATGGCAAAGAGATAATTTCACCGAGACTCCGACAGTTGAATCAGCAAAAAGGGCCTTGGCAATGGCAGGATATCAACCTAGTGATATGGAATTTGCCGAATTTTACGATTGATACACCATACTCGCGGCCGTGTGCCTCGAAGACGCTGGACTGGTAGAGAAAGGAGAAGTCGGACCTTTCTATGAGTCCACAGACACGACTTATAAAGGGGAATTCCCTATAAACACTGACGGAGGACAATTATCAGGTGGTCAACCGGGTTTGGCTGGAGGCTTTAGACACGTAATTGAAGGCGCCAGACAGATCATGGAAAAGGCTGGGAGTCGTCAGGTTCAGAAAGATGATTTGTGTCTCGTCAATGGTTGAGGGGGCACAGCGAGCGAAATGTGCTCGATAGTCCTCGGGTCCGAGGACACATTATAGACAGGAAATTAATAAGGAAAGTCAGTCTATGGCCAATACCTATGACAAACCTGTTCCAATACCATTTCATGAAGAATTGTCAAAACCGTTCTGGGAAGCGACTAGAAATGGAAAGTTGGTCATGCCTCTATGTAGGAGTTGTGAAAATATATTTTTCTATCCAAGAGAGGCATGTCCACTTTGCTCATCCATGAACTTGACATGGAAAGAGGTGTCAGGAAAAGGGAAAGTTTACACATACACTCGCGTCAGGCAAGCTGTACATCCAGCTTTTCAATCAGAATATGGTCACATATATGCCATTGTGGAACTAGAAGAAGGCCCAAAATTACCTTCAAACATAGTTGAATGCGATCCAGACGATGTCTATGTAGAAATGCCGGTCTCAGCAATTTTTGAACAGGCAAATGAGAACTATACTTTAGTAAAGTTCAAACCTGTTTAATATTGATTTCGCAACTCTAGTTCTTATTCCTGCTAAACACTGTCATACACATATTATTTATGTGTTTCATTTTCCCATAAGCAAAAACATTAAGGACCAAAAATGACGGAAATTTATGAAATTTCAGATGATTTTGTAAATCAAATAGCTGCAATAAATCCAATTGCCGCTACTTCATTAGGAGTGCCGGGCTACGAAACTGAACTTGGGGATTTCTCCCCTGAGGGGGCTGCGGCTAACTATAAACTTTCCGTTGACACTCTTAAAAAGCTTAATTCGGCTACAGTTCAAAATAACGAAGATCGAATAGCTAAGGAAGTTATGGTTGAGGATATTGAGGCAGATATTGAATCTTATAGGAGAGACGAACACCTTCGAAGATTAAATATCCTCCATAGCCCTGTCCAAAGCATAAGAATGGTGTTCGACCAGATGCCGAGAGAATCAGAAACAGATTGGTCTAATATAGTGGGACGGTTAACTAATGTCTCGGCCGCTTTATCTGGTTACACTGATACCTTGAGAGAGGGAATCCGCAAAAATATAGTCTCTTCAATCCGACAAGCTAAGGGCTGTGCTGAACAGGCTGAAATATGGGGTGGGTCAAAAACAGGAAAATCATTTTTTGACAGCCTTGCGAATAATTTCAAGGAGTCGAATATTGATTCCTCTAGCATTGAATCTGATCTCCATAGAAGTATAGAAGCTGCATCAAAAGCATATACTAAATTTTCTAATTTCCTTACAAAAGAATATATGACTAAGGCAGGAACAGTTGATGGTGTCGGGCATGATCGATACTTATTAGCCGCCAGAGAATATAACGGAATCGATATCAATCTTAAGGAAACTTATGACTGGGGATGGGAACAGCTCCGCTGGGTAGAAGATGAAATGTCTCGGACAACAGAAAAAATCTTACCAGGCGCTAATATTGAGGAAGTTAAAAATTTGCTAGAAACAGATCCAAAGAGATCGATTGAAGGTGAAGACAATTTCCGTCAGTGGATGCAAGAGTTGCAGGATGAAACGATATCCAAACTAGATGGCAACCATTTTGAGATAGCAGAGCCCGTTAGAAAAATTGAAGCAATGATAGCCCCTCCTGGGGGAGCTTTGGCGATGTATTATACGAGGCCATCTGGGGATTTTAGCCGACCTGGTCGGACATGGTATCCAACTGCCGGCAAAACCATTTTCCCACTATGGGGAGAAGTCTCAATTGCCTATCATGAAGGAGTACCAGGTCATCATTTCCAAATAGGAACTTCAGTATATCTGGAAAACAGACTCTCAAGATATCAAAGACAACTCGGCGGAACTTCTGGATATATAGAAGGTTGGGCACTGTATGCAGAGAGACTTATGGGAGAACTTGGATTTCTAGATAACCCTGATTACTATCTAGGCATGTTAAGAGCACAAGCTTTACGATGTGTAAGAGTCATCATTGATATAGGAATGCACTTAAACCTAAAAATACCTAGAGACGCCGATTTTTATCCTGGTGAAACTTGGACTCCAGAATTGGGACTTGAATTTATCCAAAAGAGAAGTCATTTTCCTCAAGAATTTGTTAAAAGTGAAATAGATAGATATCTCGGAATCCCGGGCCAGGCGATCAGCTATAAAGTAGGCGAAAAAATGTGGTTAGAAGCACGAGAGGAAGCAAAGACTAAACTTGGGACTGATTTCAACCTAAAACAGTGGCATACTAAAGCATTAAATTTAGGAGGAATGGGACTTTCGCAAATGCGTAGAGAACTATCAAGAATTAATACGCGCGAACGCGAATAAGTTTATATATTGATGGAGCGGAAGACGGGATTCGAACCCGCGACCTTCTCCTTGGCAAGGAGATGCTCTACCACTGAGCCACTTCCGCTTGAATGCAAGATCGAGCCTTTTATCAATTTCTCAATCATCATTTAACGATCCTGGTGTGCCGAGGGCCAGAATCGAACTGGCGACACCAGCATTTTCAGTGCTGTGCTCT
>CAYFIW010000064.1:1296-7337 GCA_964343265.1 uncultured Dehalococcoidia bacterium | reverse complement strand
GTACTCGAGTGAAAACTCCCACCAGCGTTCCAATAAAGGGCGGTGTTCTAAATCTTCAATACAAAACCCCTGAAAACACTGCGCTCCAGGTGATACGGCTATCGCCAGGTCTGCGTCAATAGTGTCTATTTTTGGAAATCTATTAAGCAAAAGAAAGGCTGCCAGAATAATCACTATGACTATGCCGCCTACTAGCCTTCTTTTTTTTATATCTGTGTCAAATGTTAGATAACCCAACTCACAAAAACTCTCTATTACAATTTTCAAAAGATGACTTTAAATTAATCTTCAAAGTGCTAATACTCAGCTTCTTCTAGAAATTAACACATCATTGCCTTATAAATGATACAATCGGCGCCTCTAGTATTACGATACTTATTTGATGTAGCATACGGGATCTTTCTACGATGCTTATTTGGATTAGCATACGAGATCTTTTAAGGTTGGTGGAATACTAATGACTACGGAACAAGAAAAACTTCTTGAAGTTGATAAACTCAAGACTCATTTTTTCCTGGAAGAGGGAACGGTGCGTGCGGTAGACGGCGTTAGCTTTTCCATATCTAGGCAGGAGGTTGTAGGTGTTGTTGGGGAAAGTGGTTGCGGAAAAAGTGTCCTTGCCCGATCTATTATGGGTATAGTTCAACCTCCTGGTGAAACTATAGAAGGTGACCTACGTTACTACCCAAAAGACGAAGACGGATTGAACCTACTGTCTCTAGGCCAAAATAGCAGTGCCATGCGAGGAATCAGGGGTGGAGAGATCTCCATGGTTTTTCAGGAGCCTATGGTTTCTTTCAGCCCAGTCCACACAATCGGAGATCAAATAACTGAAGCCATATTGCTTCACAGTGACGTGACAAAACAGGAAGCTCGAGATCAGGTAATTGACCTTCTGGAAAAAGTTGGAATACCGAACGCAGAGCAGCGAATAGATGAATATTCATTTAGGCTAAGCGGTGGAATGCGACAAAGAGCCATGATTGCACTCGCACTTGCATGCAATCCAGGCCTTCTAATCGCAGACGAGCCTACAACCGCCCTTGACGTAACCACTCAGGCCCAGATTCTTCAGTTGATGAAAGACCTTCAAGTTGAGTTTGGCATGGGAATGATGCTGATAACACACAACCTTGGAGTAGTTGCCCAAATGGCAGACAAGATAATTGTCATGTATCTGGGAAAGATCGTTGAAATGGCAGATACCAAGACCCTCTTCAATGACCCGAAACATCCATATACTCAGGAATTACTTAGATCTATTCCTAAGCTAAGCAGAGAACGATCAACAGAAAGGCTTAATGCCATAACTGGCAGCGTGCCTCCTCCTTTTGCGAGACCAGGTGGTTGTCCATTCCATCCAAGATGTCCCCAAGCAATGATGGGCAAGTGTGATGTTGTGGAGCCAACGCAGATGGAACTGGAAGATGGACGAATAGTGTCTTGCCTTTTGTATGAAGAAAATTAACAAATATCTATAAAAAGTTAATAAATAAGTGAGCAACTTGGTAGCCGAAACAGAATCGTCAAAAAATATTCTAGAAGTAAACAATCTGAAGGTACATTTCCCTATTACTAGCGGGTTCCTTAGAAGAACAACCGGCCATGTTAAGGCGGTAGATGATGTTAGTTTCTCAGTGATTGAAGGGGAGACTCTAGGCATTGTTGGCGAAAGTGGATGTGGAAAAACAACTACTGGGCGCGCAATTATGAGGGCAGTTGACCCAACTTCTGGAGACGTGATGTTCCAGAAAAGGGATGGTGACGTCGTAAATGTGGCAAATTTGCCTTCAAGCGAGCTCAAGAATGTCAGAGAAGAGATGCAAATAGTATTTCAAGACCCTTTTGCATCTTTGAATCCCAGAATGACAGTTTTTGACATAGTGGCAGACCCTCTAAGAGTAAACAACGTAGCTTCAGGTCAGGAATTAGAAGACACCGTAAGTCAACTGTTACGAACGGTAGGATTGGCGCCTGAACTATCCCGAAGGTATCCTCATGCATTCAGCGGAGGACAGAGACAGAGGATTGGTTTTGCCAGGTCATTAATAATGAATCCACGTCTAGTGATCGCCGATGAACCCGTCTCAGCCCTTGACGTTTCCGTACAAGCACAAATACTTAACCTCATGCAGGATTTACAATCCGACTTGGGGTTGACATATGTATTTATAAGTCATGATCTAAGCGTGGTTCAATATATTTGCCATAGGGTGGCTGTGATGTATGTAGGTAAAATAGTTGAACTCGCACCAACTGAGAAACTATTTACCGAACCGAAACATCCCTACACACAGGCTTTATTAGACGCTATCCCAATAGCAAATCCGAATGTAGAAAGTGGAAACAGAGTACTTGAGGGTGAAGTTGCAGATCCATCAAATCCCCCCACAGGATGTTATTTCCACCCTAGATGCCCTTTTGCAGAAGAAAAATGTAAAACTGAAGAGCCTCCATTCAAGGCGGTGGGAGACGGTAGTTTTGCAAAATGCCACTTCGCGGGAGAAATAGATTTATCAGGTGTGGCAGGCTCCGAATAACAACTCTTATCTAATTTAACTTTAACTTTAACTATAATGCAGGAAACGAATTCCAAGGCTCTAGAACGTAGACAAGCTTATAGACTGGAAGTTTTGAAACTACGGTTAGTCATACTCCCGATAATGTTTTCATTGGGAATCTGCCTAGTATTCATAATCGCCCTTACTAGGGTTAACGAATTAATATATACCCCTGTTCATCTTCCACTGAGATCAGCTATTTTCCTAGGTTTTGCAGGCGGAGTCGGGGGACTTATTATTGGTCATTTACTGGTTCAATGGATTAGCCGAAATGCAGAGAACGACAGAGGAAAAGTCTTTTGGGTCATTGTATTTTTTTCAGTAACAATAGGACTCCCATTGATAACAGGTGCAATGTTGCCATTAGCCGTCTACTTCATGGGAGTCTCTGCAAGTAATTTTGGAACCATTGAGGCTGTTGTAGATGGCTTTTTCAGAGCACTAATCCTTGTACCTAGAACGGTAATTATTACGGGTGCAACCGGTTTATTCGCCGGAGCATTAGTATCTGCAATATTCTGTATTTTAATTGCAAGTTATGATAAATTCTGTCTTCGAAAGGTGGGAACTATAAACAGTTTAGTTGCAGCGAGTATCGTCGCTACAGCTATCGTGGTATTGACACGTACTACACCTGCAGATGTACTTTCAAAGTTAGGCTGAACACAAAACACTACTTAATTTATAAAGGATATGATGCTTAACATCATAAGACGATAGGAGGAATGTCGAATGAAGTCTGACAGAGCTCAAGTTGCCCATTTAATGAGGAGAGCCGGTTTTGGGGCAACCCCGTCTGAACTGGATTATTTCACGCAGAATAGGACATACGAAAGCATCGTAGAAGAACTTGTGAACCCAGAAAATACCGAGGAGATAGATGACAGATTCATAAATAGATACTATTCGGGGGAAGGGGTTCCACCCTATGTTGGAAAGTGGCTTTTTAGGATGATCAACACAAAGAGACCATTAGAAGAGAAAATGGCATTATTCCTCCATCATATATTCCCTGTTGCATGGGGCAAAAGTGAACATGGCCCGTCAATATTTACCGAGATTGATATGTTCAGAAGAGTTGGACTAAGCAACTTCAGAAATATACTCGTCGAATTATCAAAAGATCCTGCCATGATTTATTGGCTTGATAATAATGAAAATCATAAATCAGAAATTAATGAAAATTACGGGAGGGAGCTCCTTGAATTATTCTCTATGGGTGTGGGAAATTACACTGAAGATGACATAAAGAACGCTTCAAGGGCATTCACGGGTTGGACATTCAGTCAACCCATACCAATTTATCCCCAGGGGCATTACCCCGCCCGGTTCGAATTTCACCCCGATGACCATGACAACGAAGAAAAAACATTTCTTGGACAAAAAGGGAATTTCAATGGCGAAGACATCATCGACATAATAGTCAAACGGGATGCCACAGCCAAATTTGTATCACGCCATCTATGCAATTTCTTTGTGGAGGACGAACCACAGGTCCCAGCTTGGAATATAGAGCCACCGAGAAACCCTGGGCTTGTAGATCATTTGGCGAAAACCTTTGCTGATTCCGACGGAAATATGCGATCAGTCCTAAAGGAACTGTTTAATTCCGTAGAGTTCAAAGATTCCATAAATAAAAACAAGGTAAAAAGTCCTACAGAGCTAGTAGCAGGGGTTATAAAACAGGTGGGTAATTTCAGAGAAATAAAACCAGGCTTAGAATCCTACATAGGTGCACTTACGGTTATGGGACAAAGTCTGCTAAATCCTCCAACCGTAGAAGGTTGGCATACAGGCTCGGAATGGATTGATTCTGGTACTTTGAGTGAGCGAATAAACTTCGCCTCAACAGAATTCAGTGACGACAAAAGTCCTGGTGTTAGGGAATTAATAGACAGAGCAGGAAGTCTTGATGATGATCCTCAACAATTGGTGGATAGATGTTTGGACTTACTTGGAGGAGTACAGGTGAGCCAAAACACACATAACGAATTAGTAGAATATGTGTCAGGACTTAAAACATCCGACGAACCTTCCGATATGACAGACCTTATAAGAATGATCGTATCCACCGTAGACTATCAGTACGCCTGATAACAATTGGCAGCAGATTTATAACCTAAAAACGGGAGCAATGGAAGAATGGTTACAGAAAATAAAGAAAAAGTCCTAGTAGTAATCCAACTCACTGGCGGAAACGACTTTATGAACACTATAGTCCCGTACACAAATGGGCACTATTATGATGCTCGTCAGAAAGTTGTTATAAAACAAGATGAAGTTATCCCAATCAATGACACCCTAGCATTTAATCCAAATAATGCAGCTTTAAAGCCTTTGTTTGATAATGGAAAACTAGGAATAATACAGGGAATAGGATATCCAGACTCCAATCGTTCACATTTTCGTGGAATGGACATATGGCACACTTGCGAGCCAGACAAGATTGGTACAGAAGGTTGGTTAGGATTGGCGGTAAGAGAATTAGATCCAAACCAGGAAAATGTACTAACAGGTGTCAATATAGGTAGAGGATTACCTAGAGCCATGTCAGTAGCCGGTGTGCCCGTCACTTCAATAGGCGACATTGATGGCTACGGTGTGATGAATGATATTGAGAAAGCTCAGTTGAGAGATAGATCCATACAGGCATTCAAAAACATATACGGACAAGCAATTGGGACCGGTCCAGTCTCAGAATATATTGGAAAAACAGGAATCGATATATTGAAGGGAGCAGATATGCTTTCTGACGTAGCAGATTCCTACACTTCCAGTGTGGAATATGCAGATAATCCGATTGCCAAGAGCCTGAAGGATGTGGCCCGAATACATCTTGCTGGCCTGGGAACAAGAGTTTTCTATACCAACCACGGTGGATACGATCACCACGCAAACGAAATGCTCGCCCACCCTGGCCTAATGAGAGATCTTTCAGGAGCTATAGCAGACTTCATGGATGACCTTGAAGAGCATGATGCCGCAGACGATGTTGCGATACTCGTATTCACTGAATTTGGAAGAAGGATGCGGGACAACGGAAGCGGTACGGACCATGGCTCAGGAGGCGGAGCTTTCCTAATAGGAAAAAATGTTAAGGGAGGCTTTTATTCCGAATATCCATCCTTAGACCCCGCAGATTGGGAACATGGTGAGGATTTGAAGCACACAATTGATTACAGGGGTATTTATGCCACACTGCTTGAGCAGTGGCTAGGAGTTGAATCCAAACCAATCGTCAGGGGGCATTACGAACAAATAAACCCATTTTTGAATTAATTTGATCCATCCTGATGTAAGGAGAAATTAAATGAGCAGACCACTCGGACTTTTGAGAGCAGGCTATCCATACTTAAAAACTCTTGGAATGAGAAGAGTTTGTAACTATCCATATGATATGGCTTTTGGTCCAGACGAAAAAATATATATCCTATGCCGCACATCAGGGGGTGCTTTCATCCGAGTCTGGACGTTTGATGA
>CAYFIW010000064.1:0-1196 GCA_964343265.1 uncultured Dehalococcoidia bacterium | reverse complement strand
TGGCGATTCTGAATTAAAAAACCCATGGGGTATACATGTTGACGAACTTGGGGACATATACGTTGCTGACTGGGGCAATGACAGAATACAACGGTATTCCAACGAAGGTGAACTTAAAATGAGCCTTAAAGGCGAAACTCCAGATGGAGTATGCATTAATAGGCCAACTAGCGTATCGGTCGACCTACATGGAGACATTTACACCACAGATTGGAATAACGACAGAGTCCTAGTTTACGATAGCACTGGTAGGTATGTCTGGAAATTTGCTGGTGACGCCACCCTTTCCAGAGTAGCGAGAGATTACATGATGACCAACGCCTATGCTAATAGACTACGAGAGATGACAAACTTAGAAGAAGAGAAATACTTCAGGAGTCCAACATCCGTAAGGGTTGATAATAAGTTCAGAATTTGTGTCGCAGACCATCATTCCTACAGGCTCCAAGTGTATCAAAAAGAGTCTATAGAGCTTGACGAAAACAGCATCGCTCCCCCCATGAGAAACCACTCTTTGACGACCGTATAAAGGTAATTTATGTGATAAAAAAGGGGACCCAGTATTAATCTGGGTCCCCTTTTTTATCACATAAGGAAGTATGAGCTAATGCCTAAAAACCCTAATATACTAATAATTATGGCTGATCACGCCAATGCGGATTCTCTACGTCATACTAATCAATGCAAAACCCCTACCTTAGACTCAATAAGCATCGAAGGCACCAAATTTGAAAATTGTCACACTACAAACGCAATTTGTTCGCCCGCTAGAGCCTCATTGATGACAAGCTTATATCCTTCCACACATGGAATCTGGGACGTGACCCACGCTCATACTCCAGAATGGATTGACGCACCAGCTGGTAGGTTTACTCACTTTGCAGATCTACTTTCAGATGCAGGATACAACAACGGTTATTTTGGTAAATGGCATGTTGAGCAAAGTGATGATTTGTCCAATTTTGGATGGCATGAATACAACGTTTCAGTAAACAACTTGATGTTAGATCGCAAGAAATTAGGGGAAAAAGGATATCACGAAGAAGTCACACTCAAAAACCAGATCACTCTACAAACCGACGGATACGACGACCTGTTGCTATCAGCTGACATATCTGGGGAATCCAACATATCTCATCCCGCATTTAATGAAGGTATCTCTTTCATTGAAAATCACTTGAATGATAAAGGTCGAG
>CAYFIW010000063.1:0-7583 GCA_964343265.1 uncultured Dehalococcoidia bacterium | reverse complement strand
GGGGGTATTAATCCCATCAGGTAGAGTTCGAAGTTACTGTATGGTACTGAGTTTCCGCCATTTGCATATGTTCCGAACGGCTCTGCTGTATACCAGTTATCACCTAGATCTTGTAAGGTGCTTAAATCAAAACCACCTAGTTGACCGTTTATGCTGCTCACTCCCCAGTGGGAACCTGAATGTTCCTCATCCATTGCGTCCTCAGGATGTATAACATTAGTGTCAAAGGTGGAGGCTCTGAGATTTCCTGTGCTGAGAGAATAATTACCCCAGTGGTGCATCAACTCGTGTAGGGATGGACCGCAGCAAAGCCCTGTTTTAGTAGGTAAATAGATTAATGCTTTAAGTTTTCCATCTGAACCTACATACTTAGTTGAATCGTATCCTTCTTCATCCTCGCTAATGCCCATCACATCATTTGAAATACCTCTGTAGCTACCCAGATAGTCAAGTGATGTAACTGCCTCATTCTGCACCAAGAATACAAAGTCAAAATCGTCTTTGAAATGAGAGTATACGTCCTTCATCAAATAGTTTCTCATTGAGGAGTTGACAGAGGCACCGTCAACCCATTCAGGATATTCGAAAGCGGAGAGTTCTGCCGAGGCAGAGTATCCGTCCGGAGACACAGATATTTTTGAAGGTTCCCTAATGACGGGTCCTGATTGCCGTAGAGGTTCCACGCGTCTCTCAACACCGATTGGATCGAGAATTCCGTTAGCAAGATATATCCAGTCAAGCTTTCCACCAAAAGCTCCGGAGCCGCTTCCACTGAAAAGTCCTAGGCTATTGTCGACATGATGTACATTGGATTTGCTAGACCAGTGATGATTGGTCTCCCAGTCTGAAGCGAAGCTCCATTCAAAACCTTCCGGTAGAGTGAATATTTCTGTTTCATTAGGAAGTTCCGATCCATCAAGAACAGTGAGAGATGCTTGTTTTTCAGGGATGTTGATTGTGAAATGTATTTCATTCCATCTTTTAATATCCAGTCCAACATCAGAAACTAAAAAGACCTGTTTGTGTTCTCGATAATCTCCAAAGGGACTCATATTTAAGGTCACCTCAACCTGGCACAATTCGTTCACATTTATCTGAAGCCACCGGTAATAGCCACCAAAAGATAACAATAGCCGATTTGGAGAATGCTTCTCGTGATAATCTGTCCAGTCCGTACCTTTTACGTAGTTTCCATTGGCATCATAATGAAACCCTTTTACTGGCATTTCGTGAGGTAATACCTCTGGCAGCACAGAGAAGGCGAGAGTGAATTTGTCTCGATGAAGACTCTTATCTATCGTTCCGCTCGGTTTTAGGCTAACGGTTCCTGAGACACCCCACGAATCACCCTTCAGATACGGCACGTCCAGTATTCCATCGTGAAACAATACATCTTTTCCTTCCTTATTACTGGAAAAATCCCAGTCATATCCACCTGCGACTGCGTTACCCCCCGATTCCGTAAAGTCCCAGTAGCCTACATCGTTGATTTTAGGTGAAATAATCAGGTTAGAGTATGATTCTTCCGGATACAGAACTGGGTAACCGTGGAAAATCACCTCCGTATTATCTAATCTATCTTTCCAGTGATTATATGAAAGTGTTAAGGATTCCCTAAGCGCATCTATATCTTCAAGAGAATTTACCGAATCCCACGATCCAAATTTTATTAGTAATTCATCATCACTTGAAGCAAGATAGTCTTCGAAGTCCTTTACCTTCTTAGTGAGGCTTCCCCTATTCTCATTTCGCTTTGCTAAGAACTCCTCTATATCCGGGGACAACCCAAGCCAGTCGTTCCAGTACAAAATTCTGTTCTCATAGCCTTTACCAGGGGTAACATCTTTACCCTCTGCCTTCATTTTGGCATTAAGTTCGGGCCAATAATCATAATTTCTCGGCCACTCATAAACGTATTTCCCGGTTGGATGTGCTCTGTATATACCGTCTGGATATAGAAGGTCCCCATTGCTTCCAACTTCACTGTAATTCCGGTGTCCACACCCGGTATTGGGGTCTATATCCGTGGGTGCATTTACAACGGCATATATTCTTTCTGCTAGGGAAAGTGGTTCAGGACGACCTTCACCCTTCGTCACAATTGCAGCTGATGTTGACACAGTTCCATTATTATTATCGGCTATAGCTCCTGACGATATGTTTAATTCATAATTGCCTTCGCCCTTATTTCCGTAAGACCAGGCTTTTATAATGTAATCACCATCCCCTTTATCAAGAGTGATGGTTTTTGATGTCTTGGCGCTTGCCTGAGTTGATATCCAGTAATATCCTGCCCCGTCTACGTATGCGGATGAACCAGGTTTAAATATGTCAGCGTCCAATTGGGAACCAGACAAGGATGTGATATCAAGAGTTATTACTTCACCATCTTTAGCAGAAAATTTGTAGCAGTCGTATTTATCACTATTGGAGATAGTCCCTGATATAGATTCTTCCACCGTAAGTACTTTACAAGTTTCAGAAGCATTGGAACTGGATGAAACTGCCTCATCACCTTCAGAGACGATAAGGTCATATTCTCCTTCTGCTTTATTTCCATAAGACCATAATTTGATCTTGTAAGCCCCATCTCCTTTGTCGAGATATGTATTGAGTGCGACATCAGGAGTCCCACTTGAAGCTGTTACGTATTTGTACCCGGTGTTTGTTTCAGTAATCTGACTGTATGGAGCATAAAGGTCCGCATCTAACGCAACACCGTTTTTAGATATCATGTTAATAACGACATTATTGTTTTGACTGGCTTTAAATGCGTAACAATCAAATTTGTTTGATTCTTCAATGTTTCCGGATACAACGGTATCTAGAGGGATGTCGACACATATGGCGCTTGAATCAGAACTCTGCGAGGAGGAGGCCGTGGATGTGTTTGATGTTGGTTTCGAAATGGAAACTTCGTAGTCTCCTAGTTCGTCAGAATATGACCAAACCTTGACACTGTATTTACCCGTTCCTTTGTCTAAGGGTAGTGTTCCTGAGTTGATTTCCATTCCCGATGCTGTCACCCAGGCATACCCAGTGTTACCTAGAGCGACTTTGGAATTCGGGGCATAAAGGTCTGCATCCAGGCTAGTGCCCGACTTAGAATTTAAACTTATGAGGACTAGATTATTCTCTTGAATGGCTTGATCATCAATTTCAAACTCGTAGCAGTCATATCCTGGCGCATCAGCTACGGTTCCAGTCACAGTATTTCCTAATGTTAAAGATTCACATGTGACTGTCGCCCCAGTCGCAAAGCCTATGAGATTTCTGCCCGTATCGGAAATCGTTAGGAAAACGGAAGCTACGATTATGAGTGAAATCGCCAACGCAGGGACAATCCAAATCCGAGCATTAGAAGCTCTGGAGTACATATCATTCATGAGAGTCTATCCTTTTGAAATAACTTCAAATTCGTAGTGTCTAATCAAAAAAACGATTACTTGAGGAACAACACTACATTCTATATGACTGTCCATAAAGCGTGTAAATACTTGTGTTTATCCCTTATTCTTTAAAATGGAGGATCTATCCACTTTCTAGGTAGGGGCAAAAAATTTGAGTGGATTGCCTAGAGCATCTGGTAACCAACCCTTCACCGAAACACTCCAAGAGAGCTGGAATCCGGACCCCGTAATTAAAGTCAAATTAGACTTACTTTAAAGAATCTAGGAATTCTAAGAGGGCCACGTTTACCTCTTCTGGTGCTTCTTGTTGAACCCAATGACCTGCACCTTTTATAACTTTACTAACGCGCATATCCCTACAATGAATGTCAGGAGTTTCGTACAAATCAATCCCCGGCACAAAAGTCCGTACTAAGTCCTTACTACCCGCTATAAAGCAGCTTGGTTGCTCAACAGGTTCTACACCCATCATGGGTAAATTGTCGAAGTCTTGATCCTGATTTCTATAACGATTTATTGGACCACGAAAACCGCCGGCAGAAAAATTGTCAATGTAGTACTCGAGGTCTTTATCTGATAGCCAAGCAGGAAAGGGATCTGGGTCCTCAAAATCTCCCAATAGGGTAGTTGAGGGGGGTCGATTCACCCAATTTTCAAGGGAAGATGCGTCACCGCTCGCAGAGAAATAGATCTTCCTTAGAGATAGTCGAATATCAGATTCCAACTCTTTCTCTGCTACTCCTTCTTTCTGAAAATATAATTGATAGAAGAATTTGTCTTTGTATAGTTGCCGTAATGCTTGTAGGTTAGAAACAGGACCCCGCTTTCGATAAGGGACACTTAGCCCCGCAACGGCGGATATCCGATTTTTATGTAAGGTGGCAGTGTTCCATACAATGGGAGCTCCCCAATCATGTCCAATTAGAACTGCTTTTTCTTCCTCAAAATAATCTATTAAACCTATCAAATCAGCCATGTGGTCAGACATTCCGTAGGAGTCAATAGGGTATGGTTTATCACTACCTCCATAACCTCTTACATCAAGGGCTAAAACACGATATCCTGCTGATGCGATAGGTTTTATCTGGTGTCGCCATGAATACCAGAGTTCTGGGAATCCATGAACCATAATTACCAATGGACCTTCACCCTCTATCGCAACCCTTAAATTGATGTTGTTACTTTTAATGGTCTTAATTTCGAATTTCCAATCCATTATGAATCCTACCTCAACTTAGAAGAAAAATTAGTATTTTAGATGTGTACCGCGTGAGATATATCAACCCTGAACATGTTAAATATATTTAGTTATGTATTTTTTGGGATGCTACCATGCCCCCGTCAACCAATATGGTTTCTCCGTTAACGTACTTACCAAGATCAGACGATAAATATAAAACTGCATTTGCTATATCACTTGGAAGTCCTCCCTTTGCAGCGGGCACGAATTCTTTGAAGTCGTCTGGGTTATGTGGAGGACCATCGATTGAATCGTCATCAAGTTCTGGCAAATTGTTTGATATTGCTCCAGGTGCGATGCAGTTTGCGGTAATATTTTTTCCAGCTAAGTCTGCTGCTATGCCCTTTACCATTCTCCTTAAAGCCATTTTGGCGGTCCCATAGGCGGTCCAATTCGGCATGGCCACATAAGAATGAACACTTGATAAGCAAATAATTCTTCCTTCAATACCGCTTGAGATCATTTCCCTTGCGGCCCTTTGAGAGGCAAAAAAGTACCCTTTCAAAGATAAATTCATCATTCTGTCCCAGTAGACTTCATCTGTCTCAAAAAAAGGCCTTTGTTGATCAGGGAAAATAGCATTATTTACCAAAATATCAATTTGGTTGTGTTGTGCCATGAAAGAATCAAATACGGATTTGATATCTTCAAGCTTACTGACATCACCTTGGTGAAAACTGCTACGTACTCCACTTTTAGTGATTATTTCCAATAGCCTCTGTGTGAACTCATCATCTAAAATATCATTTACCGCTACATCGGCACCCTCATTTGCGAGCGTTATTGCTATTCCTCGCCCTATCCCTTTTCTGGCTCCGGTAATTAAAGCCTTTTTCCCGTCAAGTAATCCCATTTTTCTAGCCCTTGTAATTCGGATTAAAATAAATTTTTCCCAACCTTTGTAAAAAGATTCAGATTACGTAAATATATTAAAATTCATTTGACATTAATAGCTGCTTTATTGAAGACACCCAGTCTGAGGAAATTATGAGTAACGTTGAAGATAAATCTGAGGGTATGTTTTCATCCGAGGCCGTGGTGCTCAGAGGAGATGGTGAACCTCTAAGTTCATACGACTATATTAAACGCCTTAATGACATAGCTGATCATTCATTTATACCAAAAGATGATTATTCTGTAGGTGGGAGTGTAGGAGAATTGGAAGCTTCTATGGCCACTATACTTGGAAAAGAATCTGCAGTATTTATGCCCACTGGGACACTTGCTAACCATATCGCTGTTCGAAATCTATGCCACGGGGCATCTAGACTTATCGTGCAAGAACAAGGTCATTTATACAGAGATAGTGGTGATACTGTGCAGCAGCTCAGTGGAATCAATTTGTTACCTTTGGGTGTAGGAAACCCCTGCTTTACCTATACAGAAGTGGAGCAAGCAATAAAGGATTCATTGGGGGGAAGGGTGCCTATGGAAATAGGGGGTCTCGTAATTGAGAGTCCAGTACGTAGATGTCATGGTCAAATAATTCCATTTGGAGAGATGCAGCGGATCACCCGGCTTTGTAAGGAAAATTCGATAGGCACACATTTAGACGGGGCTCGATTATTCATGATGAGTGCTGCGACAGGAATCGCTCTATCAGATTATTCAAATCTTTTTGATACAGTGTATGTATCAATGTGGAAATATTTCGGATCACCATTTGGCGCAATCCTCGCTGGCTCTAATGAATTTTGTGAAAATTTGTTCCATCAACGTCGAATGTTTGGCGGCGGGTTACCTTCGGCCTCACTGGCGGCGGCTCTGGCACTTGAAGGCAGTAAATCCTTCCAAAATGATTTTAATGACGCAATGAATAAAGGCATCGAATTATTAACTAGACTTAACGACAATCCAGAGGTGCAGTGGGAGCTACATGAAAATTTGTCAAATATATTCCCAGTAATTTTGTCAAAAAGAATAGACGTTATGTGCCTGTCAGATGCTTTAAATAAGAGAGGTATATTCATCGATAATCAAGTCGATGACATGAATAGAATTTACATCACTGTTAATGTTACTTTGTTGAGGAAACCTGTTGAGGATATTTTGCGTGGATTCACGGAAGCTTTGAAAGAGTCTGAAGTGACTACATAATGGATACTATAATCATGATCATATTTATTTCCAAGCTCAAATAATGACTCTCGGACACAATTATTCCATATTGTCATAGTTTTAAGTTGTAACTAGGTAGCTTCAGGTTTACCATTGCCAAGGTTTTCCAGCCCAGAAATTAATTATGCTGACCCTTAGGAGAAAATGATGACTCAGGAAAAAACACTCAGACAACGCATCCGGGATGGAGAAGTTTTGGTAGCGTTGCGTGGATCTCTGGATACCACAAAGAGCCAATTATCAGATATTTGGGCAACAGGCCATTATGACTATATCTGGATTGATGGGCAGCATACAGCTTTCAGCGAAGAATCACTTGTAGCCTATTGCACAGCTGCTGAGGAGTTGGGTATTGACGTGCAGTTGAGAATACCTCATACCCGCCACGCCTACTTAGTCGGTAGATATTTAGACTTAGGGTGTAGCGCTGTCTTGGTACCCGAAGTAATGGAAGAGGAGACTGTGGATGATGCTCTTGCATATGCTTATTATCCCCAGGTTGGCAGGCGAAGTTGGGGTGGAGAGGCACGTAGAGGGGTACGTGGTGTAGCAAAAGGCATGGATCGATTGCAATATGCAGCCTGGTGGAATGACTATGTGACATTAAGTATTCAAGTGGAGTCAGTTGAAGCTGTAACTAATATTAAGAAATTGGCTAAACCAGGTGTGACTGTTGTGACCTTTGGACCCAATGATCTGTCTTTCAACATGGAGGGCCATGAAGGTTATCCTCTAAAGAGCGTAGATGACTGCATGCGCAATGTGGCCGCACAATTGGACGGAACAGGTATACGACTCGCCATGGGTACTGGAAC
>CAYFIW010000062.1:0-8426 GCA_964343265.1 uncultured Dehalococcoidia bacterium | reverse complement strand
CAACGCCACTAATGCCAGAACCGGATCATCAATTTACGGAGCAGTTCAACATCTCATGCTTGCTGCACGAGCCTATGGAATCGGGGCAACTCTGACAACCTTGTATTCAGGGCATGAGGATGACGTCAAAAAGCTATTGAATATTCCAGACGACGCCCTAACAATGGCTTTAATACCTCTTGGATATCCAAGTAAAGGCCGATGGTCTCAGCCTAAAAGAGAATCTGTAGAAAATATTACTCACTGGGACAAATGGAACGTCAAAAAAGATCGGGCTCCTGGTAGCGAAATATAGCTTACTCTAAGATGACTCCTTGATAAACGTTTAGGGTTCTTATTCAACAATGCCAACAGCACATATCAACGGTGTGAACATGTACTACGAGGTCCATGGAAATGGTCCTTCTGTCGTATTCTGTCATGGATCAGGTGGGAACCACCTATCATGGTGGCAACAGATTCCCTATTTTTCCAAGTACTACAGGTGTGTCCTATATGACCACAGAACATTTGGATTAACCGGAGACGAAGACCCCCCTAAGGGACGTTCTGAATTTGCTGAGGACTTAAAATGCCTACTGGATTTTCTAGAAATAGAAAGGACCGCTATAGTGGCTCATTCTATGGGTGGAAGATCAGGTTCTATGTTTACCATTCGTAATCCGGAGCGGGTCTGGGCATTAGTGCTCTCTGGAAGCAACGGGGGTTCAGACAGTTCTGAAGCCAGAGAAGTTAGACAAAGGCACAAATCTGATCCACCTTTCACTCCAAAAGGTGCCTTGCGGGCAATTTCTCAGGAGTTTACTGAGAAATCCCCCGAAAAAGCTTTTTTATACAGGCAAATCATGAAACTTAATCCAAAACACGACGGTGATTTTTTGAAGGTTCCTAAAAGATTATGGGGGATGTCAACGCACGAAAAATTTTCAGATATAAATTTACCAATGCTCTATACCACGGGTGAAAACGATGTTTTAGTACACCCGGAAACGATTCGTATTGCTTCAGAATTGATTCCACATTCAGAATTTTATGTATTTCGGAATGCAGGACATTCAAGTTACTATGAGCAGCCTGAGCACTTTAATGAAATAGTGCACCAGTTCTTGAAAAAATCTTTTCCTGACAACTAGATTGAGGAACCGTGGGACTTAATCCTCTCACGATCTTTTGCTGTGAAATGTGGCTCCAGAAGGTTAACCAAATTCATTAACGTGTCTTCCGGTCCATCCGTACTCGTATCTACCTGAACGACAGGACCCAGCGTACTTTTGTGAGCTAGACGCTCATACTCTGCCAGCAGCTGAGGTATGTTACCCGGAGTAACAAGACTATTAGAATGAGCTGGAGTACTAGATAGTCTTTCCATCCGCGACTGAATTATTTCAGGCTCAGCCTTCATATGGACAATTATTACAGGGTCTTGTGTTACTTGTTTTATTCTTCTCTCCACCTGCTCAAACACTTTTTCTCGATCAAATTGATCGCCAGGTAGACCATATTCGTAGAACATTCTTGCATATATGGATTCTTCAATATGAAATCCTATCGTTAAGTCATCTTCTTGCACATAATGGTGTATGTGATAGTACATACCGTAACGGTGGTACATTTCCTTCAGCTTTGGAGATAATCTGAGTATCTGTGATTGCTCCTCCAGCGTGGTATCGTCAGGATGACCAGAAGTATGTGGAAGCTTCGAATGGTCGTGAACAAGGTCCATGTAGAACGGTTCTCCCATCACCTCTTTCTTCCACTGCTGGAGGAGTTGTGAAATAGTCGTAGTCCCAACATATTCAATCCCAGCTAGAATTATTTTCACAGCTACAACACCTTTTAATTATTACAAATACCAAATAAAACTATTGGTTTAGAGTCAAAAACTATAGTCCTATAAACAAGCTTCTAATTACCCCAGGGAGTAATAGCGTTTTTAAGAGATTTATATCCTTCAAGGAACCCCGGACGCTCTCCACTATATACCTCGTCAAATTTATCTAATGCAGCATCTAGCCAAGACTTTAGTTCATCATTACCAGGGTTAGCATCAATATAAGCATCTCTTATCAGGACAAAATGAATTCTTGGGTCATATGGCTGTTTAGTACCACCAACCCATTCATCTCCATCAAGCAAACGAAGCAACATTTGGTCCGCAGACCCTAGTGTTTGTTCATGAATAGGCGGTCCATCCATCCTGTACATCACCGATGTCATATCTCGGCCATTTCCAGTGGTAAACCCCATGTCCCCCCATACCTGTCTCATATCAACATCTTGTCCCAGATGTTTAGCTATCTGACCACCAAAGGCTCTCAATGGATCAGATATATCAGCAAGAAGATCTGTCAAGCGGTCTCCATCAAGATCAGTAGCCAATACAATAGTTTCTTGATGCTCGATGAGATCCCAAATCAAAAGTCCGTAATTAGTATCTGAAATATGTTGCTCAATCTGCCCACCCCAGTTCTCCATGCCATCTTTGAAGTCTGACGGCAACAAGCTTGCTATTTTATCTATACTTTCTTTGTGTTCAACATACGGGTCCACTGCGTATTTACGACCGACCTTAAATTTAGTCCCTTGTAGTAACCATGAATGCAATCCAGCATTTATACCATCTTCCATGGCTTGTGTTGGCTTCATCGCAACCCTACCAACCGCACCAGTCTCATGGACCATTTTCAAAAACAATCGATTCGCATATGCCATCTGAACACCGGGTGTGTTCATTTCTGAATGAACTACTCCCTCAGCGTTAACCTCAAAAACTGGCTTGTCTTGAGAGTATGGAAGACACGGCATACAACGAACCACAGTTATAGGACCGTACGGTCGTACATTGCAGTAAACACCTGCCTGTGTTCTTAAAGGTGCATTCCCAGACTTTCCTGCCACGACCACCTTTCCTCCTTTGCCATCATTGACATAGGCATCACCCGCAGTTGACCATTTGATCGAGGTACAAGGCATATTTCCAAACCAAGCCAGAGACTCCAAATTTGTATCATGCCTGTATTGTGACCACATAGGAACACCATAAAACGGCAACCCTAAAATGTCAGCAGCAGCAATTGTTCCCAAAAGGGCATATGCATCTGTTAACGAATGTGCAACGGGATTTACGACTCCATCGTGATTTCCCCCTTTCCAAACGATTGCATCAGGATATCCATTTGGCCGTACATCGGCCTCTTCAAAGAGTCCTGACAAGTGTGCAAGCAGATCTCCACCAGAACCTTCTGTTTTTGCTATAGCCAACAAATCAATCATCGAATTACCTCTACTTTTCAGTATCCAGCCACAATACCAAATCTTGGTATTTAAGCTTCATATCTGTTTTTATGGGACTTATGGTGATTTACTAATTGGATCACCACAAGTGCTAATTTGTAACAATCATTTCGGTATAGGAGTTTATAACAAAGCGTAATACATTTGTTGACCGTTTCAAATGGACCCTTTGCAAATACTATTTTATTATCGAAAAGAGGCTCAAAATCAGGTTGAAAGTCGATGTTCTGATATAATTTCCCCACTTAGAAATAACAAATAGGAAGGTCAATTTGTCTCAAGAAAGTGCTGAAATTAGCTTAGAAAAAATATCTTCCCTCTGCAAAAGAAGAGGTTTTGTATTTCAAAGCAGCGAAATCTATGGCGGCCTTGCAAGCACATGGGATTATGGACCACTGGGTGCAGAACTCAAACGCAACATCAAAGATTCCTGGTGGAAAACTATGGTCTTACAGCGAGACGACATGGTTGGTCTCGACGCTGCGATTCTAATGCATCCAGATGCTTGGCGAGCTAGCGGACATCTTGAAAATTTCACAGACCCTCTTGTGGAATGTAGGGAATGTAATCGCAGATTCCGAGAAGACCATCTAGAAACAACTGATTGCCCGGAATGTGGTGGTGAACTCTCAGAACCAAGATTATTTCATTTAATGTTTAAAACACATATGGGGCCAGTTGAGGAAGACGCAGCAGTAGTATATCTGAGGCCGGAAACCGCGCAGGGTATATTTGTGAATTTCAGTAATGTAGTTACGTCAACCAGGAAAAAACTCCCCTTCGGAATCGCACAAATCGGTAAAGCATTTCGGAACGAAATAACCACAGGAAATTTCATTTTTAGAACACGCGAATTTGAAATGATGGAAATTGAATATTTTGTTATGCCTGGTGATGATGAAAAAATTCATGAAGAATGGAAAAAAGACTGTCTTGACTGGTATTACAACTTAGGTGTCACAAGAGACAAACTAAGACTAAGACAACATGAGGGTGACGAATTATCTCATTACGCAAAAGACACTTGGGACATTGAGTACCAATTTCCTTGGGGGTGGGGAGAAATCCAAGGCATTGCCAATAGAACAGACTTTGACCTTAAAGCTCATATGGAAATGAGTGGCGAGCGACTAACTTACTTTGATGATGCATCAGGAGAACATGTAGTACCTTATTGCATAGAGCCTTCTCTAGGTGTAGACAGGGCTGTGATGACGCTTTTAGTAGATGCCTACACTGAAGAAGAGACAGAAGCAGCATCCGGTAAGAAAGATACTCGCGTGCTCCTTAAGCTCCACCCTAGTGTTGCACCCGTTAAGGTCGCTGTACTCCCATTAAGCAGAAACGAAAAACTAACCCCATTAGCTCGAAAAGTATACGACGATGTCCGAAAATCTATACTCATTGAAGGTCTAGTTCAATTTGATGACGCACAAAGCATAGGGAGACGATATAGGAGACAAGATGAAATTGGGACTCCATTGTGCGTGACAGTAGACTTTGATTCCCTTGAAGACAATATGGTTACGATTCGAGAAAGAGACTCTATGACTCAAACTAGAGTATCCATTACAGGACTCGATCAAATCGTCTCCGATAAACTTAATGTTTGACCATAATAACTCCGGAATTTCATCACATACATCAGGAGGGTTCTAATTGCTGGTCGTCCATACTGCAGATGTTCATATTGGAGTAGAGAACTACGGCATACCAGATCCTGAAACAAGATCATCGTCGCGACTAAAAGATTTTCTGAACACACTTGATGAAGTAGTTGATTACTCAATAACTCAGGATGCGGACTTAGTACTTTTTGCAGGGGACCAATATAAAAGTCGAAATCCAAGTCAAACTCATCAAAGAGAATTTGCTTACAGAATTTCAAAATTGGCAAATAGTGGAATCCAAGTTTTTCTGCTTGCAGGTAACCATGATTCACCAAATATTCCTGGACCGGCAACAGCTCTAGATATATTCAGTGCACTAGATGTAGAAAATGTTCATATAGCCAACAGCTTAGAAACACATCTGATTAAAACAAAAAGCGGGCCCATACAGATCATTGCCTTACCATGGATCAGGAAAGGTCAATTTATGTCCAGTATTGATGAATCTGATGAATCACTTTCCAACGAAGATTTAAAAGCTTCTATCGAAGAGAAAATAACAACTGCTGTAAAGCATTTAGCAAAGAGCCTGGATCCAACAATACCATCAGTACTCGCAGGTCACGTTTCTGTAGATTCCGCAACTACAAGCTCTGAGAAATCTATGATGCTAGGTAAGGATTATGTGTTACTCAAAAGTGCGATTGCATTACCAGAGCTTGACTATATAGCATTAGGGCACATTCACAAACACCAAATTTTGAACACCTCACCAAAAATAGTCTATCCAGGAAGTCTACAAAGGATAGACTTCGGAGAAGAAAAAGACGTCAAGGGGTTTTGTGCTATTACTTTAGATACGTCACAGACATTACAAAATAGGGAAACATCCTTTAATTTTATCCCTGTCAATGCTCGAAAGTTCGTTACTATACGTATCGATATAAATGATTCTGAGCACAATCCCATGGATAAGATATTTCGCAGTATTGACACTTATGAGATTGAAAATGCAATAGTTCAAGTGTTTATAGAAACCCCAGCCAACAAATCACAGGACATCAATGAGACTAAAATCAGATCTTATCTGGCAAATGCCCATTTCGTAGCAACTGTCCGCAAAAATATAATCACTGAGAGCAGAAACAGGCTTGGAAAATCTCTGTCTGAGTCAATAGCACCTGTAGAAGCACTAAGTGCTTATTTAGATGAGAGGCAATTGCCAGACGAAAAAAAGAAAATACTCCTTGAAAGAGGTAAGTCCTTAATTGAGGAAATACCGCCTGGAACAATCCTGAAAAAATGATTAACAAATATTCTCACTATTCATTGTCAGGATTTATAAATTCCAAAATTTTGCTGGTCTGTATCGTTTTAATTTTTATTCTGTCGGCATCATTCGGATGCTCCGTAATGCAATCTTCTCAAAGGGCTCCCGAATTCGATATAACTTTGTATGAAACTCAAGATTATTCTGAAGATGAGCTTTATCGATTTACGAGGGAAAAATCCCTACCAATAGTTTTAAATTTTTGGTTCCCATCATGCCCACCCTGTGTCGCTGAAATGCCAGAAATTAATAATTTATACAAAGAACACAAAAATGCCGTCGAAGTCGTAGGTATTCAATTAGTAGGTTTGGATTCAGTAGATGATGGTAAAAATTTCGTAAAAGCCACAGGTATCTCGTACGCCGTTGGTTCAGATCCTGACGGTTCTATATCTGTGGCTTATGGAGTATCAGGTTTCCCTACCACCTTTTTCATTGATGCAAAAGGTGATGTTCTCAAAACTTGGGAAGGGGCTATAAATGCAGACCAGTTGAGGGAAAACATCAACTTGATTCTCTCGGATGATTAATATAGTGGATTTCACAGATGTATTTAAAATTATCGTAAGGTGGGCGCACATGGTTTCCGCAGCTGCCTGGGTAGGGGGAAGCCTATTTTGGCTCCTAGTATTGAAGCCATCCATGAAGAACAGGCATTCTGATGCTTATAAAGCAAATCAGGGTTTGGGTGAGAGGGTGGCAAAAGAATTTAGGTCATTAGTAGACACATGTGTTTTTGTACTTTTGGCGACGGGTGTAATAATGACTTTTGACCGACTAACTCCCGGTGAAGTCGGCGCTAATTATGTCCTAGTATTAGGCATAAAAATCATATTTGTAGCAATTATGTTTTACATAATAAGAGCCAAAAGGCAAAGTAATAACCTATTACATAGCAGTCACAATAGGCAGATGATTAGTAAAAAAGTAAAATTGGTTAGAATACTTTCAGGATATAATTTGCTTGTAGTCCTAGGATTGCTAGTATTTCTATTATCAGATCTACTTTCTTTTATTTATTACTCAACCCAGGGATAATGGCTTTCAATCAATAAGGAATAATTCAATTGAAATGAAAAAATGTCTTATGGAGATACTCGTCTGTCCTACTTGCAAATCTGATCTAACCCTTGAAATAGAACTTATCGAAGATGATGAGATAATTAAAGGTTCAATTCAATGTGAGTCGTGTGAACTAATCTATAAGATAGAAAATTCAATACCTGACTTCATGACATCTGAAATTGAATAAATTTAGCTACCACCTTATCCTGACCAAATCAGTATCCCTTAAGGTATAAGAACCGTCTTCATAAAAAAAGTTTCCTGTGGCCGGGTTGACTATCGAAGGGTTTAGTTCGATTAAAGGCTCTAAAACGAACCTCCTTTTCAAAATTTCAGGATGAGGTATGATCAGACCAGGCTGAGATACTCTCATATTCCCCCAAAGCAAAATATCAAGATCGATAGCTCTGGGCGCATTTTTAAAGGGCCTGAGCCTTCCGATGTATTCCTCAATTGAATTCAACCTATCTAGAAATACCCAACAGTCCAACTCGGTGCTTACTTTGCAGGCGGCATTTATGAAAGATGGTTGAGATGAAAACCCAATGGGGCTTGATAAATAGGGAGACGAAACTTTTTCAAAGATAGCAAACCTACTTATTTCCTCCAGAGATTGCTTCAAATTCATCAATTTATCACCAATGTTTGAACCTAATCCTATATATATATCAGTGTTTAACACAACAAATATCAGCCTCGGACTATCGCGTCAGTCATTCGGGAAACTCTGACCATCTCTTTAACATCATGTACTCTCACAATATCTGCACCTTTTGCGATAGCCATAGATACTGTTGCGGCCGTACCTTCAATCCTATCGTCAACTGGCAGGTCAAGAATTTTTCCTATAATGGATTTTCTAGAAGTGCCTACCATCAAAGGTAATCCAATTGTTTTATATTCCTCAAGTCTTCTCAAAATCTCAAGATTTTCGTGCCAATTCTTTCCAAAACCAATGCCCGGATCAATTATTATCTTTTCTTCTTGTATCCCTCTTTTAACAGCCCCTTTTACCATAAGCTCTAATTCGCGAACCGTGTCATCCACCACATCTGTATAATCGGGAGTTTCCGTATTATGCATTAGTACGACAAAAGCATTGTTTTGGGCTATAACTCCAGACATAT
>CAYFIW010000061.1:0-8499 GCA_964343265.1 uncultured Dehalococcoidia bacterium | reverse complement strand
GCTCAGATAAGTATTGAGTTTCAAAAATGTCCGATATATTTAAAGGTAATTCGTGAGTTTATAATGGAGACACGAATTACCTTTAAATATTTACACTTTTAATCTGCTGCCGGCACAACTATGTCAGCTGTAGACTCGTTAATCGGTTCACCAGTCCTTGGTGAAACTTCAAATGGGCTCTTTAAACCTAGTTCATCAGCAATTTCTCTTACTGCAGGGATAACTTCCTCACCCATGAGCCTTAGGCTTCTCATTTGATCGTCATGAGTCATTGCACCATCCCCGTCCCAGAAGAATATTGAGCCTGGTCTGAGATACTCCAGTACGTGCCTGATTTTGGGAATCACAGTTTTAGGAGTTCCCGCGATTATGGTGTAATCCTCGACTTGTTCTTCGTACGACCTGGAAAGCTGACCACCCCTGTTTGCTGTGGCAACTTGCTGTGTAGGTAGTACCCTACTTCTGGATGTGAGTCCGGGTAACTTCATCAGTGCAGGGTTAGCAGTTCCTTCATTTCCCGCTAGAAATGGATTACTTGGTCCTTGTACGAATTTTCTGGCAACCTCGTCTGCAAGTTCTTCTGTTTCATCTACGTGGACTTTCCAAAGGTATCCAAAGTTCTGACTACCAGCTTCATAGCCTTCTTCTTTAGCGGTGTCTTTATATATCTGGAATGACTGTCGAGTGGGCTCAAGTTGGGTCGCAAGCATTACATAAGGGATCCTTTGCCGTGCTGCCCACATAACTGAATCTTTGCTGACCACTCCGGGCAACATTATTTGAGGATGTGGCTTTTGATATGGACGTACCCATGGATTCACGTACCTGTACTGGTAGTGTTTTCCTTCCCATCTAAACGGTCCAGGTTCAGTCCAGGCCTTAACGATGAAATCATGTGCTTCCTGGAATCTTTCCCAGTTATATGCAGGGGGAGCATTATGAGCAACGCTCTCTCTGCCTGTTCCCCTGACCCATCCTGAAACAAGCCTGCCTTTAGATATCATGTCTATCATGGCCAACTGCTCGACTAGCCATAGAGGGTCATCCCATATTGGTAGAATATTACCCAATAAGACAATTTTGGCCTTATTGGTTATGCGAGCGAGAATTGAAGCTTCAACATTCATTGCTCCGCCCATGCAAAACGGTGTACTGTGATGCTCATTTAGCATCAGGGCGTCGAATCCCATTTCTTCCGCGTATATTTTCTCGTCAAGGTACCTGTTGTAAAGATTTGACCCGACCACAGGGTCATAGATGTCGTTACTTAGATCAAGGTCTTTTATAGGAAGCCCGGTCGCACCAAAGTAACCAGATTCGGGGTCTTGATAGGGCCTCTCAGTGAAATGTCCAATTAACATTGTTTCTCCCTCTGTCCTACTACTTAAGAAACTTTAATACTCTCGTCGTAAATTCGTCCGGGTCTTCTATTTCTGGCCTGTGGCCTAAACCTTTCATTACATCCAAAACCGAACCAGGTATTGATTCAGAGTAAATTCTGCCTGCATCGATTGGCACTATATTATCTTCAGAGCCCCAAATTATGAAAGTTTGAAGGCTTTTTAATCTGTGTAGAAGATGTTTGAGTGTCTGGTTATGCATATAAGGCTTCCAGCCAAGTTTGCATGATTGCTCTCGGGCGACTTCCCATAGTTCCGCTTTTTCTGGAGATGGTTCGTCAGGGCAAATTGATTGGTATTCCTCAGCTGAGGTCGATCCATTAAAGGCCTCTTTAAGGTAATCGGTCGGAAGATTTAAGAATATGTCGTATATTTCTCCTTCTTCAGGCTTTATACCAGTAGGTGCGACTAGGACCAATTTACGAAATTTATCTGGATCCATTACCGCCATTTCTGCGGCTATCCATCCGCCTAGCGAGAATCCAACCAAGTTGACCTCATTCAAACCCATATCGTCAATTGCTTCCAGATACCAGCCTGCTAGATCTCTAACTTCCATCATCCAGTCAATTCGATCTGAATCGTCGAATCCTGGATGACTAGGTGCATATACCGTATATTCATCGGAAAGAATGTCGTGATATTTCATCCATCCAGGAAATCCAAGTTCACCATGCAAAACTAGAAGCGGTTGACCTTCTCCGGAGCTGCGCATTGTAATAGAGGCTCCGGCAACATCCAGTTTGGTTGTTGTGACTTTTTCTGTCTGTTGACTCACTCCTGACTCCTTAGTATTAGTAGATTCATAAAACTGTTCTAAATACCCTGATTATTCCGCAATCCTAGTACTTCGTTGATTGTTAATCAATATCGGACACTTTAGCTGGGTTTTTTTTCGAGATATTGGTTTTTGGTTTGTTAATAGTTTTGCAACTATTCCGCAAAAGGCTGGATTTCTTCCCAGTCTATAACTCCATCTGTTTTAAATGTGTCTATTTCATCTGATGTGAAACCAAGCTCTGACAAAATTGGGATGGTGTCTTGACCTCTAAGAATACCGGGGCCAGCTTTACTTTTACTCGAGGAGAAATTGAGTATAGGCGAATATCTCCAAAATTCACCAAACCGTTCGTGACTCACTTGGGTTGTGAATTCATTCATTTTTACATGGTCATCAGTACTGAAGAAATTGAACATGTTGCTGTCTTCCACTTTTACACATCCGACTCCTTTATCACAAAGCTTTTTCTCCCAGTTTTCAGCGGTATCTTTTTCAAAGATCATTGAAAGTTGATCGACAAGATCTTCGTCATTATTTGCTCGATTTATGGAGTTGGAAAATGACTCATTTTCTATGAGATCATCTCTATTTAATGATTTGCAGAGTGGAATCCATTCCGATTCCAAGGGACAGGCTAGGAATACCCACCCAGTTTTAGCCGGATATATCCGGTATAAAGCATTGATACCGTATCCATTGGCGTCAGGCAATGCTCTGGGAGGTTTACCTTCGTAATCAAAGAAATCATCGGCGTTAGCGGCTGCGTTTGCACCGATCATGGTCGTCTCTGCGTATTGAGGATTACCTGTTTTTTGCCGGGCATAAAGGGACATGACCACTGCTGCTGAGGCAACCATTGATGTATTGGGATCTGGATTTACGTCCTGTGCTCTTCCTAGCCGGTTAGATATTTTGACCAGCTCATCCATTGAAAGAACTTGATCCTCTGGAGGAATACATTCTTGTCCGGCTTGGGTTATGGCACCACCAGATACGGCACCGCCGATAGGATGCATAGCAGGTCTGTGGCTGTAAGGTCCGGTGGATCCATATCCACCTATGTATAGGTAATTTATATTTGGATTTAACTGTCTAGCCTGTTCGAAACTTATTCCTATTCTTTCTGGTGCTCCGGGTCTCATGTTGTGCATCAGTACGTCTACTTTTGGTATAAGTCTTCGCAGTATTTCTTGGCCTTCTTTGGTTTTTAAATTTATTGATAATCCTTCTGTACCAGCCATAGTCCTGTTGGGTGCTATACCGTTAAACCCTTTACGCATCCAGTCGCCCTCTAGTGTTTCTATACGTATAACTCTTGCCCCCAATTCTGCTATTAATGACCCGGCGAGAGGTCCAGCGATTACTGTGGATAAATCTAAAATTGTTAGTCCTTCCAAAGGGTGGGAGGGTGATTTTTCGCTTCCAAAGGTACGCTTTGTATTATTCGATAAACTCAATTCAGAAATTATTTGAGAACTGTGTTCCCCAAGCAATGGAGCCGGTCCCTGTATCTTGGGGTTGTTGGGGTTCATTGTAAAAACTGGCCCCATTTGTTTCATAGGACCTACTACAGGATCTTCTACGTCTTGAACATGCCCATTATGAACAATCTGTGGATGGGATAAAGCCTCCGTTGCAGTCAAAAACGGTTCTGCGGCCACATTTCCCTCTTCATTTATAAAAAGATCCATCCATTCGTCGAAAGTTTTTTCACTCATTCTTTCAAGAATTAGTCTTCTCAAAGCCTCTCGATCCTCTTCCTCAACCAGGTTGGGGGCGTTTTTGAATCGAGGTTGATCGTATATGTGCCCAAGATCTAGAGCATATATTTCAGCCTCAAAAAGACGTTCCATAAGATTTGCTAACTGTATCCATTTACCATCTTTCGTTCGGGTAGGTAGGTACTGTATCGGAGAGGGTCGTTTTGCAACTGTAGTGGGATCGTGCTCAAATGTTTCAGGAAAATTGATCATCATTTGCCAAAGGACGAATTGAACAAGGTCATAGTAGGTTACCGCTTGTAATAAACTCGTTTCGACTTTTTGGCCTATGCCAGTTCTATCACGAACCATTAATGATGCAACAATTCCTCTTATTGCCGCCATGGCAGCAGCATGGCTAGCCACATTCACAGAGGGAAAATTAGGACCTTCTCTGTCAGTTAATCCAGCAAAAATCATCATGCGTCCGCTCTTTGCTTGGATCAGACCTTCATGATTTTTGTATTTTGAGTATGGTCCTCTTGGACCAAATCCTGTTATGGAGCAGAAAATTAGGTCAGGACGTTCTACTTTTAGCGATTCATATCCCAACCCTAGTGTTTCCATAACACCAGGGTTGAAGCTTTCGACTATGACATCTGCTTTCTTACAAAGTTCTTTGATAGTTACAAGGTCGTTATCATCTCCTGTATCCAGTGTTACGCTTTTCTTACCTCTGTTCCATAGGAATGATGAAGGGAAAGCCCTGTAGTTATCACCTTCTGGTGGTTCCACCTTGATTACGGTGGCTCCAAAATCCGACAGGGTCATTGTTGCTATTGATCCGGCCATACCAGATGAGAAGTCTAATACTGTTATTCCATCAAGAACCTGATCCATTTTCGTTACCCCCTGTTTAGGACTTCAACGAGAGTGTACAACATGATTGTTCATCAGGAAGATTTTCCTACATAGGCCAATAAATCTAAAGGAAAATCTTGGCTAGGAAGGTGACTTATGTTTTCTCCAACCAGCAATTTAAAATGTGAAATAAGGAACACATATCGCAGTAAGCTGAAAACATTAGTATAGTGTTGTCGCTGCTTTTTCAATGTTTCTGCTATAGAAACAATTTTACGATGATAAGAGGTGTTAAATGAGCAAGATGCCCGACGCTCAGATTGCTACAGTTAATGGACTCAAACTTGCTTACTATGAGTGGGGAGATGATCAGTTACCAAGCCTAATCTGTCTCCATAGTCACACAAATTCCGCAGCTTCGTGGCGTGAATTTGCAGAATTTGCCAGCAAAAAATATCACGTTATAGCTATAGATCAAAGAGGTCACGGCAATAGTGAATGGGCCGGAGACGGATATGCCCGTGACAAATTTGTATGTGATTTGACTGAATTTATCGATCAAAAACGGATTGATAAAGTAACTCTAGTAGGATGTTCTATGGGTGGATGGCATTCGATTTTATATGCGGCATCCGGTCAGACGACAGTTGTGGACAGAATTGTGATGGTTGATATTGCGCCTGAGCCTTCTGCTGAAAGGTTGCAACAGCCGATTGCACCATTGCCTCCGCAAGAATTTCAGTCTCTAGCAGAAGGATTTGATTGGCTAAGGACTGGTAACGCTTTGGCGACCGATGAAAGGCTGCTTGAGGAGGCGGAATCCCGCCTAAAGCGAACCACTAATAACAATTGGACTTGGAAGGCAGATATTATTGGATTTGATAACCCTCTACCAGACATGACAGATTCGTCTCTTATAAGTCGCTACTGGGCTGCTTTTGGCTCATTGGAATGCCCCATATTAGAAGTAAGGGGGGTAGAAAGTGGTCTCGTCAGTGATGAAATCATCGAAAGAATGCGTAATACTGGACGGGATTTCAGTTCAGTGGACGTAGAACTTGCATCTCATGTCGTGATGGTTGATCAACCTGAAAAATTTATAGCCTCAGTAAAGGACTTCTTGTTTTTGTGAATCACAATGGCAGAAATCAGAGTATGTTTACATTCCAAGTGTAGGTTAATGTGCAAATGAAAGATTTGGTTTCTAAGTTACGATATTTTGCTATAGCTTTAAGTGTAATTATGGTTATTAGCGCATGCGGTTCAGATGACGAATCCTCTGATCAAGATAACGGTGCGCCGGCAGTCATTGAAACAAGGAACGAAATTTTTACTCCTGTGCCAAAGTTAGGAAATGATGCGGATGCTCAAATTGAAGAAGCTGTAATAAAGGATGAGGAATCAGCTATAAGGCATATGTGGGTTTACCTCACCGAATGTGTAGACCTAGATAAAACCCACATAAAAGTAGATCGGGGAATTGGATCCGAATGGATGATACGACCGACTGAATTGGCTTCTCAGGAATTTGGTACGTGGAGGATTATAAATAGCGGTGAAATTTTACCGCATAACAGCAAAGCTGAGCTTTGGAAAAAGTATTTGGGATCTGATTGTGATACTAATGTTTTAAAGCCAGCGGCTACTGACGTATTGACAGATACTGATGCTTCCATCCTTTTGTGGACACAATTAGCAAAGTGCAATCCGGAATTAATGGTAAACGCTTTTTCTGCTCAGAAAAATCGCAAAACAGGATCATGGGTGATTGTCACTAACACAGATGCTAGAGAAGATTTTGGTGTTTGGAGTGTTGAGAGAAATGCCAACATAACTCCTCTTAATGAAAGATCAAAAGAAGTTTGGGACATGCTCAAATTGATTGAAAAAGATGATTCTGATGATTCACACTCTGAAGCTAAGGCTCAGTGTAGCCCGGTGATTAGAAGCGATGATGACGCAAGGAGAAGACTCTGGACTAATTTGTCACCATGCTTCCCAAGTATGGACATTGAAAAAATCAGAACAAGTTGGGATCCTGCTAATCACGTCTGGGTTTTGGTATCTAGTGAGAGAGCAGCGTCAGCTTCCAGTGATGTGGCTACTTCAGTTTGGCACATATTAAAAAATGGAGATATAAATCCCAAAAACTTGAGTGCAGAAGCTTCTTTGGCAATTACGCAGTCAAAGAATTGTTAACTAAGAAGATACTGTGTTTGTGAACTCAAACAATAATTCTCCTATGGTAATTGATGGGGTAAACTCATTAGAATTGATCGAATTCACAAATAGGTGTAAACACCCTTTCTTTGATTCTCATAGTGAATAAAAATGATGTTAGTGGAATTTATATTGCCCAGAATGGTGGTTAATAGATGCACAAACTAAGAGGACATATATGAAAGGTACTCTCAGTGTTTATAGCATCAATACCCCATTCTATGTGGTAATTGCATTAATGATGCTCATTATGGGGTGCTCGAACGGTTCAACTGTGAATTCTGTAAAAACGTTGGAAGAAAGTACTGATGGGACAACTTCTGTTGTGGTTAATGTAACCGAGACAGCAGAGGCGGTTACTGTAGTGCCTACAACTTCTAGTATCAAAAAAGACAAAGTAGTTGTTTTGCCAACTGCTACTGTGGTTCCCGTAAAAAAAGCTACTACGCCCACGAAAGTGGTAGAACCTACTTCTGTTCCACCCACTCAAGTACCCGTATCAGTTTCTTCGACACCAGATTCTACAAAGTCTGATCCATCTCCGATACCTACAACAATAGCTACTCCTACGGCAGTATCAGTTCAACCAAAGGTTGCCTCTCCAACTCCGGAGACTAAAAAAGAAAATGTTCCTTTAGATGCTGCAAGGTCTGTATCTCCTGACGACCTATATGATCGACATGGATTCTCAATAAATACTTCTGGAGCATCCGATATTCTAGAGTTAAGTCGCAATTTTACTGTGCCAAGCAAGCAACATGGCATGATTATATTCACTAATCAAACGTCCAGAGTTTTGCTGGAGTGGGCTGATCGAGCGGGTAAATCTGATTTGGAGTTTTTAGCAGATTCATATCGAGACATTAAGGATGTTTCACCGGAACTGGACTTCTCTGATGTTGGTGAAGGTATTATTATCGTGGATTCTAATGACGGAATATTTGGGTCATTTTCAGCTGGTAAAAGAGGACGGGATACTGAAGGTTATGGCGTTATCGGTGTCTGGGGATGTGGAGGAGAGAGAATATTTGCCCTTGTTGTCACTGGTAGCGACGCTACCGTTTTGCAGATAAGGTTTCATGATCTCATAGATAGTTTTAGGTGTGGAACGTAGATTATGGACTTTAAGAGATTTTATCCGATGATTGCTATTGTCCTAATCGCTGTCGTGATTTTATCGGGATTGACTATATTTTTCTCTGCTTCGGATTGGGAGATCTCCGGTTTGGCCAGAGGAAGGGCAAAACCTACACCTACTCCAGAAATATTGGCACAATCCAATCAAGCGCAACAGGAAGAACCTTCAGGCAAAAGGACTTCTAGATCGGCATCCCAATCAGCTTCAATTGCATCAGTTTTACCAACACCTACTGAGGTTCCAGCTCCCGTAATGGCAGCACCTGCTCCAGCTCCAGTTCCCGTAATGGCAGCGCCTGCTCCGGCTCCAGCTCCCGTAATGGCAGCGCCTGCTCCGGCTCCAGCTCCCGTAATGGCAGCGCCTGCTCCGGCTCCAGCTCCCGTAATGGCAGCGCCTGCT
>CAYFIW010000060.1:6822-8627 GCA_964343265.1 uncultured Dehalococcoidia bacterium | reverse complement strand
TTGTAAAACAGGAGGGAAAAATGGACTCAGGACATACTTCATGGATGTTGGTTGCCACTGCTCTAGTGTTCTTCATGACACCTGGATTAGCTTTCTTCTATGGCGGCTTAGTCCGAGCTAAAAATCTTGTCAACACGATAATGATGAGTTTCATGTCGATAGCTATAGTGAGCATCGTATGGGTGCTCTGGGGATACAGTTTAGCTTTCGGCACTGGAAATGCTTTCATTGGTGACTTTAACCATTTAGGGTTATCTGGGGTTTCATTCACGTCATCAGAAGGCGAAGACATCCCCCCACTACTTTTCGTAGCTTTTCAAATGATGTTTGCAATAATCACTCCTGCGCTTATTACGGGGGCATTTGCCGAACGGTTCAAATTCAGCACATACCTTATATTCCTAGTTCTATGGAGTACTTTGGTCTATTCACCCATAACACACTGGGTCTGGGCGGAGGAAGGATGGCTGCTTGAGTTAGGTGCTCTAGATTTTGCCGGTGGTACTGTCATCCATATAAATGCAGGAATTGCTGCAGTTGTCGCAGCACTTCTAGTAGGAAAACGAAGAAATCCCGGCCTTCAACCCAACAACGTTCCATACGTTGTGCTTGGAGCAGCAATCCTCTGGCTTGGTTGGTTTGGATTTAATGCTGGATCCGCCTTAGCAGCCAACGATTCGGCAGCCAATGCATTTCTAGTCACAAGCTTAGCAGCCTCTACGGCAGCTCTCACTTGGGGCGTAATATCGCACTTGAAAACCGGAAAGATGGGCGCTGTTGGAGTAGCTACGGGAGCTGTCGCTGGACTTGTTGCGATCACTCCTGCAGCTGGAGCTGTTGGCGCAATGGGTTCATTAGCAATTGGATTCGGGGCAGGCCTAATATGCTTCTTTGCTGTGGAATTTATTCATAAGACTAATATGGACGACGCCCTCGATGTGTTTGCGGTTCATGGCATAGGGGGAATATGGGGTGCTATAGCTACCGGTATTTTTGCTTTGGAAGCGATCTCGGGAACCAAAGGTCTAATAGAGGGAAATATTGAGCAAGTAGGTATCCAGGCAGTCGGTGTGATTGCTACTCTAATATACTCGGGGATAGTGAGCCTCATCATATTATTTGTCCTCGACAAAATTCCTGGACTTGGTCTTCGGGCAAGTGAATCTGATGAAGATCTCGGACTGGACTTGGCCACACATGGTGAGCAAGCTACTGTACGAGATGGAGCCGATTAATAACTTCTAAGAAACAATCCTTAATATGGAGGTATGCGGATGCTTAAGATAGAGGCTATTTTTAGACCAGAGAGAGTTAATGCCGTCTGCGACGCTTTGCTAGATGAAGGAGTAAATGGATTCCATTATCAAAACGTTACAGGCCAGGGACAACAGGCGGGCATAGAGGTAGTTACAGGACGTGGAGGTACAACAACAACAAGGTCAGCAGTGTCAAAAACCATTTTAGTAACTGTTATAGAAGACGCTAAGAAAGATGCGATTATTGAGGCCATTATCTCCGCGACACGAAGTGGTGAAATCGGAGACGGTAAAATATTTGTAAGTAAAATAGATGACGTTATAAGGGTTAGAACAGGGGAGTCCGGAGATTCCGCTATATAGCGAATTATTAGGATTTTTCCTAGAAATAAAGGGCTGCTCACACATATGTATGGGCAGCCCTTTATAATTTTCTAAAAACATATATATTTACAAGTGAAATTCATAATAATATCAACTGAAAGGCAATTTAATTCTTTAGAACTCATTTAAATCAGTCATGCCCACAAACGTACCACCACAATATCG
>CAYFIW010000060.1:0-6722 GCA_964343265.1 uncultured Dehalococcoidia bacterium | reverse complement strand
ATGTGGGACTAGATGAACTCGGCGAAGAAATATTTTCTGCCTTAAACATCATGAGAGTATATACAAAGTCGCCTAGAGAACGTCTACAGGATTTCCAAAAAAAAGATCCTATAGTTCTTTCAATTGGCAGCTCTGTAGGGGAAGCAGCCCACCAAGTCCATAAGGACCTGAGTAGAGGTCTAAAGTACGCCGTCCTGTGGGGTCAGTCAGGAAAATTTGACGGGCAACACGTGGGAAGGAATCACGAGCTCATAGACGGCGATATTATAGAAATACACTCCTGAAAGTCTAGAATTGTCCTAGAGATTTAGCCACTCGCCCCGGAGACATAGGAAGTTCATCCATCCTAACACCCACAGCATCATGAATGGCGTTGGCAATAGCTGCCATTGGCGGCACCAGACATGCCTCTCCAACACCTCTAAGACCAAATGGATGACCTGGATTAGCAACCTCAACAAGCACCGTATCAATCATTGGTAAATCCAAAGAAACCGGCATACGATAATCTAAAAATGTCGGGTTCACCATTGTGCCATCATCATCAAAAATATATTCTTCGTTTAAAGCCCAACCTATACCCTGAACTGCACCTCCTTGCATCTGACCTTCTACGTAACTTGGATGTATAGCCTTCCCTACGTCTTGAATCGAGGTAAATCTTAAAACATCAACTTTCCCTGTCTCTTCATCAACTAACACATCAACAATATGAACAGCAAATGCATTTCCCACGCCACCAGGATTTACAGTCGCTCTCCCAACAATTGGGCCTCCCGTACCATTTAATAATGAAGCCAGCTCAGAAAAAGTAAATTTCAATTCCGAGTCACTTATATGAGATATGACTCCTTTTTCAAATACTATGTCCTGCGATTCAACATCCCATATCTTGGAAGCCCTTTCTATCATCTGGTTCTTAATATCTATCGCAGCTTCAACACAGGCCGTTCCCGTTTTAAAAGTTACTCCACTTCCACCAGCCCCCGAGCTGTAACCTATTGAGTCCGTATCTCCAATAGAAGGATTAACATCATCAGCCCGCAATCCCAAGATATCCGCAACCTGCATCGCCATAGCAGCCCTGCTTCCACCTACATCAGGAGATCCTTCTACAAGATTTACAGTTCCGTCAGCATTAACACTAGCTACAGCACTAGCTGGACCACTAGCATTGAACCATGCCCCAGCAGCTACTCCCCTGCCCACTGATTTACCTTCTACATTATCCTTGTAGTGGGGATGATTTTTTGCTGCCTCTAAAGTTTCTATCAGACCAATCTTCCTATAAGCAGGTCCATTCGCTGGTTGTCTGGTCCCTTCTTTTGCCGCATTCAAAAGTCTAAATTCAATCGGGTCCATACCAACTTTCTCTGCTAATTCGTCGATAACTGTCTCCACAGCAAAAGCGCAGGCTGGAGAACCAGGCGCTCTATATGCTGACGATTTTTGCACATTAGTTACAACATCTAGGCCTTCAACATATGCGTTAGGAATAACATAGGGCCCCAGCATCGTACGACTTCCTCCCGCAACCGGTGACCCCGGAAAAGCCCCGGCCTCAAATACAAGACGTGCTTTAACACCTGTCAATTTCCCATCAGAGGTGGCAGACATTTTTATTGACATTTCTGTTCCAGAAGTTGGTCCTGTCCCTATAAAAACTTCCGCTCTAGTCATGGCTATCTTGACAGGTAATCCTGATTTCTTCGACAAAATAGCAGCTACAGGTTCCAAATAGACTCCCCCTTGTCCCTTTCCTCCAAAACCACCCCCTATTTCTAGAGGAACCACTGTTACATCACCTAATGGAACTTCGAGAATCGCCGAAATATGGTCTCTAAAGGCAAATAACTGCTGGGTACTACACCAGACGGTTAGTTTTCCATCCTGATTCCAAAAAGCAGTTGTGGCTTGAGGTTCTATGTAACCTTGATGAACCGCACTAGTTTTAAATTTTCTTTCAACAACTACGTCTGAATCGTTGAAGGCTTTCTCAACATCTCCTTCTTCCGAAATCACCTTCAGAGCCAAATTACTGACCTCGGACTCCCCACCTTCACCCCATCCACCAACTCTGAACAAAACACTAGATTGAGTAGATAAACGATCGTGAAGAACAGGGGCATTTTCTGCTAAAGCCTCTCCAGCGTTCAAAACAGGTTGTAGAACCTCGTATTCCACCTCAATCAATTCTAGGGCTTCTTCAGCAACGTGCTGACTTATAGCAGCAACAGCCGCTACCGCATGTCCTTTATACAGAACTTTTTCTCTTGCCATGGAATTCCGACTATAAAATCCATAGTTAACAGCCGCTCCTTCTTCAAGATCTGCGATCTCAGCGGATACTTCAGGTAGATCTGCAGACGTCATAACTGAACGGACCCCAGGATGATCGAGTGCTTTTGAAGTATCTATAGATAAAATTCTTGCATGCGCATGGGGGCTTCTAAGAATCTTTCCATGTAAAAACCCAGTCGGATGTGAATCCGCACTATATTTCGCTCTACCTGTGACTTTATCTGCTCCATCGTGCCTGACAGGACGGGTTCCAACAACATCAAATTCTTTTTCTGATAGAACCATATTAGTTTCATAAGGTGGCATGTTCTAACTCCCTCAACAAAGTAAAATTTTGCCATAAATAACCAACCCAAATTTACCACATATGAGCTCAAAAAACAGACACGTCACAGAAAAAAATATGATTCAGAAATGAAAGTTTGTGTGGCGACCCCGACCAGATTCGAACTGGCGATCTCAGCCTTGACAGGGCCGTATGTTAAACCGCTACACCACGGGGCCACGCAAAAAACAGGTAGTATGAAATTCTAAGTTGGGTTCTCGATTCAGTCAACGTCTTTAGGCGCTCAACTATGTCGACAACCCTGCAGCCTCAAGAGCTTCATCTATTTTAGTGGGACTATAACCAACGACGTTTTCCTCACCAATAACGGTGACCGGAGTACTTCGATAGCCCTTTGTAACCAGCTCTTTTAGTGCTTCTCTATTTTCTGAGACATTAAATTCAGTATATTCGAACCCTTTTCGTGAAAGATACACTTTCACCATATGACAGGGCCCTCAACCGTTGGAAGTAAATACTTTAATTGGCTCGCTCATAGCCACTCCTATAACTTAATATTCCCTAAAAACAGAGTACTTAATAAATCACTATCAATTGTATATTAAAATTGGCCAAAGTGTCTTGACCTACAATCATTAGTCTTCTTTCTCACGTTTGCGTTCATTATAAGCTTTCTTTCCACCAGTATCATCAAAAAGTTCAGAGCCAAGAGGAACTGCCTCATCTATAGTCTGGGAAAAATCCTCTCCAGATTCATACTTGCGAAGAAACTCTTCGCTCACGAAAAACATTCATATACAGAATCCATCCCGCTCTATATCCTCATGATGTCTCTCACAAGGACATATTTTTTTACGATCCTCTACAGGATCGCCACTGAGAGGCATTCAAGGACAATACCTGTAGCCTTCTAGTCGATGGTTGTCGGCAAGACCTTTCTGAACCTCTTGCACCACCTCTTTTTCAGGGAAAAACTCGTATGGGCCTCTGTCGACATAACGTTCTGAAAACTTCACTGCACTTTCAAGTGCCTCAGACTCAGACATTTCTTTTTTGGGCATAATTACAATTCCTTATCACTGAGTGAAATCCTACTATCAGGGTCCCTCAACAAAACCTTTCCTCATCATACTATGCATAGAACAATCCATCGTACGAAAACTCTTTTCCTGTCTAACCAATCTTTCAGCTAACGACGGAATTGCGTCCATAATTTCACATTCCGATTTTTCCTCTGAGATTTCAACACTCAAAAGAGCGGCAGTCTCGCATTCGCAACTAGCTGCAAAAAAAACCTTATGGAACCCAGGATTTGCAGAGAAATCCATTTTAAATCCAGATAATGGACGAAGCTCGATAGTTTCTGGTAATTGATCCACTATAAGTTTTTGTATCTGGGAAATTTCCATATAGTAAATTCCCTAGTTACAAAACAAACAAAGCTTATGATACATAAAATCTTTATCCAAACTTGAAACCTTCGTAGCCTGCCGCCACAATCTCGTCACATTTCTCAGCATATTTATCAACTCCTCCTGCGTAAGGCATAAATATACGTCTCTTCCCCGGGATATTGGCTCCAACATACCATGAATTACAACTGTATCTGAGAGTGTCTGAGGCAATTTCCTCTATGTGATCCATCCAATCATTTTCTGACTCTTCGTGAGGTTCTATAGTATTATAAAAATTAGCCTCCATATGCTCAATACAGTCTGCAATCCATTCCACATGTTGTTCTATTGAGGTCATCATATTTGAGAGCACAGATGGACTTCCAGGACCAGTAATTGTGAACATGTTGGGAAAACCAGCACTTGTCAAGCCAAGGTACGTTCTAGGTCCATCAGACCATTTGTCCCTAAGACTCACTTCTGACTTCCCTTGAATATCCATTGCAAGCAATGCACCGGTCATGGCGTCAAATCCAATAGCATAGATAATCACATCAAATTTGTGGGTTTTATTTTTAGTCTGGACGCCATTTTCAACTATCCGATTGATTGGATCCTTATTAACATCCAGTAAGGTCACATTATCTCTATTATAGGTTTCATAATAATCTGTGTCTGCACACAATCTCTTACAGCCAATGGTGTTGGTCGGGGCCAATAATTCTGCAGTCTCAGAATCATTAACAACTTCTCTAATTTTATCCCTAACGAAATTAGCGATGATTTCATTTGACTCTTCATTTGTACCCACATCACTGTATGCGGCCAAAAAATTAGTACCGCCCTCAGCCCATCGTTTTTCTAGTTCTTCGAGTCTCTCTTCTTCAGACACATCCATCACACCTTCTTCACCAATAACTGTTGATGCTATACCTGCCCTGCTTGTTCTAGCCTTTTTTCGAATTGATTCGTACATCCCCTTGGCCGCAACGACCTCTTCTTCCTCAAGGGGTCTATTTCTAGCAGGAATAGAGTAGTTGGCCGTTCTTTGGAAAACAGTCAAATGTCTTGCCTGTTTGGCTATTACAGGAATAGCTTGTACTGCCGAAGATCCGGTGCCAATAATTCCTACGCTTTTTTCACTGAAATCCACGGATTCGTGGGGCCACCGCCCGGTAACATACCATTCACCTTTGAAAGAATGTACTCCTTCAAACTTAGGTTCATTAACAGAAGACAATGTACCAGTAGCCATTATGCAATATTTCGCCCTGTAAAGATCCCCCTGCACGGTGGTTACGTTCCATAACGACCGTTCATCATCATATTTCACTGACTCAACCCGTGAGTTAAACCTTATCAGTGGTCTGAGGTCGAACCGATCTGCAACATGATTCGCATACTTCAGTATTTCCGGCTGCACCGAAAACTTATCAGGCCAATTCCATTCCTGTTGAAGCTCGTCCGAAAATGAGTAAGAATACTCTATACTTTCAACGTCACATCTGGCGCCCGGATATCTATTCCAGTACCAGGTTCCACCCACTCCGGTTGCCTCGTCCACTGCCAGAACGTTCAATCCTAAATTTCTTAGTCGGTACAGCATATACATACCAGCAAATCCTGCACCAATTATTAACGCGTCTAAATCCTCACTCATAATAAGTAACCTTCCAACTTAATAATGCCTACAAAACCTCAATACATACAATAAAGAATAAGATACCCAATTTTGGTCCATAACCACAAGGACTGAAAATCTAAATGTGATCGGTGATCAATTTTCGAATTGAATCAGATACTAAACTCGGTTTTTGGACAGGTAAATCATGTCCACCTCCGTCAACAACCTGACTTTCAATTAAGTTTGTAAAATGACTCCTATCTGTATCGATTGAAACAGAAGGTCTTCCAAATCCGCTATCGCCTCCACGTAAAACAACAGTCGGTACTTCTATAGTCGGACTGTGAGACAAAGAAGTTTCTATACACTCCAATATGGGATCGCCGGGTGCATTCCTATGCCTATGTCGGTAGGAATGTAATGTGATTTCAACAAAATCTGGATTATCAAAAGAATCAGCAGATTTATTGAAGACTTCGTCAGAATAATTCCATGAAGGGGACCAAGTTTCCCAGAGAAATCTAATAATATCCTTACGATTATTGGTTAGACCTTCTCTACCTTGGTCAAGGTTAAAGTACCACTGATACCACATTCTTGATTCCACGGCAGCGCTGGAAGGTCGCTCCTGATTTACTGTGTCCTGAACGGCATACCCTCCTATGGAGACAAGTGCAGCGACTAAATCAGGCCTCAATATAGCAGCAATACAAGCAGCACGATTTCCCCAGTCAAACCCAGACACCAGAAATTTTTTTATTTCCAGAGCCTCTGCAAAATCAATCAAATCATTGGCTATGGCTGATTGCTGAGCCATACGGGGGGTTTGTTCACTGAGAAATCTTGTAGGGCCGTATCCCCTCAAATATGGAACAAGAATCCTATTCCCGGAGTCAGTCAATTTCGAAACTACTCCATCCCACGATCTAATGTCGTATGGAAACCCATGCAACAGAATAACCGGAATACCATCTAAATTTCCGTGCTCCTCGTAAGCTATTCTGAGTAATGGAGTATCAATAAATTTCATATGCATATCGTCCTTAACAGTAAAAATCTTGCACCTTTACTCACTGAACTCATAAAAACTTCATTTAGTTAAATAATACAGATCATT
>CAYFIW010000059.1:0-8722 GCA_964343265.1 uncultured Dehalococcoidia bacterium | reverse complement strand
TTAGAACAAATGTGTTTACTTGAGTATAAATATTTGATATATTGTTCTTCAGATAACACTGAATGACTTGTGAAAATAATCTTTGAACAACATATAAGAGAGCAATATATGCAAAAAAATAATGAAAAATCAAAGGCTCTAGATTTAGCAATAAGTCAAATCGATAAACATTTCGGCAAGGGAGCCGTAATGAAACTTGGTGACGCCCAAGATGTAAAAGTCGATTCGATATCAACTGGGTCACCATCTCTAGATCACGCTCTAGGAGTAGGTGGTGTACCGAAAGGTCGAGTGACGGAAATTTATGGAGCGGAATCATCTGGTAAATCTACTTTAACTTACCACGTAATGGCATCTGCCCAAAGAAAAGGTGGCACAGCCGCATACATAGACGCTGAGCATGCATTAGATCCTAGTTACGCAGGAAGATGCGGGGTCGATATAGAAAACCTACTGGTCTCTCAACCAGATACCGCCGAACAAGCTTTAGAAATTTGCGAATATTTAGTTCGAAGTAGTGCGGTAGACATCGTAGTAATAGACAGTGTCGCTGCCATGGTTCCAAAAGCCGAGTTGGAAGGCGATATGGGCGATACGCATGTAGGACTTCAAGCTAGATTAATGTCTCAGGCCCTTAGAAAATTAACCTCCTCTATTAGTAAATCTAATACCGCCGTTGTATTTATAAATCAAGTTCGAGAAAAAGTGGGAGTTTTCTGGGGAAGCCCAGAAACAACACCTGGTGGTCGAGCTCTCAAATTTTACAGTTCAGTAAGAATAGATCTTCGGAGAATCGAATCTCTTAAACAAGGAACCGAAATTTTAGGGAACCGTGTTAGGGCAAGAGTAGTAAAGAATAAGGTTTCTGCCCCATTTAAAACGGCCGAGTTCGACATAATGTTTAATGAGGGCATAAGCCGTGAAGGAGATTTATTAGATCTCGCCGTAGAGAACGAAATAGTTAAAAAAAGTGGAGCATTCTATTCATTTGGCGAAATACAAATAGGTCGGGGTAGAGAAAACGCAAAAACTTTCTTAAGAGAAAATCCTGTTCTAACTGACGAAATTGATGACCTTGTTAAATCTGTCTTGAATCCCGAACCTTTAGACGACGTGATCATACCAGCGAATGAAACTCTCCCTGACGGATTAGAGTAATGTCGACCGATTTCTCTCAGGGTGCTAACTATGTAAAAAGTGAAGATCTGAATCGTGCATGTGAAGCGGCCAGACGATTCATCAATTATCGACCTAGAAGCGAATCTGAGTTAAGAATCCGATTATCGAAGAATTACACCAGCGATGTTATAAAAGAGTGTATTGGGACGATGTACCGAGAAAATTTGTTGGATGACGAGAGATTCGCTCAAATTTATGTGGACAGTCGAACAAATTCCCGTCATAAAAGTGCCACTATGATTAGAAAAGAACTTTCACTGAAAGGCGTTTCGAAAAATATATTAACAACCGTAACATCTGACATAGACGACGAGGAACAAGCGTTAAAAGTAGCTCACAAAAAAGCCAGATCTTTATCTTATCTACCTAAATCACGATTTTTTGAGAAGATGATGTCCCATATGAGCAGGCGTGGATTCGCCTATTCCATTTCCCATAAAGCTAGTGAGGTTGCATGGTCTGACATTCAAAATGTTGAGTCATAGAAAATCCAATTCCACCACAAAGCACATGTTTATATATGAACAGACGTATAATTAATCAACGGATGTGGGACGTGTCAGGTTAAATGAACACTTAGGATTCGCGAGAATGGCTCGTGATTGTGTGTCCCATAACCCTGGAGGCTTTTGACTTGGACGCCGACACAATAGTCAGTATCTCACTGATAATATTGTTTCTAATATTATCTGCTTTTTTTTCCAGCTCAGAGGCAGCTTTTCTATCGCTACAAAAAACACGCCTGTCACATTTGTTAAACACAAATGTACCAGGAGCGAATCGGGTTGCCGAAATGGTAAGTAATACCGAACGACTTTTATCAACAATCCTCTTAGGCAATAACCTAGTAAACGTCGCCTTTACCGCCATCATAACGGCACTGGCAGTGAGCCTAATCGAAGATGGCCCTGTCGCAGTCGCCGTTGCTACGGTGGCGGGCACGATTTTGTTACTGATATTTGGTGAAATAATCCCTAAAAGCATCGCCGTTAAGAAAGCCGAGCAAATCTCCTTTATATATGCTCGTCCCCTAAAGATCGTGGAACTTTGCATGTTCCCAGCTATCATGTTTTTACAATGGCTTTCAAATCGTTCCCAAGATTTATTTGGACAAAGCGAATCTTCAGAAGAGACTGTTACCGAAGGTGAGATCCTTTCGATGATAGATATAGGAGAAGCCGAAGGTACTGTGGAACCTGTCGAAGCAGAAATGTTAGAAAATGTATTTAGATTTGGAGACCACCAAGCAAGAGAGGTTATGACTCCAAGGACTGAGATTATCAGCGTTGAAAGAGGAGTTACATTAAAAGAGTTTTTCGAACTGTACACAGAACACTCTCATACACGTTTTCCAGTTCACAAAGAATCTCGGGACGACATCGTGGGTATCATCTCTGCCAAAGATATACTTCGTATTTTGGCTACCAAGGGAATGAATGAAGAAGATTCGGTAACAGACATAATCAGAGATGCATATTTCGTACCGGAAACCAAACTCGTATCAGAATTATTTGAGGAATTACGTAAAACGGGACATCAAATGGCTATATGTCTTGATGAATATGCAGGAATAGCAGGTCTAGTAACCGTAAAGCGACTTACTGAAGTCGTTTTTGGTCGGGTAGGTGAAGAAGGAGAATCTCCTGAAGAAGAATATTCAAATATTAGGCCAAATGTATATCGCATTGAAGGTGGCATGGATATCGAAGAGGCCAATGAAGAAATGGATTTAAACTTGCCAAAAGGTGAATATGAGACCATTGCTGGTTTTGTGTTAGCCCAACTCGGAGAAATCCCTGAGGTTGGTGATCAATTTGAATTTGAAGATCTATTATTCAGAATACAAACCATGGATAACTTCAGAATAGAATCTATAACTATAAGAAAAAGAATCCCTTTGACAGAAACGCCAATATACAAAAGCGACCCTATTGAAAATGGAGCAGTAAATGACGACTCAAGTGACTCTATTAAGACACGGGGAGACTAGTGCAAATAGAAATGGAATAGTTTTGGGAACCAGCGACGTTCCATTAACAAAAATTGGCAGATTACAGGCCAAAATGGCAGCCCAAAAAATAGCTGAATTAGAGATAAATTCATTGTTTTCAAGCCCATATTATCGTGCAAAAGAAACTTCCAAATACGTACAAGAAACCACAAACCTAGATCCCATTTTTCTGGATGGACTAAAAGAAATGAATTCTGGAGAAATGGAAGGATCGGACGCCACAAGAATGGAGGAACTTTATCCAGATTATATGTCCAAATGGAGAAAAGACCCTACGAATACACGTCCATCGGGCGGAGAAACTTTGAGGGAAGTTCATACAAGAGCTTGGAAGACACTTAAATACATTCACAGAACTAACATGGACAAACATGTAGTTGTAGTGAGCCACCTGTTTCCGATACAAGGGATTATATGCAAAACACTAGGACTCGACTCAAGTCAATATTTCAGGATAAAGCTAGAACTGGGTTCTCTTTCAAAAATAATCTTTGAAGAAGATGTCACTTATGTAAGCAGCATTAATGATACATGCCATCTTGCTACCTAAGAAAACATTCCAGGATACATAACCGTGCAAAGTGAATCCGATCAGCTAGTAAATAGCATCTATAAAAATGTGCAGTCCGTCAACTTAGTTGGCGCTTCTATAACTGTCGGCGTATCAGGTGGCCCTGATTCCTTAGCTATGCTTGATATGTTGCACAAAATATCTTCAAAGGCAAAATTGACTCTGAACGTCGCACACTTGAATCACGGGATCAGAGGAAAAAAATCTGAAGAGGACGGAGAATTCGTCAAGAAATTTTGTGCCACCCTTAATATTCCGTGCTTTATACAAACCAGAGATATTCCTAAAATTGCAAAAACTGAATCACTTTCATTAGAAACTGCTGCACGAATGGAACGACATAGATTCCTAGGAGAAATATCTGACAGGTGTGGCACTTCAGCAATCGCCCTTGGCCATACTCTCGACGACCAAGTAGAAAGTATATTGATGCACTTAATTAGAGGATCTGGACTTGATGGTCTTAAGGGAATGGAACTAATGTCTAATAGGACATTGGTAGGAAAAAAACTTACTATATTTAGGCCATTATTGAATATCTCAAGAGATGTTATACAAGATTATTGTCGGGAACGAGCACTTAATCCTCGTACTGATTCCACCAACTCATCTTTGGAATTTACCCGAAACTCCGTAAGATTAAAACTAATTCCTATCCTTGAGTCATACAACCCCTCTGTCAAAAAAACCTTATTCCGATTCTCTCAAATCATCGCGGAAGACGTGAATTTTTTAGAAAAAGCATCTGGCGATGCATGGAATCTTTGCGTTTCAAATAATAACGGGATTCTGATGATCGATACTGAGTTGTTTAATGACTTCCCCGGGGCTCTAGCATACAGAATTTTAAGACGTGCTATCAGGGTAGTAAAAGGTTCTCCCGATAATATATCTCAAACCCATTTGAAATCCACTCTGTCCCTGGCCAAAAGTAAAAATTGTAATTCGATAAATCTACCTGAACAAATAACTGCAAGAAAAATGTATAACAAACTTCTTATACATAAATCCGGTGAAGTATTGAGTGATCTTCCCTCAATTCATTTTGAATCCAGAGTATTAGCCCCAGGAATAACGGCTATTCCGGGATGGAAAATAGAAACAAGCATAGACACGGCCCCTAATGATTACGTAGAGAACAAAATGGAGTTGGGTGGACATGCATGGTTAGATCTCGACATTAAAGACAATTTATCCGTCCGAAAAAGATCCCCTGGAGATACATTCCATCCGACTGGCATGAAAAATACCAAAAAGATTCAAGATTTTATGACAGACAAAAAGATCCCTAAAGATATAAGAGACCGTATCCCCATATTAGTTGGCAACAACGGAATCGTCTGGATCGTAGGTTGGAGAACTGCAGATTGGGCTACTCCAACTCCAGGTAAACAAGCACTTAAGGTAAAATTTACACGGGTCACTGGATAGATATACCACAATACTGAATCATTAAACCTTAATTCCCGAATTTACAAGTAATAGATGTCAAATAAAGAAACAAACAAGCCCAAGTGGGAAAATTCCTTCGTAGAAACCCTTAGAAATGGTTTGATACTAGCAGATGGAGCAATGGGAACGTATCTTCAAGAACGAACGATTTCTAATAGCCCAATCATCATTGAAGAATTGTCACTAACCCATCCTGAGGAAGTCAGGTCGGCACATATTGAATACATCCAGTCTGGATCTTCATTTATACAAACAAACACTTTTGCTGCAAACAGAGAAAAACTAGATGGACTAAGGCTTCAAGCAGAAGTGAAGAATATTAATGAAGCAGCTGTCGAAATCGCCAAGGAAGCCATAAAACTCACAGGTCAAAATATCTGGGTAGCAGGATCAGTGGGGCCAACTGGGAAAACGCTACAACCTATAGGGACATACAGCCTTGATCTTGCAAAAAGGACATACTATGAGCAGGTCTCAATCCTCGCAGAGTCGGGCGTTGACTTAATTGTCTTAGAAACATTTACTGACTTGAAAGAAATCTCTGCAGCTATAGAGGCAATAAACGAAATTGGCCTACTATTTATAGCTCAGATGTCGTTCGGTACCGACGGCAAGACAACAACGGGCACCTCGCCGATGGATGCAGCAATGCACTTGGAACAAATGGGAGCTAGTGCCGTTGGAAGTAATTGTAGTGTTGGTTCCTCACCAATGATAAATATGATCGCAGAAATGTCTTCAAAAGTGACAATACCAATAATAGCCCAACCTAACGCTGGATTCCCCACTCAAGAGGGAGGGAGAACGGTTTATCGATCGAGTCCAAAGTACATGGCACAGCAAGCATTAAGATTAATCGAAAACGGCGCCACTTTAATTGGCGGATGTTGTGGTACAGGACCGAAACATATTGAAGCTCTAAGGGACATTATTAAAGATGGAACCGTCCGGAACGCCGTAAAGAATAATCTAAGACTATATGACTACAATAATCGTTCAAACCCTATAACAGTAGCCAAAGACGCGGAACCATCCGGGTTAGCAAAAAGAATTAAAGCCGGAATCCGTGTTTTAACAATGGAAATAGACCCACCTACAGGGTTTCATGCCTCAGTAGAAATAGATAAGCTAAAACTGATCAGGTCTTCTGGCATAGTCGACGCTTTTAATATTGCTGATAATCCAAGAGCTCAAAGGAGAATGAGCCCTCTCGCCATGTCAACTCTTATACAAACCCAACTTGGAATAGAGACGATCATGCATGTTGCTCTTCGTAACCGAAATTATGCATCTCTTCACTCTGATCTCATGGGAGCCCACGCTCTGGGAATACAAAATATATTTACAGTTATGGGTGACAAATCACCTCGCAGCAGTAATTCAAATACACCAGAACTGCCAAATTTAACTACTACGTCAGCTCTTAAATTAATGAAAGAGTTTAACCGTGGCTACGACTTATCTGGAAATACTCTTGAAGCGAAATCTGCATTCTTTAAAGGAGCCGCCTTTAATCCTTCCCCCAAAAACTTAGACCGAGAATTACGGATCCTGGAATCGAAAATTGAAGCAGGAGCTGATTTCCTACTAACACAACCAGTCTATACACCAGAAGGCATTATCAAGTTTGCCAATATTCTTGGTGGATTTCCTATACCAGTACTAATTGGCATTCTCCCACTAAGAAGTAAAAGAAATGCAGAGTTTCTGGAAAATGAAGTTCCAGGTATATCCATACCTGAAAATGTAATGTCTTCAATTTCTACGTCAGCAAATCCTCGTGAAACTGGAATGAAAATATGCCAAGATGTATCAGAGGAGCTCCGTGACATTTCGGCCGGCGTCTACTACATGGCACCCTTTGGTCGTTATAACACTATCATCGAGTTTGCGGAGAATTTTAGATGAGTAAATTTTGACATTTGAATTCTGGAAAATAGTCGCCGAAATTATCATTTGTGACTATTACCCGCCAGCCACCATTCCATACTGTCAGACAAAGCCATCCAACTAGCTTGGATTATATTCTCCGAGCACCCAACCGTGGTCCAAGATTGACTACCGTCAGTAGATTCCAATAAAACCCTAACTATAGCTTCCGTACCGTGTTGTTCTTCCACTACTCGAACCTTATAGTCAACTAAATTAACAATTTCTAAATCTGGATAATAAGCCAAAAGGGCCTTCCTTAATGCATGGTCCAAGGCATTGACTGGGCCATTACCCGTTGCAGCAGTATGAATGAGTTCATCACCAACATTAACTTTCAGCATCACCTGAGAAAGTATGTCCTCAATATCGGACCCATATACACTTTGTCTTTCCTCAACAATACTCATAAAATCTACTAAATGAAACGGGGCTCGGTAAGATGCGTCCAACCTCTTAACAAGAAGTTCAAAAGATGCTTCAGCACCTTCATATTGAAATCCTTGATTTTCCTTCTCTTTCACTTTTTCTAATAACTGAATTGCCTGATCCTTGGTAATAGACATACCAAGATTTTCCTCTACTTTCATAAGTATGTTTCTCCGCCCAGCCAGTTCGGAAATAAGAATCCTGTTGGAATTACCCACAAGAGCCGGAGGGATATGTTGGTAACTTGCTTCGATTTTGGCCACTGCAGATGCGTGAAGTCCTCCTTTATGGGCAAAGGCACTTTTCCCGACGTAAGGTTGATTTAAAATAGCTGGCATATTCGCAATTTCCGCTACGATCCTGGACACATCAGTTAAACGACTAAGTTGATCGTCCAACAGGCAATCTATACCTTTTTTTAACTTCAAGTTAGCGATGATGGACACCAAGTTAGCGTTGCCACATCTCTCTCCATATCCATTTATAGTACCTTGCACGTGTATAGCGCCAGCGTCGACCGCAGCTATAGTTCCAGCAACCGCTGTATCAGAGTCATTATGAGTATGAATTCCCAATTTTATGTCGTGCGATTCACTAATTTCCTGAACTATTTCAGCTATTTCCGATGGGAGCATACCCCCGTTTGTATCGCATAAAATTACACATTCTGCCCCGGCTTCCTTTGCTGCACTTATTACAGAATGCGAATAATCTCGATTCGCTTTATATCCATCAAAGAAATGTTCTGCGTCAAAAAAAACACGTCTACATTTTTCCACCAAGAAACTAATAGACTCACTTATCATCGCCAAATTCTCTTCCAATGAAGTCTCGAGAATTTCCTCCACATGTAAATCCCAACTTTTGCCCACCAAAGTAATAACTGATGTTTGTGCGTTTAGAAGAGACTGAATTTGAGAATCATCCTGGACTTGAATATTAGCTCTTCTCGTAGACCCAAAAGCCGTCAATGTTGATTTCTTGAAATCAACAAGCTTGGCCTTTTCAAAAAATTCAGCATCCTTTGGATTAGACCCGGGCCATCCACCCTCAATATAATCAACGCCTAAATCATCTAATGCCTGCGCAACCAACAGTTTGTCTGACACTGAAAAAGATATCCCCTCATACTGAGAACCATCTCTCAATGT
>CAYFIW010000058.1:0-8737 GCA_964343265.1 uncultured Dehalococcoidia bacterium | reverse complement strand
CTTGAGATAAATATTGTTGTACTTCAGTATCGGCCAACGTGACAGGATCCCTATTAGCAGAGTCCTTGAACCTAACGTCTAATTCACTAGAAGGTATAACTGGTAACCCAAAATATTTAAAAAGAATATTACCCGCCTGGCGGGCAAAGTCGGCTGCAGATTCCTCTATTTTGGATAACTCAATATCAGAAATACTGTGAGACAAACTAGAATCAGACATAAATGGTTCTATTGTTGAATCCAAAATATATTAATCTCAGGATATATCCTTAATCATATTGGCAGTTTCTATGGCCGTAATTGCGCAGGTATATCCGGAATTACCTTTCCTACCACCAGATCTATCAAGGGCATGTTGCATAGTGTGAGTTGTGAGAACTCCAAATATAACGGGCACCCCTGAATTAACAGCAACCTCCGCGATACCATGAGCAGCTTCTCTAGCAACAAATTCATAGTGGTCGGTGTCTCCCTTTATAACCGCCCCTAGGCAAATCACCGCATCATATTTACTGCTAAATGCCATTTTTTTTGCTAATACTGGTATCTCAAAAGACCCTGGTACACTAACGACTGTTATTGAGTCTAGATCAACTCCATTTTCTGTTAACCCCTGAATTGCTCCCTCAAGTAACTTATCAGTTATGAATTCGTTAAACTTGGCTACAACTATGCCAACAGATAATGAGGACCCATCTAGATTTATTTCCACCTGATTCATCAGTCTTCCTTGTTCGATGTCGGATCCACCGGCTCCAAAATATGGCCCATTCGAGTTCTCTTGGTCTCCATATAGTCAACATTTGCGTCTTTATACGGAGCTACTATTGGAACTCGGTCAGTGACTTCCAATCCAAATCCTTCCAGTCCAACTCGTTTTGTAGGATTATTAGTTAAAAGTCTCATTTTCTTGACACCAATATCCTCAAGTATCTGCGCTCCCACCCCATATTGTCTTGGATCGGGTGCAAACCCAAGCATCACATTGGCATCAACTGTGTCATATCCTTTATCCTGCAATGCGTAAGCTTTCAGCTTATTATGTATACCAATCCCTCGACCTTCCTGCCGCATATAGAGTAAAACTCCCTTCCCTTCCTTCTCAATAGCTTCCAAAGCAAGGTCTACTTGATCCCCACAATCACATCTATTACTTCCAAAAACGTCCCCGGTTAGACATTCACTATGGACTCTAACAAGAATCGACTCATCTGCTTTTATCTCACCTTTTACGAAAGCTACATGTTCCTGCACGTCCACAATACTGCTATAAGAAACAGCTGTAAATTCTCCGAATGCCGTAGGGACCCGAGCTTCCGCCACTCTTTCGACCAGTCTTTCATGCATTCGCCGGTAGGAAATAAGATCAGCCACCGAAATAATCTTTAGATCGTGTTGATCTGCAAACACCTCTAAATCTGGCATCCTAGCCATCTCTCCGTTATCTGCCATTATTTCGCATATTACTGCAGTTTCTTTTAATCCTGCTATCCTGCACATGTCAATTGAGGCTTCAGTCTGTCCAGTTCTTTTGAGAACTCCACCTTCTACGTAACGAAGTGGGAAAATATGACCAGGCCTGCCCAGGTCTTCGGACTTAGTATCAGGATCTACCAACGCCTTTATTGTTATCGCTCTGTCGTTTGCAGATATCCCGGTAGTAGTTCCATTCAAGGCATCCACAGACACCGTAAATGCGGTGCTAAGTGGAGCAGTATTTTGCTGAACCATCAATGGAAGATTTAGCCTCTCCAAATTCTCCCCTAGCATTGGAACACATATGAGTCCGCGCCCATAAGTTGCCATGAAATTAATAGTGTCAGGGGTTATCATCTCGGCCGCCATAACCAAATCGCCTTCGTTTTCACGATCCTCATCGTCAACGATAATGATCATACGGCCCAGTTTAATGTCTTTTAAAGCGTCTTCGATTTTTGAAAGCGGCATGAGATATTTAGCGCTATCCTTTCAATATTTTATTACGTTAATTCTAAGAAACCGTCTCCATTTGACAATTTTTCAACGTATTTTGCAATGATGTCCACTTCCAAATTCACCGAGTCTCCGACTTTCTTTGCACCTAAAGTAGTATGAGATCGAGTATAAGGAATCAAAGCTATTGAAAAGGTAGTTTCACAAGAACCTACCACCGTAAGGCTTATCCCGTCTACACATATAAATCCTTTCTCCACAATATATCGGCTACTACTCGATGGCAGCTGAAATTCATATATCAGGTAACCCCCATCATCTTTTATAGATGTTATGTTTGCAGTACAGTCAACATGACCCTGCACTATATGGCCTCCCAACCTACCACCCATTTTTGTTGATCTTTCCAAATTCACAGGATCGCCGACAATAAGATCCCCAAGGTCGGTCCTACGTAGCGTTTCAGGGACCACATCTACTTCAAAACCATAATTAGTTTTATTAGTAACTGTTAGGCACGCACCATTCACACAAATGCTATCTTTTACGTTGAGATCACTCAAAACGGTTGTTGCTTTGATTTTCAACACGCCTTTATCAAGCTTATCAACTCGACCCAATTCCTCAACAATTCCTGTAAACATGCCATTACACCTAAGATAAGTTAATACAATACCCTGAAATTTGAACATCATCCCCAATATTGGAAACTTCAACATTAGACAAGCGGACTATCTCTGACATCACACTTGCTCCGTTTCCTAATACTGCACTTTTTGATTCGATTCCTCCAATAATGGTAGGCGACAAAAAAGCCTCGACTTTATCAACTAATTTGCAATCGAATAATGATCCCAAAAGCTCCGCCCCACCTTCAACTAGTATCGATGAAATTGGTATTGTCCCCAAATATTTCAAAGTTTGAGAAAGATCTACTCTATTGTCCATTCCTGGAAATCCTTTCAAGCTTACAGAAGATGGAAAGTCTCTTACAATCTGATTATCACCAGTCACAACTATGGTATCCCCTTTCTCATAAAGAAGAGTACTAGATGAAGGTATACGTCCTTTTGAATCGATAACAATCCTAGTGGGTTGTCTAATATCCTCGCCGAAATCATTACCCCTGACTGTTAGCCTAGGATCGTCAGCTATAACCGTACCAATTCCAACCATTATCGCGTCATTGCGGAATCTAATCTTATGTGCGCAGGCTCGTGCATCCTCACCAGTTATCCATTGAGATTCTCCCGAGGATGTTGCTATTTTGCCATCCAAAGATGCTGCAAACTTAGCAGTCACAAATGGGATACCAGTTTCCATTAATTTTACGTGTGCTTCCATACTGGTTCGACATTCCTGAGACATATCTCCAACATAAACGCTAAGGCCACTTCTTTTTAATTCTTCTATGCCTTTTCCATTAACGCGCGTGTCTGGATCTTTAATTCCAATGTGGACTTCCTTAATGCCGGCATCGATGATTTCAATAGTGCAAGGAGGTGTTCGCCCATAGTGGCTGCACGGTTCAAGAGTGACGTACAAAGATGCCCCATCTGCATCTTTCCCAGCCTGCCTAATAGCATTTTTCTCAGCGTGCATACCACCCGGTGGAGATGTATACCCTTCGCCCACAATACTGCCGTCTTTGACAATAACGGCACCTACTGGCGGATTGGGATTACATGTTCCTATCGCACGCTTTGATACCTCTAGTGCTCTATGCATGTAAGACAAGTTAGTCTCTTTTAAAATCCTGATGAATCCTACTCGCTGTAGCATCCACTTGACCTTGATATTTACTTCCTAATTCCGGTGACCCATAAGGAAATTCTGCGGGAGTAGTTAACCTCACATACGAAAGCTGTCCTATTTTCATTCCGTAATACAAAGTGATAGGAAGATTAGCCACATTGCTCAATTCTAGTGTCAAATGGCCCTTAAATCCCGGATCCACGTAACCGGCGGTTGAATGTATTAAAAGGCCTAACCTACCCAGAGAACTTTTACCTTCAACTCTTGCAACCAAATCATCTGGTAACTCTATATTTTCAAGAGTACTCCCGAGAACAAATTCCCCAGGATGCAAAATAAAAGGGATGTCCTCATCAATCTGCACCTTTTCAGTGAGTTCTTCTGCTCCCTTTCTTACATCAATGAACGGCAACCGAGAATTACGAAATACAAGAAATCCTTTATCCAGATGCACATCCACACTTGCCGGTTGAATTGCATTATTACCCAAAGGCTCGACTACAATCCTACCCGCCGCCATTTCCTCCCTGATAGTTCGGTCGCTCAGAACCATTAAAACCTCCAAGAGAATTTTGAATTCTCTCTAATCTATGATATTCAAACTTATAGAACCCTATTTTATAGAAAAAACCATCTGCACAGAAAGTTTTAAATCCAACTCTCCTGAGTCTATTGGTGTAGTAGGAGAGGAAGCCATCGATCTCATCATTTCATATCCCATGTCAGAAGATGAACGCAAGGATGGTGATCCACTTTCAACAATCGAAATCACAGACCCTAATTCCACGGAACTGAAAGAGGCGTATTCTTTTGCCTTTGAAAAGGCATCTAAAACCGCCTTTTGACGCAAAGTCGACATATATGGCTCAATATCCTCAACAGTGAAATTAATACCTTCTATCCTAAGTAAATCACCTCCCACTTTTGCCGTATCATCGACAATTTCTCCGATTCTGTCGATTTCCCGTAGTTTTACATTTGCAGAGTTACTCACAACATATCCTGATAAAACTTGTTTACTTGTATATCTTCCACCAACGACAACCTCCTCATAATCATATCTAGGAAATATGTCGAATCTTGTTGTTTGAATATCTTTTTGGTTAACGTTATTTTCAAGCAAAGTAGCCCTAACAGCATCCATAGTTTCTGCCGCTACTATTCTTGCTTCGCTGACTGTCTGAGCAAATGATTCTATGCCGAATTTCATATTTGCCATATCAGGTTCCAATGACACGGACCCCAAACCGATAACATGAATTGCTGGGTTTAGAGATTGAGAAGAGGATTGGGAGAATTTTGTAGATTGATAAAAGTCTTCAACAATTAAGTTTTGATTCTGCCCCTTTGAAGACATCTCCTCCTCTTTCGAAGGCATATTCAACGAAGAATCAATATCATTTTGTGAAGAACAGGCTATGAACGCAACTGAAATAATTGTTAAAAGTAACCAACTAAAAAAAAGTTTATTTTGCATCTGAGATAACCTTTCCCGAAATTTTTATTATGCAAGACCTTTAGATTATGGAGTAAAGAAACAAGTAATTAAATATGTGAAATGGAATATAATTAATTCCTTATGTATACATCAGATAAAACAAAACCTAGATTCATTAGGGAAATCATTGAGACTGCGATATTAGCAGGCTTAATTTTTGTAGTTTTACAAGTAACGGTCCAAAATTACCAGGTAGAAGGTTCAAGTATGTTGCCAACACTGAATCAAGGAGACTGTGTGTTAGCAAACAAATTCATATATTCCAGCATAGACACCGCCACTTTCGCAGATTTTCTACCTACCGTCGATCCGCATCAAGGCGATCTTCTGTTCACCTTTCACCCGCCAAAAAGAGGCGAAATAGTAATTTTTGAATATCCGAACGACAGAAAGCGTCATTTTGTGAAAAGAGTCATAGGGGTGCCAGGAGACGAAGTCCGTATTCAAAATGGAACCGTATTTGTAAATCGATCTGAAATTCAGGAGCCTTACTTAGACAGATCCCATTCCTCATCAAATTATGGACCCGTAATAATCGGTACAGGCGAATATTTTGTATTAGGGGACAACAGGCTTTCCAGCAATGATTCCAGGGCATGGGGAACGATAAGCAACGAACATATAATAGGTAAATACTGGTTCCGCTACAGTTCTTTTCTTTGTGACCTTGCCCCTATTAACAGAGGAAACCTCAAATAAAATGTCTGAGGGTGGAGCGTTATTTAATATTACCTTCTTGAAAGCACTACACTTTGCCCCTTACAATTCCTCGGTACAAATTTGTGGGCGCGCCGCCAATATTTTCGTGGGCCGGTAGCTCAGTCTGGCAGAGCATCGGACTTTTAATCCGAGTGTCCTGGGTTCGAATCCCAGCCGGCTCACATCTAAGGGGAAATACAGTCAAATATACTGAATAATCCTCTAAACGAAATCAATAATAATTCCTTGTATTTGACAGATTATCTGGCTAAATTTGTTAAAATGCGTTGGTCATGTAAATAGCCTGCGCTTAAAATAGTAATATTATGACGTTATTGTTTCACTTCCTTCAATCATGAGGTATAGACAATTGTGAATAAAGATGAAATATTCGAGCAACTGAAATCCGTCGACACACCTACTATAACTAATGCCGTAGCAACGTACCCGAATGACCCAAATTGTTTAGCACTTTACAATCCCTGGACTGAAAATTGGTATACGGACAATACAATTAAATGCATGTATCCAGAAATGGGTGCAACGGTGGGATACGCAGTTACTTGCGTATATGGCCTGCCGGATCCAAATTACAGTGGTGTAAGTTTTATGGATGTTATAGATGCTCTTGAGGCATCTCCAAAACCTTCAATTTTTGTGTTTGAACAAAGATTCCCGGACGAAATATCAAATAAAGTAGGTCTTTCAGGCGAAAATATGACAGCGGCCATGATAGCCATGGGTTGCGTGGGTGCAATATCTAATGGTCCTTCCAGGGATATTGATGCGATTCGACCTATGAATTTCCAATACATGCTTGGAGGCGTGTCCGCTGGTCATGGGGCTATGGCAGTACATGCAGTCAATGTACCTGTGTCAGTAGGCGGTATGGACGTCGCTCCGGGCGAAATTATACACATGGATGAAAATGGCGCTTGTAAATTCCCTTCTGATAAATTGGAAATGGTTCACGAAAATGTTGAAAAAATCCGATCCAGTGACTCCGATCGAGTCGAAAAACTTCTAAATGCAAAATCAGCTGCAGAAATAAGAGCTATATTTGGCGGTCACTCGTACTCAGATCCTTCAAAATAAAAGCCATTTTAGACTCCAACAAGAATTTCAGTTAACTCAGATGGATGACTCAACATCGGATAATGCCCTGCATCTAATTCATAATAACTGGCATTCAATGCAGTTGCAGTGTTCTTCTGATGTATTCCCGATGGATTAACACTCTTTGTACACCGAACCACAGTTGCGTCCCAAGTCTGTTCCCAAAACCTATCTAATTCCCCTGGAGCATCTGAAGCTTCTATTGGATGCATAGTCACACGTCTTATTGCCCAATCTTTTATATCTTCCTCTAAGTCCTTAAACAATCTTTGTTCAAGATCCTCCTTGGAGGGACCTTTCGTTAAATCAGTTCTAATCTGGTTCGAATTGGTGTCGAGTTTCACAATTTCATCGACCTTTTGCCCTGGTTGTGGGGCTAATGCGTCAACAAAAACGACTTTTTTTACCCTAGCCCTCGATAGTTCAGCTACTTTACAAAGTACTAATCCCCCTGTACTTGTAGCAACCAATATCACATCGTTTAAATCTTGATAAAACAAAAACTCGGATATTTCTTTCGCCTGAGTCGTTACAGTGATCCCACTCCTTATAGCTGACGCACGTTCGCCACATCCATCTAATGTAGGACAATAAACTTCGTGACCTCTGTTAGCCAGGAGTTTTGCAGTCGGCTTCCAGATCCAACCTCCTTGGAATGATCCATGAATAAGTACATAATTAGACATATCGAACCTCATTTAGATGCACTTATCATGCCTCTCAGTCACTACATTTATAATTCTCTAAATTCAATCCTAACCGTAATATGGAATTAGAACCTAGTGTTATGATGTCACAAATTGAAAAATTAGGTGGTATGAGGATTTGTTTCAATGGATAAGTATAGTAAGGAAGAATGTCTGGAAGAAATAGGAAATGACGGAACTCTTGATAACATAGATCTCAGCGAACTGGATTTAAGAGACGTAGACTTTAAAGGGATTTCATTAAAAAGAGCAAAGTTGACTTCAGCCCGACTAAATGGAGCAAATTTATCCGGTTGTGATCTGGGAAGCGCAGATTTGACTTTCACAAATCTAACCCAAGGAAATCTAGAAAATGCAAATCTTTCTGAGAGTAATTTATACAACTCAATATTACAAAATACTTCCCTAAAAAATTGTGACCTTACAGCAGCAAACTTAAGTGAGACAGATATGACAGAAGCCAATCTGTCAGGTGCGAATCTAACTCGAGCAGATTTATCCCAGGCCAACATCTCCAAGGCTAATCTAGCGGGTGCTATTTTAGATGGTTCCAATATCGACAAATCATCTATGACTAAAGCTGACTTAGATGAACGAGGAGCAACTAGATTAGACGGATAACCATTTTATTCCGCACATGAAGTCCCAATAAGATGCATAACGGAATTGTTGATAAATACAACTTATATTTCAGCTGATTTAAGTACTAACTTTTAGTAACAATGAATCTTAAAAAACAACAGGCCTTAGTTCGAATGTTGTTGGCATGGGGACCTTCAGTCCTTATAGGGATTCTTATATTCTACGTCTCCCACATACCGGGAAATGAAATAACCACACCGAAATCAATATCCAATCTCAATCCATCAGTGATATATCACATAATCATATTTACAATGCTTGGATTTAGCCTTTGTCATGCTACTAAAGCAAACTCATTAAAAATTTTTGCGGGCATACTCTCATTCTGCTTGGTATACGCTATCTTTGATGAAGTTCATCAGATATTCGTGCCTGGCAGGTTTCCTTC
>CAYFIW010000057.1:0-8891 GCA_964343265.1 uncultured Dehalococcoidia bacterium | reverse complement strand
CTGCTGCAGGCAGTAACCATAGTCTAATTCTATCCATAAGCCAGTTGATAACCTCGAGTACGTTTTAGTTCTCTAGAGCACCGTCAACTATGAACGATTTTACTTATTTTCACAACACGTAAAACTACCTGTTGGAGTCGACCTCACGCCGTCTTACCAAAAAATCAGTCCTTAGAACGGGTTAAACACCTGGATACGTTTCTTATGTTTCCTACAATCGTATTTATTACAGGAATCTGTGATGTATATATTTCCCGTCCCAGAGCCGATTGATATATCCAGAGCACTAGAGAAAAATCCATCTTTTGGACTCTCCTTACCAACCGATTTCCCTTCCCATTTGGAGACGAACTCACCCTCTAGAGTGAATTTCTTTATCTCATTTTTACCTGAGTCAACAGTGTAAAGGAACCCATTTTTACTGGCTGCAATGGAAACCACATTTCCAAACCACGCAGCATGACCACCAGAACCAACAAACTCTTCGTCTTTATCTCCGGCTAGTCCCCATTTCACAATTAATGTGCCATCTGGAGAATAAGTGTGGATATTATGAGCATCTTTCTTTTTATAATTTCCAAACCCTGCATCGTGTACAACATGCACATTACCTGTTTCATCTACTGCAATACTTTGCACAGGCCTCTTAAGTGAACTCACCTTCTTAGCAAATTCCCTGTCGCATTTACCATCGGCAGTAACTTTCGTGAATCCGTATCCACTACTAGATGATCCAGGACTGCTGGTATGATCGTGAGACAGGTATATTGCACCGCTATTTTTATCAATTTCTATAATGCCTCCACCACCACCATCAAATGCACAGGTTGCCCAATAACCAGTTTCTTCCGGTTCTATCGTTTCAATAAAGACCACATCGTTTGTAAATTTATATATGCTTGGCGAACAATTGCTTGTCAGATAAACGTTGTCTTGACCATCAACGGCCACGTCATGCGGGCCGCATTTGGTCCTAATATGTGAATACTGTTTGTAAGATTCGGGCATATTCAAATCAGCCCGACTTAATGTTTTTACAAGTAATCCCTCGGAATCGAATTTTTTAAGTAAAGTTTTATCTTTAGGATTACCCAATCTGTCATGCACTGTAGCTACTACGAACAGGTTCCCTTTACTATCGACTGCGTTGTGTGAAGCCCCCCAGTAATGATCATTATAATCACTGTCATCATCACCATTTGCTGCTATTCCAGACAGATCCACTTCCCTAATGAACGGTTCCTCTGCGGGTATATTTATCCGGAACCTGTTTACAGGCCGTACAGATTTATGCCCAAGGCTGTCAGTGGCAGCGATTTGATATAGTATCTCAACTCCTTTCCCAAAAGGACCAAATTTACCACCGTAAACTCTCGTTCCAAACTTGTCACTCTCCTGCCGATCCCAGACATCTTTATCCTTGTTGTAGGCCATAGTGTCAATTAATTCCATAGGAGTTTGTTCGACTCCATTAAGTGACCACAAAACCTCTACTTTATCTATGTTGTCCTGGTCTGCAACTTTAACCTTGAATTCCACCTTGTCCCGATACAAAACGTTACCAGGTGTATGGTAAACCGGATCCAATGGACAATTGTGATTGCCTAGGCAGGAAGTACTATACACTTCCCCTATAACAGGTGGCGCCTCTACATCTTCTATATGATCGATAACTGCGTACTTCATAGAGCCTATCTGATTGAAATTACCATCGTCCTGTTTTGAAGCACCACTTCTCCATATAATCCCGAAACTGCCATCGGGCAGATCAGTCACAAGCGGATACTGGTTTCTACCAACGTACGGAGAAAATCTCCTCATACGGGCTCCAGAAAACGAATCAAATTCGTCCTCTTTGTACCAAATAGACCGTTCGTAATCAGAATCTGAGACAACAAAAATCTGGCCAGAATCATTTGAAGCTATATCAATTGAGTCAAAATGAACTAGTGAATTACCAGAATACCAGCCTGGTCCGGTATTGAACCCCATGATTGGTGTTGGGTCATCGAACGGTAGGAACTCGGACCATGTGATACCGCCGTCGTCGCTAAGGGAGTAACCTCCTCCTGATACGACTGGAGCCTTAAATGAAAGCCCGTACGGACTTGTCAGGGTGTCTTTTGTATTCACCATATCACGCACGTGGGCTAATAGCAGCAAACGCCCGTCCAATGCTTCAGCGAGACCATATATCGATATGACACGGGGATCACTATCAATTTGTTTTTCAGGGACAGGCAATTCAGACAAACTGTCCCATGTTTTACCGTTATCGTCAGAGGATAAAACCTTGTATACCTCATTGGTATAAAACAGTATCCATCGACCTGATTTCAAAACTTCAAATTTCCAATTATAGGTGTTTCCACTTTGGAACTTCTTTTCATCTGGTAGTTTCATCCTCATGTTTTTGGTCCATGAGACACCTTCATCATCACTTAACCGGACATTCAATTCAGAGTCACGTGTATAAAACATAACCAATGTCCCATCCGGGTGCGAAGATACCTGTGGACCATACCCACGAGTGATGACTAATGGCGTTTCCCAGGTCGCCCCTTGGTCAAAACTCGAGATAGAGTAGACAACATCACTGGCACTATAAAAAGCCGACAACTTGGCGGATTTCGTGGAAATTAAATCTCCAAATTTTGCATTTTTCGGCAGCATTGAGGAAGCAGCTTGAGGTACCTTGTGTTTATGATCCTCCTCAATATCAAAATCTTCTGGCTCCTTAAGGGATTTAAACACCACAACAGAGTTCTCTCCAGCACCGGCGAGGTAGATACGATCTCCTTTAGGGCTCAAGGCTATAAAGTTGATCTGATCCTCCCAGTAAGATATATGCACACCCAACCCGGTAATGCCTCCAAGCGTGTTTATCTCTGCACTCACAACTTTAAGGTCTCCCGTGGCTGAGTCGATCTCATGCATAAATAATGCGCCAGAATACCTGATCTGATCTGGATCAGAATATGACCCCACATCCCTGCTACCCGTAGTGTAAAGATATTTACCATCACCAGAAATAGCTATATCTGTATTTTCCTGGGATCCGAACGATGTGGGTAACTTTACAAATTCTCCTGTATTTACATCCTTCTCAAAAACAAGTATTTCCCCCCAGTTGTCCGGAGCCATTGCATATAGATATTTACCATCGGGGGTGATAGATATTCCGTAGATATTACCTGTGCCTGAAATACCCTTTGAAAATTCTAAAACTCCGGTTTCAACATTTCTTTTAAAGACTGAAATCTGGTTGGCATATGAACCCCCTACATAGATAGACTCACCGTCAGGAGAGACCGCCATATAACTATAGCCGTCCATATCAATCGAACCACCTGTATCATCATCGCTCTTGTGAACTCCAAGGAAGCTCAAATTCCCATTCGTTGAGTCTCTTGAAAATGAAACTAGATCACTTCTACTCGTAGCATAGAGATTTTTCCCATCAGGACTTAGGAGTAGGCCTACACCGAATTCATCGAATGGGGAAGGTAGCCCTTCTACTCCGCCAACCCCGTTTTTCACCGAACTGAGGAAGTTTATTTCTCCTGTTGATGAATCTATATCAAATACAACAACGGATCCTGTATAGAGGCACTTTGAATGATCTGTATCCCAATAGTTACAATTATCTTCTTTACCCCATTGAGCCAGTGCGTATAGATATTTTCCAGAAGCATCTATACGTAGCGACCCGATCTGCTTAAAATCGTCCCCATCTTCATTTTGGGACGAGAGAATTCCAGAAAACTTGAGTAACCCTGTCGAAGCATCCACCTCAAAACGTGAAACTCTATCAATATTTGGGGATTCAGTTGTACTGCCTGCAACATATACGTACTTTCCGTCAGGACTCGCTACAATTGACTTGGGCTTATTGATGCCTTCCACACCATCAATTCCATTTTTATGTACCTGCAAAAGGTTTCCAGATCCATCCAGATAATCAATTTGCGCTTGAGTTAATTCAAGTTTGGAAGTAGCAAATTCACCTAACACATAAGCAGGAGACACTACCTTAAATCTTCTCGAAGTGGACCAGAGAGACTCGCTATGATCATCTTGCCTGGATTTCACTCTCCAGAAATACCAACCTGTGCCTCCATCAGGCACGAATCCGAATTCTGTCCCATCAACGGATTCTGAAAGAATATATGAAGAATCATATCCAGATTTCCTTATTTCAAGGAGATATCCTCTTGAACCTTCAATTGGATCCCATCTAAAAGTAATTTTTCTCCCACTTTGAACTATGTTTCCATTCCTAGGAGTCTGGGGTATCGGGCCAACATCAATACCCAACCATCTCAAACTTCTGGAGAATAACTGTTGTCTCTCCAATCTACTCTGGATTCTTTCAAGGCCAAATCCTAAAAATACTGTTCTATAATCTCCAGAATCATACCTATTGCCTGCTGTTCCACTTCCAAAACTACCGGCAGCGTTTGAAGTAGTCACATAGATGTTTCCTTCTTGATCAGCGTCTATTCCTGAGGAGTGAGACGGAAGATATCTGTTGAACAAAAATACTGCGTCATCCTTGCCACCATAATTTTCCTCATAAACCTCTATTCCCATACTATGACCACTAGCATGCTGAACGCTTGTTATCACTCTTCCTCCAGGACCAGTGGCTACCCCCATATAAGAAAGCGCTCCACCCGATCCACACCCAGGGCCACATGACCAGACAGGACTAATGCTTAGAGGAGCAACTCCACTCCGATAATCATCAAAAGGATCAATGAGAATACCGTCGGATGTAAACTTTTGTACCCTCCCTGGAACAGCATCATTTTTGATTTCTGTGACAAGAACATTGCCATCCTCATCTACTGCTATATCCTTCGGAAAAGCTATAGCCGGTTCTGTATACGCATACCCACCGGAGAAGGCTCCCTCAGGGGATTCAATATATGGGCCAGGCCCATTGGTATGAGGAGACTCATAATTTGCCGGATTAGAACTCCACTCAAGAAGGAAATTACCATCAAGATCAAACTTCTGTATTCTCCTATTCCATGTGTCGGATACGTAAACATGCCCGTCTTCTGAGACTCCTATTCCATGTGGTAAATAGAATTCACCTTGCCCGCTTCCCTTCTTACCCCAACTCTTGATGAAAGAACCAGCTGAATCAAATTTCTGAATCCTGTTATTCCTGGTGTCAGCCACGTAAACATTACCGAAAGAATCTATTGATATTCCGTTAGGAGTGTTGAATTTTCCGTCATCAGAACCTCTATGGCCTATCCTAGACCAGGGAATATCATGATTTGACTTTATCTCCCATTCAAAAAGCCCCTTTGAATCGAACTTTATGATTTTCCTGTTAAATGCGTCTATTACGTATACATTTTCTTGCTCATCAGTATGTATTTTAAAACCCTTACCCAGTTCACCTTCTTGATCTCCTAACGAACCAAAAGCTAACTTCGTTTCCCCGTCTTCTTGCATAGCTCTAGAGCCGTCAGGCAGGTATTTCTTTATTGATTTAGCACCTTCAACAGCAGGCCCTGAAATTTCTGCCGAAAAAATAGTTCCATCATCGAGGACCGAAAGATCCACTGGCCATCCAACTTTCATTTTTCCTTCAATAGATAGATAGCACTGGCCAGTCGCATCAATGAACTTGCCAGAGGAGTCAAATTTACGAACGTTTCCATTAGAACCCGAAAGGTAAAAATTACCAAAACTGTCGACTTCTAGGTCGTAACCCCCCAAAAGATTTGGACAGTTATGATTACCCTGGCTAACATCGCTAAAACCGAGAACAGGGGTGCCTTTGTAATCACCAGATTTACTAAATCTGATAACTGTAGGATAAGTCTGTGTGTTTCTTACTCCCCCCTCCTCATAATGCCCATTCATACCGGCCATATCAGTTACCAAAACATCACCGTTGGCATCAATCGCAATGTCTCCCGGTTTATATATATGCTCCGGATTAACCTTCAGTGCACCTGATGAAGGAGTAGCTTCTTGGTATGCATCGGACCCCTTAGTACCCCATTTCCTTAGGAAATTACCATTCTTATCAAATACATGAACTCTTGAGTGAAATTTACCAATTAAAGCTCCACCGTAGTCATACCTAAACTTATCCAGCACATAAATTTCATCATTTTCATCAATAACAAGCTTCTGTGGATTCCACATCTTACCGTCATCAAATCCACAACCACCCCACATGGTTATGAGTTCACCTGTTGTATTGAGTTTGTATATCCTATCCGTGCTTGTGAGCAGATATATATTCCCGTCGGAATCGACCTCCATATCACGAGGTACCCCAAAGTAACCCCAACTTTTTTCGACTGTGTTGTAAAGATAGTCGGTAAAGGTCGTATATTTTTTGATATCTAGAGGATCAACAATCCTCAGTTTGTGATTCATAGTATCCAAAACATATATGCTTCCATTTGGTCCCACGGCTACATCTCTCGGGCCTCCAAAATGGTCATCTGGTAAATCAAATTGATCCAAAATGCTTCCGCAGGAATCGAGCTTCATCAGCCCTCCACCGCTTATTCTTGCGATTGCAGAGGCATCATATGTTGCAATAGGTTGCGTCTCATCGACGGGTTCAAACTCCGTGCCACCTACATATGAATAATTACTTGACCCTTTTTCAGGCAATCTCTGAATGTAATAAGGATTTGGATCCCAGGTGGTTGGATCTAAAGACGACATAGGAACACCACCACGACTTGGGTCTATGGAAAACTGTAGTGAATCCCCTATGAGATCGTTATCCGTTCCAAATAAACCTTCCACTTTGTGACCCGTACTTGGATCCCTAATGCCTAAATACTCCGTGAAAAACTTGTCCCCACCGACTCCGCCATCACCACTGATAAAGAGATTTCCCCCTTTATCCAAAAATGACTTTAGCGAATGGCTTTTTTTACCGTCGTCCTGTAGCCAAGAGAAATTTCCCTCATGTAAATTGGACATGCCGGGAGCCGAGACAACAACAACACCGTCCTCTACGTAGTTATGGAGAACCCAATCAGGAACAATTCCTCGCTTGATAGTGTCCCAGGTGTCGTATTTTATTCCCAGATCCTGCATGAGAATTTCGTGAAAGAGCGGGGCGTTTCCTCCCCCAGTCACCTGTTTAAAAACATGTGCCCTATAGCCTGAGTTTCCTGCATTTCCAACAAGAAGTACATCCGCCGTCCTTTCAAAGGGTTTAATGACCTCAAATGTGGTAACCCCAGGTGTGTTTTTCACTCCACCACCACCTGTAATAGAGACCGTATATGAGATCAACGTACCAGATTCAAAGGGACCTAGTTCCACGCCATAAACATGGTCTCCAGGATAAATATCACCACTTTTGCCGTCATCCAGCATCGCGATTGGTTCCTGTTGAACACCATTGAGACTGTAATGGAATTCAACTATTGATATCCCCGAGGTCCCTGCTACAAGCGCACTGAATGCTATTTTATCTTCACCTGTCGGATAAAAAGGGATACGATCCGTAAACTTAATTGAAGTTTTTTCAGCTGACTTCTTCTTGAAAACCGGGTGCTCGCCGCTGCATGCAGTGCCTATGATCGATTGCATGTATAACGTCTCTCCGCAGATAAATGCAGGACCCGCATAGACCATGTTAATGCTGTCTGAATAAACAGCCACATCACTTTCATGATGAAACATATATGGAACCGTTATTGTGTCAGTTCCGTTCAGGTTGGCAAAAACCCTACCCTCATAAAATCCTGACGGGTCAGAATCCGAAAAACCTCCTGCTTTAACCATTATCTTGGCAGTCTGGCCAGGTTGGATTGTCACAGACTTTGGCTCCACCTGAACAAGCGTACTAGTCGCGATTATTTGCCTGCAACTCGACAGCCAGGACGAAATGTCATTCCCAGAAGTCCAAGGTTCACAGGAGGAAAAAGCTGAATGACTCCATGGAAAAGACTTACCTTCGTAACCTTTAGTTTCAGCAGACAAATCTACAGTTACAGCACTTGATCCTGTATTAACTATTGAGATTTCCCTGGATGCTTCGCTAGATGTAGTGAGTTGTCCAAACGACAAACTTGGTGGTAAGGCAAGAATTTCTGCAGAAACAGCCCTATCTTTATTCAGAGATCCTGCACCTTGCGCTACCAGGCGATAACCCTCTAATGGAGTAGCAGTGTTCATCAGAGCAGCTTTAACCATTTCTGGAGTCCATTCAGGATGTTTTTGAACTACTAGAGCGGCCACACCGGCTGTATATGGCGCAGAAAAAGATGTGCCCGACGCGACCTCATAACCTCCATTCTTTACGGGAAGCATTAAATTCTGACCAGGGGCCACTAGATCAGGTTTAATCCTGAGGTCATGAGTCGGCCCTCTACTTGATGAAGGTGCTATGGAATTATCCTGATTAAGGTTTCCAACGGTGATTCCATAGTTATTTGTCCCAATGCTATTTAAAGTATAAAAATTAGGACCTCCATTCCCCGCACTATTGGCAACCACAAGACCGGAATTAGTCGCAAAATCAACCATGAGAGCCCCCGGATTAAGTCCGTTCCCAGATCCTCTATCACCCAGGGTGATACTAACTACATCAGGTTCATCACCTGTTCCAGGCTGCTCGTCAGCGCCAAGTGTTACTTTTTGAAGCCCTTTTAGCACCGGTTCCGAAAAAGTAAAATTTCCTCCTTTAGCTTTCATACTCCAAATACAAGCCCCAGGAGCAGAACTAGGTGACTGACCAGTACCAGCTGCTCTCCCAGCGACCTGTGTACCGTGATTACCCCATGGCGTCACATCCCAACCACTTGTGTAGTCAAGTCTGACTAATTTCGGGTCGTCAGTTGATGGATCATCATCCAGATCATCAAGATCAGGATGTGTGGCATCAACCC
>CAYFIW010000056.1:0-8997 GCA_964343265.1 uncultured Dehalococcoidia bacterium | reverse complement strand
AAGTGGAACTACTGAGAAATCAGATGGTGTCTATGAACAAAGGCCTTCAGTACGGTACGGGGTCTTCGATCACTTTGAAGATATAAAGGCTCCGCCGGTGCTCGGAAATATTTGGAAAAACACATGTATGGGCAATCATAATTGCCCTTTGAGCGAGTTTTTGCATTACCCGGGTAATCCATCAGCTAGCGAAAAAGTTTTGTTTAAGGTAAAAGTGGCAGATCATGACAATGTCGCTGAAGTAAAGGTGTTGTTTTCTATTGACGGTATAGAGCAACCTCCCCTCTACATGACAGACGACAGGAAATTTAATGATAACAAGGGTTTTTGGGATACGATGGGGTCCGAGATGTACGGTACCCGTGTCTATGGCGTAGAGCGTAGTCCGTTTACTTCTGGGTCGATTATTAAATACCAGATATCAGCTACCGATATTCTCGGTAATACCGTAATTTTCCCTGTGGAAAGATCAACGATAGAGATTCCGTCAGAAAACCCGTTTGTTCGTGAAATTGATGTAACCGGAGTTACTCTGAAAGCTTCTTCGGCCGAACTTTTGAAATCGTGGAATGAGTACGATGTTTCAATGGAACACGATGCGACCGGCCAGAACAAATCATTCTATTGGTATTATGGTGTTTCCCGAACCGACTCAGACAGTCAGGGTAATTTGTTTGTTTTGGTGAATCATTATGACTACTTGGGAAATGAGTGGTCCTTGCCCAAGGAAATCAAGAAATATGACACTAATGGTTCACTCATGAAGATTTTCAAAGTAGATGATCTGGATGCTCCGCCATATGCAACGACCACTGCTTCAGGAAAAGCTTGTACCCCAGGACCTCACGACATGGCGATCGATGGTCAGGGTAATATTTATGTCACCGATAATTGCGTGCAGGCGATTCATAAGCTCACTTCTGAAGGGGTTTATGTTGAGACCTATTCCTCTCCGTGCGGAATATCTTATTCTGGAGAGAAGCCTGCGCTTATTACAATACATAAGGACAGTGGCGCAATATATATGAGCTCCCACTACATCGGGACAATAAAACTTGATACCAGTGGCAATTGCGATCAAGATTTCTCTTCCCAAGCGAGCCCCGCCCGTAATGGAAACATCGCTGTGGATAGTGATGGTAATTTATATGTGAGCGTTCTCCATTGGAATACAGATCAACCCGACGGTACCGGCCCTGTTATCTACAAATTTGGTCCGGATGGAAAAAAGATGGCTGATTGGGGATATATAGGGGATAACGATGAGGAGTTCTCAGGGAAACAACATAGCTTAATCTCACTGGCTATAGGTAAGAATGGCTTTTTGTACGCAAGTGATTCTGGTAAAGGTGAGATAAAGAAATTCACCACTGATGGTACTTTTGTTTCTAAGTGGGAAGGTAACACCGTGGGTGGAGGTATTCCCCAGGACGGTTATTTTTCCAGACCCCAAACGCCTTCGGCTTCTCCTCCTGCCTTGCATATTTCGATAGATGACTCTACAGGAAATATATACGTTTCAGATTCCTACAACGGTCATGACACTAGAGAACACAAGAAAAGAGTCCAGGTTTTCAGTCCATTCTGATCGGGGATATGTATTATTCTGACTCGATTGCGACTGCCTGAAGGACAGCCTCAATCCTGGATGTGACACCCAGTTTTGAATATATAGAGTTGAAGTGACCTTCAACTGTTCTTACGCTGATGCCCATCTCATCTGAGATTGACCGGTTTCTCATTCCTCTGCAGGCAAGGGCCAGGGTTTCTTTCTCCCTTTCAGTAAGTGAATCCATGCCGATTTCAAAGCTTCCACGTTGTTGGCGCCTGCTCCACAATTTACCAAGACCAACAGCTATCGAGGAATCAAGTACCGTTTCTCCTGTGACAATAGCCTCCACAGAGCCTATTAATGTTTCCGGTTCAACCGACTTCATGAGGTATCCAGATGCACCCTGCGACATCGCGTCCAGTACGTACTCCTGGTCATCGTAATTGGTAAGTATCAGAACCCGGGTTGAATATCCAGATTCGTTTATTTTTTCCAGTAGTTCTATCCCTGTATAAACGGGCATCCGGATATCAAGAATTGCGACGTCTGGGCTCTGGGAAGTAATGACATCCCAGGCCTGGCCGCCATCGGGGAAAACCCCGAGGATTTCCATAGAATCGGACGTCTCTAAAATCCTGCGAATGCCTTCCCTGACGACAGCATGATCGTCTGCGATGACTACCCTTATTTTGCTATTAGATTTTTCCAATTCAAACCTCGTATATCTATGCGATATTCTCTAGTACAATATATCCCTGTTGATACAGTAATTTCTAGTGTGGATACGTTAATTGATTGGGAGGTGTTTCTACTTGTTGAGTTCAAGTAGAAATACTAATGAATAAAGGCTAGGAACGTGGTCAAATTACATAGAGTGCTAACGGGGACATTTCCCCGAGTATGTCTTTACCTGATATTTGTTAGTAAAAATAGGGTTATGGTGGGCGTTAGCTAGTACCTGCAATGCAACTAAATGAGATAGGTGGCTACCAGTTACTTGAAGTAATAGGCCAAGGGGGTCAGGGGACCGTTTATCGGGCTCATGATCCTTCTTCCGGGCAGATTGTTGCCGTAAAAGTACTCGCTTCAAATCAGGGCGACGGAGAATTCCTGGAAAGATTTCACCGTGAAGCCTCTATATTAGCTACTGTAAATCACCCCAACATTGTCACCGTTTTTGACCAGGGTGAAGAAGATGGGCGCCACTATATCGCGACTGAATTTGTTCCGGAGAACCTCGGTCGAATACTTGAAAGAGGCGGAAAATTACCCATTCAACGAGTCTTGGCAATTGCACTTGAACTTTCTGCCGCACTTGGCATTTCTCATTCTCATGGCATAACGCACCGGGATATTAAACCAGCAAACGTCCTCATAAATGAAGACGGTGGAATAAAACTAACGGACTTTGGCATAGCCGCTGCAGAAGTCATGTCGACCATGACGAGCACCGGATCCACTATCGGAACTCCCCTGTATATGTCTCCCGAGCAGATCCAGGTTGCCGATATAGATCCGAGAAGCGATCTATACTCTCTCGGGTGTCTCATGTACGAGCTGGTGACAGGGGCCGTTCCCTTTTCAGGAAAGAGCACTTTTGAAATATTCAATGGGCACGTCAATGACACCCCAAAACCCATTCGTGATTCAGTAGAAGAATGCCCCGAAGAACTCGAGGCAATAATATTAAAGACCCTAGAGAAAGATCCTGATGACAGGTATCAGAACGCTGAAGATCTCATAGCAGCACTTACTGAAGTGTCCAATTTAGTGTCTGATGCCCCAGCGATGACCGTTAGGACGAGGGTCATGCCCAAGGAGCTTTCCACCAGGCTTATATCTCGTAAGAGTAAGACCACGTTGCCGAAATGGGCTGTTCCAGCAGGAGGTGTTGCATCGCTTCTACTTGTAATAGTGGTGGCTTCTATATTTATCTTCACAAGAGGTGAAGGAGCTCCAACTGTTGGTCTGGCGACTGGTGTACAGGCTGTAGATCCTGCTGCATGGTCCCAACTTGCGAATTCTGATCCTTCAAACGCTGCTGCGGGATTAATAGAGGCAACTAAACAGGACCCAACCGCTGCTGCACAGGCAATGCTGCAATTGAGTCAGACTGACATGACAGCTGCTACTAATGCGCTTTCCGAGGCGGCCAGTAAAGACAGTGGCGCTGCAGCTTCGATACTTCTAAGCTCTGCTTCGGAAAATCCTGCTGCGACAGCTGAATTACTTGCCAAAGTGGTCGCACTGGACGTTAAATCTACAAGCAATGCATTTGCTAAAGCGGCCGAAATGGACAGCGAGTCAACCGCGAGAACAATGGTGGAAGTAGCAGGTAAAGACTTAGACGCTGCGGGCAAATTGATTTCTGAATCGGCCGCAATAGATGCAGATTCTATTGGCACGGTAATTGCGGCTGCGGGAAGCCAAAATGCCGCCGCGATGGGTGCTGTTATAGCTTCTGCTTCGGGTGAAAATTCTGATAACACGGCAACCGCAGTCATAAGTTCTGCCGGGAAAGACATGGCGGTGACAGGAGCTGTACTGGCTGAATCTTCAAGTGCTGACCCTGGAAATACGGGTAAAGTTCTCGTCAGTGCCGGTGCAAAGGAACCCCAGCTAACGGGTTGGATGATTGCAGAATCAGCTTCTGCGAATTCGACTTCCACGGGCATGGCACTTGCCAAGGCTTCTTCTGAGAACTCATCGGTGACTGGCCAGGCCCTGGTAAGTTCTGTAACAAGGAACGTTGAATCAACTGGGAACGCCCTGATAGAGGCCTCACGATCTGATCCCACTTCTATCACTGCGGCGCTTTCTGAAGGACTTTCGAAGGATGCTGAGTCCTTAAAATTGCTGGGAGAAAAGATTCCTTCTGCCGCATGGGTGACTGAATCTTCCCCGAAGGTGGGAGAATCTACTTCCGGGGGAGCAGGGTGGACTGAAACTCCATCCAATATCAACAATGTAGCGCTTAACGCCGCGGGCGTGAACTTCAGCGGTGTTCTTACGAAGCTTTCTTCTTCTGATGAAAATTCAAGTATATCTATTAATGACGTTGGCCCTCCAATACCTGATGACAGGGAAGGAAGAACTATCAAGAGGTACGTCCAGGTAAGTTCCACGGGATTTTCCAATGAGGACATAGTATCGGCATACGTCACTTTTGAAATGGATAAGCTGTGGTTTGAGCAATACAAGCTGCACAAATGGTCCGTTGAATTTAGTCGTTTCAGTGAAGAGCTACAGAGGTGGCAACCGGTGGTGGCAAAATTTATAAAAGAAGACGAAGAGTTTGCTTATTTTTCAGTCCCGGTATCCGGATTTTCGATCTGGTCGCTTTCGGGTTCAGAAAACCCGGTTCCTGTATCTGTTGAGGTCACCGGTTTAACCATCGGTGCCGGTGACATTTATGAGAATGAAACTTTTGATGTCTCTGTACAGGTTAAAAACACCGGAGATAGAGAGGTTGAAAAGACCATATCTCTGTGGGTTAATTCCAGCGTGGATTCCACGAGAACCATTTCTATGGGTCCATCAGAGACGAAAACGTTCAATTTTAGAACCTCTCTTCCTGCTGGGAATCACTCTCTCAGAATAGATAATCTGCAATCGAGTGTTGAAGTGATAGACCGTAGCAATATTCAATTGCCATCTGTGCCTCAACCTCCGGCCTCACAACCGGTGCCTGCTACTCAGCCTGTCGCAACTCCGGAACCCACTCCTTTACCCACCCCGGTACCTACACCTTTACCTACACCAGAACCTACCCCTGTACCGACTCCCAAGCCTGTTGAAGAGAAAGTTATAGAGGAAGAAAAGTCAGATAAAGACCCTGAAGTTGATCAAAACAACGTGACTAAACCCGGGGTCACTGCGACCCCAGAACCATCTGATTCAATCAAGGGAGAGACATCTGTATCTGCAACTTCCACTGAAAAAGTTAAGGAAGTTATAGAAGAAAAATCAGATGGCGGAGATATAAAAGTAGATACCGAGCAAAAGGGAGTGATCGATTTTACCCAGGACAAGGATGAGTGGAAGTTCAGGGCATCAGCAGGAGATAGGATATCGATCACGATGACCCATGCTGAAGGGAACGAGCTCGATCCGTATATACAGTTGATCAATCCGAAAGGGCTCCTTGTAAAAGAGGACGATGATTCAGGAGGAAAGCTGAATGCTTCCATTACTGACTTTGAAATCGGTTCGCCCGGAACATACGTAGTTGTTGCGACTACCCTAGCTGAGGGTCTCGGGGATTACGTGATTTCCGTCACCAAGATAGATACTTCAAAGCCAAAGCCTCCTTCAAAACCTGATCTTACGGCCGAATCGGATACTGGTTCTGCCAAATTTGACAATATAACTTCTAATCCATCTCCTGTTTTTGTGGGAACTGCCCCACCAAACATGTCGGTTGAACTCTTCAGGAACAAAACTATTTCCCTGGGAGTCGTGGAATCTGACAAATCTGGAGAATGGTCATTGAAGTCTTCAGGACTACCGGACGGTGAATTTGGCATAACGGCTATAGCTACAAGTCGGGCAGGTGTTCAAAGCTCACGTTCCGGAACATTAACCGTCACTATCGATTCGGCAATTAGTTCTCCGTCCAGGCCAGATCTTACAAGTTCCAGTGACACTGGAACCTCGCAGACTGACAACCTGACCTCTGACTCAACTCCAACTTTTAAAGGTATCGCGGAGCCAGGGGCATATGTTGAGATTTTCAGTTCTGGTGACGTCATGGGAGGAAGTGGTGAGGCAGATTCCAGGGGACACTGGCAAATCACAATATCGAGAATTGGTGATGGCGTACACGCTATTACTGCGAGGGCGACTGACAAAGCGGGCAATGTTAGTAATTCGTCGGACCCTCTAACTATGATTGTAGGATCTGATCTTGTTGCTCCTTCAGCACTGGATTTAACTGAAAAGAGTGATAGCGGAACATCGAGTACAGACGATATAACCTCCGACACTACTCCGACCTTTACTGGAACAGGCCAGTCGGGTGCCAAGATTGAATTGTTCAGAGGAGGAACTATCAAGATAGGTAGTGGAACTGTGGCTCCCAATGGTACCTGGACTATAACGTCGGACACACTCAAATCAGGTACTTATTCAATCACAGTAAGGGCCACTGATGCGGCAGGTAATAAAAAGACTGGTTCTAAGAAACTCTCATTAACTATCGATAATTTGATCGTTGCTCCAGATGCGCCCGATCTTGATACCAAGAGTGACAGTGGTTCTTCATCCACCGACGACATAACATCCGATACAACTCCTGACTTTAAAGGAAGGACAGAGGCGAATTCTGTGGTTACCGTTCTTCGCGACGGTGACACGGTTCTTGGGTCTGCAACAACTGATTCGAGAGGTAATTGGACTCTTACATCCAACGGATTAAAAGATGGAGTTCACAGGATTACTGTTACAGTGGTAGATGTTGCAGGTAATCACAGTGTTGCTTCAAAAAGTCTTTCAATAACTGTGGACACCAGCATCACAGCACCCGAATCTCCTGATATGAGTGCATCAAGTGATCTTGGGGAATCAGACTCTGACAACATTACATCGTTAACAACTCCAACATTCGTCGGTACGGCTGAAGCTAATTCTGAGGTTAAGCTGTATAGGGCGGGAAAAACACTCATTGGTTCAACTGACGCGAGTTCTAGTGGAAAGTGGGAAATCAAATCATCTAGGTTGCCATCTGGTGACCACAACATCACTGCCCGTGGGACTGATAAGGCAGGAAATTCGAGTAGTGCTTCATCGCCAATTAATGTAACGATTGACTCGTCTGTTAAATCTCCTTCAGTTCCGGATATGGATACTGCAAGTGATACAGGTGTTGATACCACAGATAATTTGACGTCCGATACGACTCCTACATTCACAGGTACTGCCGAACCTTTCTCTTCAGTGGAAATATTCCGTTCAGGAGCAATATCACTGGGTGTTACTAAATCTGGTGAAGATGGAGCATGGAGTATCACATCTTCTGTCTTAAAAGACGGACCTCATTCTATTACCTCAAAAGCCACTGACAGAGCGGGTAACGTCAGCACAGCATCAAGATCTCTTAAAATCACTATAGATGCATCGGTACCGGATGCTCCATCTGAACTGAATCTTGCTACGAAGAGTGATACCGGTCTTTCTAACATGGATGACATAACATCCGAGAAAACGCTTTCTTTCACTGGAAGGGCTTCACCGAACTCAAGTATAAAACTATTCAGGGATAATACGATTTCAATTGGGTCGACCAAGGCAGATACTAATGGGGACTGGTCTGTAGATGTATTTAACCTTTCTGAAGGAAAACATTCTATATCGGTAGAGGCTACTAATATTGCCGGCAGCGTAAGTAGAGGAACATCGGCTCTTACTATTACCGTGGACAGGAAGGCCCCCGCAAGGCCTAATGCTCCTGATCTAATGCCTGAATCTGATAGTGGTATATCTGAGGTAGACAATATCACCTTTAAGGGCAATCTTAAGTTGACCGGAAATGTAGAGGCTGGATCATCTGTAAAAATTTACAGAGACCAAGCACTCATTGGTGAAACCACGTCAGATAACACGGGTGACTGGACATACGAAGTCTCCTCATTATCTGATGGAATACATCCGTTAAAAATAAAATCAGTAGATTTGGCCGGTAATGAAAGTCCGATTTCATCTGCACTTTCAGTGGAAGTAGACACCAAAGGGCCTTCCACTATTTCAAAACCTGATCTGGAGACATCTAGTGACAAGGGTGAATCAAATACAGACAATATTACTTCTGTTGCGACTCCGGCGTTAAAAGGGACAGCTGAAAAGGGATCAACTGTTAAGCTCTATGTAAATGGTATAGATCTAATTGGGAGTGCTTCTGTTTCGTCTTCAGCAATTTGGAAGATTACTTCTACTCCATTGCCAGATGGTGCTCATGAAATAGTTGCCAGAGCGACTGACAAGGCAGGTAACACAGGTAATGATTCTTCTCCATTGTCTCTGACAATAGATTCTTCTATCAGTGCGCCATCAAAACCGCATTTGGATCCAACGAGTGATACGGGGTCTTCAGTTGACGATAAGTTGACTTCAGATCAGACTCCCACATTCTCGGGTACAGCAGAGTCAAATTCTTCTGTGAAATTATATCGAGATGCATCAAAAACTAAGCTGGTTGGATCTGGGAGTGCTGATGCTTCTGGCAACTGGACTATCACGACGGGAACCCTGGAAGATAACACTTACTCAATTTACGCTTCAGCGACTGATAAGGCAGGTAACATAAGTGGGAATTCCGAACCATCTAATTTAGTTGTTGATTCAGAGGCTAGTAAACCGTCTACACCTGATCTGGATAGTGCCTACGACACAGGTTCCTCTGATTCTGATAATAAGACTTCACTTGGAATCCTCGTTTTTTCGGGTACTTC
>CAYFIW010000055.1:0-9021 GCA_964343265.1 uncultured Dehalococcoidia bacterium | reverse complement strand
AGCCTATGACATGCGTAAATTATTTCCATATCGAAAATAAAGGATCGGCAGTATTCTCAGACTTTGAAAATATGGATGTTATAGCCAGCCTGGACTCAAATACTACAGCGCTTCTCACTAGGTCTGGCGATCTGTTACCAGGATTAAATGAATGGTCTGTTTCTATTCCGGCAACCACTACAATTGATGGAATTGTTAAGAATAATGATGTTTTCCAACAGGGAATTTTGAACACCGGTGAAATAATGGAATTAAGAGTGAACTTATCAGGGTATTCAGATGAGTCAGGAACGATCGTTGTGGTTTTTCCTAACGGGGTAAGCTCAACAAAGAAGTTTGATTTACTATGTAACAATTAGACCGATTAATTAATAGCTAAGATGGATATCTAGGAGTATCCTCAGTAGATATAAATTTAAAGGATGATTTTATCAGGGGAATAGGATGGTTACTCAGACTGGGTTGGATGCAATAACGACCGGGACCATTGAACTGGATAGGAGGCTGGGTGGAGGTATTCCGTATAACACGGTGATGCTAATAGAAGGCCAGGATGCAGCCGGTAAAAGCACATTTGCCCAGCAGTTTATCTGGGGTACGCTTAATTCGGGTCAGAAAGCTGTAATTTATACAACCGAGCAGAATGTTCATTCATTTCTTAGACAGATGGAGAGTTTGGGACAGGATCTGACTGATTATTTCTTGTTGAATGAAATCCAGGTATACCCTATAAGTACTTCGGGCAGTTCTACTGACCCAAACGAAGTATTGGACATGCTTACCAAGCACATTGCTACCCAAATAGAACCGAGGATGATAGTAATAGATTCACTAACCACCTTTGTTTCGAGAGCGGGCGGAGACCAGATTCAGAATTTTTTCAGCGAACTTAAAAGACTATGTATGCGCGGCCAGGTGATTGCCTGTACTGTGCATGAGAATGCTTTCGATGAAGAATATGTGTTGAGAGTAAGGTCAATATGCGATGCTTATTTAAGATTGCAGGTTTCGGCTTCCGGGACCAGTCTTATAAAGACATTAGAGGTTGCCAAGATTCGCGGGGCGGAGCTGAGGACAGGAAATATCACCGGTTTTGAAGTAGAGCCCGGTTTGGGAATACGAATAATACCTGTATCAAGAGCCAAGGCTTAACTTAGGACGGATTTTATGCCTTTTGGACTGGAAAAATTCAAGATAATCGTACAGATGAACCGGAGTGAATCCGAAAATGCTGACGGCCTTGAAATAGCCGCATCATCGGCTGCCGAAGGGATTCTCTCTTATTTGTACAACGTTAGTTCTGTGAAAGGGAATCAATATAAACTCGATGATAAGGTGATTAGCCAACTACCAGAAGAGTTTAGAGAACAATCTACTAAACATCGTCACCTCGGAGCCTATGTTTCTGCACTTCCTATAGATGAAATTGGGATTCCGGAATACAAGAGCTTTGTAAGCAGGGCGGTCGATACACAGGAAAAGAGAAATCTCGTGTATCCGGTTGGCGGTGGAGTATTTATACATGTGGTACACGATCCTGAAGACACAAGAGATTATTATCTGGCAGTTGAACCGTCACTGGCACCAGAACTAGAAGGCATAACGTCTGATGTAGATTCACAGCTAATGGAATATATTGACGAGTTGAGGCAGACGAGGGACGAAGAGGCCCGTTTGGAAGTAATACTTGATGCGGTAGACCAGATATGTTCTCGCTCCAAGGGACGTAAGAAAACTGTAAAAACAGTTAAAGCAAGTGATGATCAATTTGAGGGTATCCGATACATGATGCGCAGAGAGAAGGCGGGTATGGGCATAATGGATCCCCTTGTCCAAGATCCATACATTGAAGATATTAGTTGCAGTGGAGTGGGCCCTTTATATGTGGAGCACAAGACCTTTGGGGGATTGAAATCCAGCATAGAATTCAAGACAACAGAATCGCTTGATCAGTATGTAATACAGTTATCAGAGAAAATAAATAGGCCGGTCACGATTCGTGAACCGATTGTTGATGCTACATTGCCAGATGGATCCAGGATAAATATTGTCTACGGAGGCGATGTTTCCCGTCGCGGCAGCAATTTCACCATAAGAAAATTTAGTGCGACACCGATGAGTATATTGGACCTCGTTGAGGGAGGCACACTCACTTATGAAATGGCTTCTTATATCTCATTGATGTTGGGTGAAGGTATGAATACGTTTGTATCTGGGGAGACTGCTTCTGGGAAAACAACAATATTAAATGCGATAAGCACTTTTATACCCCCGAATTCTAAAATAGTAAGCATTGAAGATACTCCTGAATTACAGGTTCCACATCAGAACTGGACCAGGGAAGTCGTTAGAGGTGGAGGAGAAAGTAGCAGTTCTGTGACGATGTTTGATTTACTGGTAGCTGCTTTAAGGCAGAGGCCTAACGAGATCATCATCGGGGAAATCAGGGGTGCTGAAGGGGCAATAGCCTTCCAGGCTATGCAAACTGGTCATGCCTGTATGGCAACTTTCCACGCTGCCTCTGTTGAAAAACTTATTCAGAGGTTGACGGGGGATCCTATAAACGTTCCAAAGACTTATGTGGACAACTTGAATATGGTGGTCATTATGAGCGCAGTAAGGCTTCCGGATGGCAGTCCTGCAAGAAGATGCTTAAGCATAAGTGAAATAGTTGAATATGATCCGGAATCTAATTCATTTGGATTTATCGAAGTTTTCCGCTGGGATCCTTCCACGGACACATTTGAATTTCCAGGTCATATGAATACTTATCTACTGGAACAAGTCGTTGCGCAAAGAAGAGGACTCGCTCCACATGAATCGAGGGATATATACAACGAGCTTGATAAGCGTGCCGAGATATTAAAGAGATTGAGCGAAAGAGGAAACACTAATTTCTATGAACTCCACAACGTCCTCGCCCAGGCGCATAGAGAAGGTCTCTTCCGATAACCAGGTAATCGGGTTCGACTTATTCTCACATCTAACATATATGTCCATTCTGGCCCGGGGTGGTGTTGGTAGAGATCGTCTTTTGCAGTACTGTGGGGAACAAAAATACTCGACAGCGGTATTCTTTGAATATATAAACCTCATGGCTAAATCCATGGGTGTCGAATACACCAAGGCATTTCAGTCTGTTGCTGAACGGGCCAAAGCTCCCAGGGTAAAGAGTTTACTTCTAAGATTTTCTGCATCCATATCTTCGGGGAGCTCAGAATCAGACTTTGTTTTACAAGAGGCTAGGGCTGAATCTGAGCATTACAAGAACGATTATGAAAGAAATGTAGAAAATTTGCGGAAGTGGACTGATGCCTATTCTGCCGTGTTAGTCGCAGTCACTTTGATAATGGTTGTTTCACAGGTATCCAGTTTGCTTGGTTCTACAGGGGAATCATTTATTTATCTGATGCTGTTTACACTGGGAGGTGTTACAGCAGTAGGCGTTTATTTGATCTATAAAGTAGCTCCATATGAGTCATTTACATATGATGACCCTGGTGGCACGACCGTAGAACGAAAGAACGCGAAATTTTTCGGCCTAATATTAGGTGCGACAGGATTTTCAGTAGGGTTAATGATTTTTGCTTTGATGTTATCTAGAGATATTAGCCCTATGACGGCATCGTCGTCGGTATTTCTTGCTCTAGGAGTATCGTTATTGCCTTCAGCATATTTTGCCTGGAAGGATAATGACCGCGTAAATAAGATTGATCAGGAATTACCTACTGTGCTCCGTGCTTTGGGGAGTGTTGCCGGGTCGGCCGGTGTAACGCTCACAGAGTCTCTTCGCAGGATAGATTTGAATTCCTATCAGTACATAAAGATTCCCTTAGAAAGGCTGAGGACTCGCTTAGAGGCTCAATTACCGTCGAAGGAATCGTGGGAAATATTCCGTAGAGAGACGGGAAGTGAACTTGCATCAAGAACTACTGGGATGTTTGTCGATGGGGTGGAGGTTGGCTGTAATCCAGGCCAGATAGGGGAGATATGTTCAGATTATGCCCAGGATATAACTGAACTCAGGGCAAAAAGAAAACTGACATCTTCAACTTTTTCTTTTTTGACTGTAACCATGCATACAGTAATGTCATTCATATTGGTTTTTGTTTTGGAAATCATCATGAATTTCAACCAGAAATTATCTGATGTTGTACAGGGTCAGGATGTTGGGGCCAACGCGAGCCTGAAAGTCCCCGATAATATTACTGCACCACCAGGTATAAGTATTCCACAGTCACAGGATCTATCTGCAGGGTTGGATGTTTTCCAGATGACCAACATGGGGAGTTTGCAGTACACGATTATTTTCGCAATCGCAATTCTTACACTTGCTAACGCTCTTGCTCCAAAATTTTCAGAAGGCGGTCATAATATAAAGATTCTCACTTACCTGGCTGTTACGAGTATTGCTTCTGGAGTGATCCTATTAATAGTTCCAAAGATAACGGCTTCACTATTAAATATGTAAATAGGGTATAGATCAAAGGTTTCGAATATGGACTCAATTAGAAAAATATTTGATGATGCTATGAAGAAGGCGGGTATTTCCAGTGAATCTTCAAATGAAGATATTATTGAAACAGAACCAATGCCTTCAGAAGCGACGACTGAAACAGTCGATGATTTGATCAAAACTGAATCTGCGTCTATTGGCGGCACATTACCTTCGGAGGATGTGGAATCTCTCTGGGATTTGAGTGAGCTGGATCCTGATATATACAGAGACGTTTTCCTGTCTTCTGATTCAGACCCTGAGGCTAGTACGGATTCAGTCAATGAAGATACTCCAACTATAGTTGAAGGACGTATTGTTTCTGCTGGCACTGGGAATGAATCTACCTCAGTAAGAGCGATAGGAGCAAGTGTCAGGAGAGTGAGTCTTGATGATGATATAGAGTCTATCGGGGAAGAAGAGCTTGAAGAAGATATGGAAGAAAATCCGCTAGAAGAAGAGAATGAATCTTTGGATAATGTTATGGAGGTAGAAGAAGATGAGGTGGCAGCTCTATTTGGTGAAAAGATAGAAATTAGACCTCAGGTGCGGCAACTATTGGACAAATATGGCACTCTACCTGCTAGCCAGCTTTTGCAGGAAATTAGAGAAGTGAACCAATTACTGAATGACGGAAATGATAAATAGATGACAACCAGTGTACTTATTGCCGATGATTCCCCTTTTATTAGAACAGCATATAAGCGTATTTTAGAAACTCAGGAAGACTTACAGGTTTCAGCAGTTGTAGAGGATGGCCGAGCGGCAGTAGAAGCAGCAGAGGAAATTGAATTAGACGTTGCGATTCTCGATGTCAGAATGCCCAGACTTGACGGCATCACAGCCGGGAAAAAAATACGAGAATCGTCTCCTTCTACTTCTATAGTCATAGTGTCAGCCTTTGATGACTGGACATATATACAGGATCTAGTTGAGATAGATCCCAGTGCGAAGGCTTACATTTTAAAAAATTCCCTTGACGATATAGGTGAACTAATCAGGGTGGTAAGGCAGGTTAGGAAGGGGTACGTGATTTTCGACCATGTTCTTGTTGATAAGTTGGTAGGGTATTATGAGCGCCATATTTCGGAGGAACTTAAGCAGTTTTCAAAGGAACACTTGAGCCTCATTTCTCACTATGCCAGAGGCTTTGACATTAATGAAATTAAAGCCATACTGGATCTTGATGACGACAAGATGGAGTCTGGATTAAACCATATTTTTTCGGTTTTGAATGTTCAAAGAAAAGATGTAGCAGATGACCAGATCGCTACTACAATTGCCTTTCTTAACCAGTGTATAGCCCTGGATACCCAGTAACCGTAGCGATTTATTTGCAGGTCCGGACCAAATGACTTCTGAACATTCTTCAACCAATGACTTTATTAATGAGCCCATACTTTCACACGATGAAATAGATTATTTTTGTAAATGCTTTTCAGATCTTGGTTCCGAGTCATTAGTCCAGGAAGATGGATTAATTTCGGAATATGGCGATTCGGGAGATTCCCTTTTTCTGATGATGGAAGGGGAGGCTGTAGTTGAAGTTCCGGTTGGTAATAGATGGCTTAACGTTGCTTTACTGCGAACTGGTACGGTGATTGGTGAAATTTCTTTTCTCGATGATCAGCCAAGAACTGCACGGGTACGTGCAAGAACTCGGTGCAGATTATTTAATATAAGTAGAGATGCATTTAATGAAATGGCTGAAAGTAACGCTAACGTTGCCTTTCAACTTGTACAGAAAATATCGAAGATCCTGGCTTATAGGTTACGAAGAATTGAACAGTTTGATGCAGTAGAGCAAGGTAGACGTGAGATGAGATCTGAACTTGCGGCTGATTTACATGATCGAACTATGAGTGATCTTAGTGGAATACTTATGAATTTAGGACTTTTGAAGTTTTCATTGTCACCCTCTGATACTAACGAATCCACAATAGCTGAAGTAGATGATATTGTGGCTATGGTTAAACAAGCTGATCAGACATTGAGGAATCTTGTCCGTGAGAAAGGTCATGATGATGTTTTATTACGTGGACTTGATGGTTCCATGAATGCCCTACTTTCAGACATTTCTAAAGAAGAATCATTAAAAGAAATTAGCATTGAATATGAAACAGTCAATCTTCTGGAGGAAAGTATTCCTGGACATATTTCAGAAGATATATTTCAGATCGTAAGGCAATCGACTATCAACGCTGTTGAACATGCTGAATGTTCAAATATAAATATATGTATTTCCTGGGGGACTGAAGGGATTTCATTTAATGTGAGTGATGATGGTATAGGTTTTTCCTCTGACAAAATTTCTAATGTTCCAGAGACCGGTCATTTTGGCCTTCTCAACCTTAAATTGAGGGCAGAAAGAATAGGTGGTACTCTCGAAATTCAAACTGCCACTGGGGAAGGCACAAAAATTTCAGGGTTTGTTCCAATAACCAGAAAGACTTCTGATAGCTCGGAAAAAATAATTAAGAACTATTTCATCGGCCCTAGTTAGGAATTTAATAAGCTATGGGAGTAAAGCAAAGATAAAGTATTGCTCCTGCTGATAGATATGGGCCCAGTGGAAATTGAGTCACTACATGGTTGAATACCATTTTTCTTAAGCTGTTGATTGAAACAGCTAGTATTAACCCGGCACCAATAGATATCATAACTCCAGGAAATCCTGATAGGACCCCTATAAGCGTTGCTAATTTCACGTCGCCCCCTCCTAGATTATTTTTGGTTATCAGATATGTGAAACCAAATATTGCTAGCGCCGCTATTCCGCCTATTAGTGGGGATATATACACGTGATCAAATAATTGAAATATGTCTGTTGTAAAAAGAGGTGACAGAAAAAATATTACCGGAAGCATTCCGAGTGTGACTACGTTTGGTATTCTATGAGTTTTCAGATCCCATGCTCCCACAAATCCTAGGATGCCGGCACACAGTCCTCTTCCTATTGATGCAAGGGTAAAATCAAGGATGAAGTTTGATATTATCGTGGTTGCAATGCAGAAGATTAGCCCTGATCCAAGAGAAAACCCAAACGGTTTTTGGATATGAGGAGTTGACACAATATTGGCGACTAAACTGAGCCAACTCTTAAATTGATGTCTTCCCGACTATGTCCAAGTGTTTCGGCTACGTCGAAGTCCTGCTGTGCAGACATCTGTGCTCCGATTCGAACCTTTGCAATTCCTCTCACTACGTATGATTCAGATAACTGAGGATTGATTTCAGTTGCCCTCGTACTCTCAGTGATACTCTTGTCATAGTCTCCTATGTATCCATAGACCATCGCTCTATTGCAGAATCCGTTAGCGTTGTTTGGGTCTAGTTCGATTGCACGGTCAAAGTCTGATAGAGCTAGTTCATATTGCTTGATATCCATATGGATCACGCCTCTGTTATTGAACGTGGCTGCCATGTCAGGTTTCAAGTTTAATGCCATGGTGTAGTCCTGCAAGGCATGCTGAAAATCTTTTTGCCTTCTGTAAGCCATACCACGAGCATTAAATGCATCAGCAAATGTGGGCGATAATCTCAAGGCGGCTGTGTAATCATTAATCGCTGATTCTACGTCACCATGTTTGAGATGAACATGACCGGTTCTAAGCAACGCGTTAGATCGGCTGTCCGGAGCGGGAGATGCTGTAGATGTTTCTGTTTGGTCGATTGCGGGTTGTAGAGCTATTCCGAATTGTTCTCTTACCTGGGAAGAAATGGATTGTTCCAGGCTAGGTTGTGGAGGAGGAGCTGCTATTGGAGGAACACCGGTTGATATATTCGCCCCGCTGTCGCGAAGAATATTTGCGATAGCCTGCATTATCATTTGCTGGATATCATCTTCGGTCGGTGCGCCGGTATTTTTCTGATTGTTCTGAGAATTGTCAGGACCTTTCAATTCTTTGACTAGGTCTCTTGTGGAAGATCTTTCGCTTATCCTTGCAAAAGTCCAAATAAGAAGCACTACCGTGAATATAATGCTTATCACGATAGTTCCTACGAATACGAAGGTTACCAGTTCCAGAACCGATGCTATATCTGGGCCCATAAAGCCTCAGCCTCTCTGTGGTTCTTTGACCACCAGGTTGAATAAAGTCTAAGAATTATATCAAGACAATTTGCCAATAAATGACTTTAACCTTCATAAAACCATGTATTTGGAAGTAAAATAGCCTTTCAAGATGGTTTAATTTTGTACAGATTCAACGTCAGAATGAAGGATACAGCGATAGATCCCGTCAGGTTGAGTCTTTAAGTACCAGAATTCTGTTCTAGTCAGAGAGCCTGAGATTGTAATGACTTTTAGAATAATATCTATATTTACAAACTTTTTAGAGCAAAATTTCAGGCTTGTTAAATCTTACTTAATTCTGTTTTAGCTATTGCTTCTCACAGGTAGTTTTACGTGTTGTGAAAATAAGTAAAATCCTTCATAGTTGATGGTGCTGTAGAGAACTAAAACTTACTTGAGGTTATCAACTGGCTTATGGATAGAATTAGACTATGGTTACTGCCTGCAGCAG
>CAYFIW010000054.1:0-9083 GCA_964343265.1 uncultured Dehalococcoidia bacterium | reverse complement strand
AATGTACGATTTCACGAATCCACGGTTCAAATGTTAAAGCAGTGCTTTGCGTGTCAGGTGTTGGGAGCAAAGCGATAACTTGGCTGTTAGAAATACCCGGTGCATCAAATACAATTCTTGAAGGAATAATCCCATATTCACAACACTCTTTGATTGATTTCATGGGTAAGACTCCTAGTAATTTTGTCTCAGAAAAAACATCACAAGAAATGGCTAGGGAATCCTATAAGAGAGCTGTCAAGTTAAGAGAAGATAACTTTGAAGTGATCGGTATTGCCTGCACCGGCGCAATCAACACCAACCGTGAACGTAGAGGAGCTAATCACGCCTATATTTCCATATGTAGTCAAAATTCGATTTCATCAACCCACATAGAACTTAAAAAGGGACTACGTACTAGAGTCGAAGAAGAAACAATTATAAGTCATGCAATATTGGATTCCATATCCAAGTTATTATGGAAGGAAAGCAGTATTCCAATATGCTTGGAATCTTCTGAAAACATCAATACAACACACAAGACATATCATTCATCGATTGAGGCTCTATTAGACGGACATATAGATTCATACATGTTAAGTCCCGATGGAACGTCACTTCACGATCCAAGTTTTACCGGGACGATTCTGTCAGGGTCTTTTAATCCTTTACACGAGGGCCATAGGGCATTAGCAGAGACCGCAAAAAATATAACTGGCGATAAAACAGTATTTGAAATATCGGCTACAAATGTCGACAAACCTTCTTTATCTGTAAGTGAAGTGAACGATAGAGCACGACAATTCAATAAATTGAATCTACTAATAACAAGTGCACCACTTTTCTCTGAAAAAGCGAATTTGTTTCCCGGATCTACGTTTGTAATTGGATACGATACAGCTGTCAGATTACTTGACAGGAAATATTATAACGACGACGAAATCGAAATGTATCGTTCTCTGGAAACAATTGATTATCACAATTGCTCCTTCCTTGTAGCAGGAAGATTGATAAACAACACGTTTAGTAATTTATCTGACCTCACCATCCCAAAACGATTTGAGCATCTATTGCAAGAAATTCCAGAAAATCAATTCAGAGTTGACCAATCATCTTCAAAAATACGTCAGAAAGGTGATAATTGATGTCCTATTCAGACCTCAGGGAATTTATTGAATTTTTAGAATCTAAAAACGAAATCCGTCATATAAAGACTAGTGTTAGCAGAGATTTGGAAATATCCGAAATCACTGACCGTACAATAAAATCCGGAGGTCCCGCCTTATTATTTGAAAACGTGGAAGGATATAGCACCCCGGTTATCACAAATATTTTTGGCACACATCAAAGAACAGCCTGGGCATTGGGGGTGAATAAAGCGGATGATCTTACCTCAAAAGTCCGCGATATTATGGGACTCGTGCAAAATCCTCCATCTTCCATGATAGATAAGTTAAAAACACTTAAGGATCTGGTAGGTATGGCTAGGACTCAACCCAAGACCGTACGTAATGCAAAATGCCAACAAATAGTTTATACAGGTGATGACGTCGACCTAGAAAGCATCCCCCATATCAAGTGTTGGCCTATGGACGGAGGTAGATACATAACTCTACCGCTAGTAATTTCAAAAGACCCACAGTCAGGGCGCAGAAATGTGGGAATATATCGAATGCAGATAAGAGGTAAGAAATCTGCAGGCATGCACTGGCAAACCCATAAAGTGGGAGCAAAACACTATAGATCTAGTGAAGAAAACCAATTACATAAATTAGAAGTAGCCGTAGCCATAGGAGGAGACCCCGCAATAATTTGGAGTGGAGCCTTACCACTTCCGCCTGATATGGATGAAATTGCTGTCGCAGGTGTAATCCGCGACAGACCTGTAGAAATGGTTCAATGTAAGACCGTCGATCTACAGGTCCCAGCTAACTCAGAATACATACTTGAAGGATATGTTGTTCCAGGCGAATTATTACCTGAAGGCCCATTTGGTGATCACACCGGTTACTACTCACTTCAAGATGACTATCCAGTCTTCCATGTGACAGCAATAACCCAACGTGAAGACCCGATATATCCTGCAACTGTTGTCGGGCGCCCACCTTCAGAAGACTATTTTATGGGAAAAGCCATTGAGAGGCTTATGCTACCAGCACTTCAATTGACCCTCCCCGAAATAACTGATGTGAATATGCCTGCTGAAGGAGTCTTTCATAACCTTGTAATTGTTTCCATGAAAAAAGAATATCCTGGTCACACCAGAAAAGTCATGAACGCTCTTTGGGGACTGGGGCTAATGATGCTTGCTAAAACCATTGTCATTGTTGACCACTATGTAGACGTTCAAGATCTATCGGAGGTCGCGTGGCGTGTAACAAGTAATATAGACCCAATCAACGACATAGTTTTTGTTGATGGCCCAGTTGACGATCTAGACCATGCAAGTAAAACACCTAAGCTGGGAAGCAAAATGGGTATAGATGCGACCGCAAAAAATTCCCTGGATGGCAGAAACAGGGAATGGCCTCCAGATGTTGTTATGTCAGAAGCCATAAAAGACTTGGTTACTGAAAAATGGGATCAATACGGAATATGATCGAACCTAAAAGAGCGAGGGGAATAAATCTTATACCTACTTTTCTCGATGCAATTAAGTTCCAAGAGAGTGTTTTTGCTCTCCCATTCGCTTATATTGGAATGATACTCGCTTCTCAGGGACTTCCGACTTTAAAAAACTTTATCTTGATTACGATAGCGATGGTATCGGCAAGAACAATAGGAATGATCGCAAATAGGATTATAGACAGGAAGATAGATAGTCAAAATCCCAGAACCTCAATGAGGCATCTGCCATCAGGTATTCTGACAATAAATCACTTTATAATACCTGGCACTATCTCGTGTATTGTCCTATTCACATGCGCATTTATGTTAAACCCACTGGCATTTTGGTTATCACCGGTCGCTCTTGCATATTTGATATTTTACCCGTACACGAAACGATTCACCTGGGCTGCTAACTTACTCCTCGGATGGGCTCTTGCAATAGCTCCGTCCGCTGCATGGATAGGAGTAAAAGGGACGCTAACATGGGAACCTTTTGTATTGTCTCTGGCGGTAGCTTTATGGGCAGGCAGTTTCGATATAATTTATCATTGTCAGGACGTAGAATTTCAAACTAAAAATGGGCTTCATTCTGTTGGCCAGAAGTTTGGCATTACAAAGGCTTTTTTGATGAGTAAAATTTTGGACATTGGATCGATTATTTGCTTAATTTCATTAGGTTTCATAATGGATTTATCAATCTTTTATTTCGTGGCATGCATTATAGCCGGATCAACATTGGCATATAAATACATCTTAGTAAAACCTGATGATTTATCAAAGATTGGTATGGCTTTCATGCGTATTAATGCACTTGTCTCACTCACTATGTTTATTGGCACCTCACTAGCAGTCTTGGTATAAGTGTGAATAAAGAAGGTCTAAAAAAAAGTGTAGTTGTCGGAATTACTGGAGCCAGTGGTTCCATACTAGCCTCTAAGACGATAGATGCCTTGATCTATAAGGGTATTCCGACCACTATTGTCGCCTCAAATGCAGCAAGAATAGTGTGGAAACAGGAAATGGATGAGACATTTGGGGAATCTATAGAAAGATGGTCTGATTTTAAGTATTTCAATTACTATTCAATAGGAGACATCCAAGCTCCAATAGCAAGTGGAACTTACCCTTCACTGGGTATGGCAATAGTTCCATCAAGTATGGCAACAGTATCTGCAATAGCCAATGGGATATCCGATAATCTTATAAGGCGAGCTGCAGATGTCTGTCTAAAGGAAAATAGACCGCTAGTTATAGTGCCTAGAGAGACTCCTTTAAATGCTATCCACTTAAGTAACATGTCTAAACTAGCGAGCTATGGCGCTTCCATAATACCTTCTGATCCGCCTTTTTATTTGCCAATATCGACACTAGAGACCTCAGCTGAATTTACAGCTATGCGAATATTAATGGGTTTGGGTCTCATCGACCAACTACCTGACAAAATGCAATACAAAGGACCAAGTTGAAAAAAACTATCTGATTGATACTATTATTCTGCAGACTAATCAAGATAATCGGGGTATATATGTACGATTTTCATACTCATACATTTCTTAGTGACGGGGTATTGTCACCCATAGAATTGATTAGAAGAGCAAAATATATAGGGTATAAAGTCATGGCGATAACTGACCACGTAGGGCCTGGAAATCTAGAGTTTGTGCTAACCATATTAAAAAAAGACTGTGAGCTTGCAGAAAAACGTTGGGATATTAGGGTATTTCCTGGAGTCGAAATTACTCATACTCCAAAAGAAGACATAGACCGAATTGCAAAAGAGGCTCGTAGACTTGGAGCGAAAGTTGTAAATGTGCATGGTGAGACAATAATGGAGCCAGTTGAACCAGGAACTAATCTTGCGGCAGTATCTTCTCCCAACGTTAATATTCTCGCTCACCCCGGGTTGATCACTGTAGAGGAAGCATCAATAGCAGCCAGGAATGGCATTTTTCTGGAGTTATCGGGAAGAAAAGGTCATGGATTAGCCAACGGACACGTTGCCAATATGGCCAAACAATCAGGTGCCGAAATCATACTAGATTCAGACGCACACGAACCAGAAGACTTGATGACAAGAGACTACGCTGAAAAAGTTGCACTGGGGGCAGGTTTAAAACCTGAGGAGATGCGTCATATGCTAAACGAATCTCCTCAGGCACTATTAAATCAAATTTCAAAGTACTCCGAATAGTGCTTAATCATCAGGTAGTACTACGGATTCCGCCTCTTTCCCATTACTAACATTTGAGCAATTGTACATAGCAAAAGCCCTACTCTTTTCTCCCGCCTCTTGAGTAAATGCAGCCAAATGTGGGGTTATCAATACGTTGTCCATATCAATCAAAGGATTGTCAGCTGGAGTGGGTTCAACTTCAAGCACATCGACACCCGCAGCCATAATTTTACCGGCTTCCATCGCCCTGATAAAAGCTGCCTCATCTACAACTGGTCCCCTACAAGCATTAATTAATACCGCTGAATCCTTCATTAAATCAAATTCTCTGTCACTGATCATACCTCTTGTTTGATTATTTAGAGGTACATGCAATGTAACAATATCTGAAGTTTCTAGAAGCTCATCGAGTTCTACTTTCCTCAATCCAACTTTCTCGACCAATTTTGGATCCGGTGAAATTATATCGCTATATATAAGATCACATTCCCAACCCTGTAGCCTAAGGGCAACCCTAGATCCTATCCGTCCGAGACCAACTATACCAACAGTCTTGCCTGTCAGTTCATGTGCCTGTGAGAACCAATCAGACCTGATGTCTCCCATCCACTTACGATCTTTTACATTTTCAAACTGCAGCTGAAATTTCCTGTATGTCCCTACTATCAGTGAAATCGTGTGCTCAGCAACCGCTACCGCATTGCCTCCACCGTTATTAGACACCTGTATGCCTAGTTCTCCTAACGCAGTTTTATCCAAATAATCGGTCCCCGCACTAACAGTCTGGATAAGACGTAGTTCGGAACATTTTGCGGCAAGCTTAAGATCCACGTGGGTGTGCCCAGTCAGAATCATCGCCCTGGTATCCTTAAGAATTTCTGCAGCTTCATCTATTGGCAGGTTAGAATCTACCCATTCAATTTCTGCACCATCTTGAGAGGCAGCCCTGAGCGATTCTAGAGTTGAGTCATCGGGATTATAAAGAACTATTTTAGGGCTCATGGTTGTAAAGACTCCTTCGTCAAAACTTGTTTATCTAAACGAGATTATATTTATCTATGGTCCACTCCTCAAGGTAATCATTTTTTGCGAAATAATTAAACTTACTCTACGTAAAGCTTTATAGATAAGAATAATTGTGGCAACCTTACACAAATGACGACTCAAGTTGCTATAGACGGACCCGCAGCGTCCGGAAAAACTACCATCGGAAAACAACTAGCTAAAAATTTACATTGTGTATTTTTAGATACCGGGTTGATGTACAGAGCCGCAACATGGCTGACCAGGAATTATGCTATATCTCTTAAAAATGAAGACGCTATAACACAGAAAATTTCTGAAGCAGAGATACATCTGACAATAATCAATGGATCCCAACGAATAATAATAAATTCAGAAGACATAACCGATATGCTTCATACTAGTGATATAAACAAATCGGTTTCTTTTGTTTCAAAGATAAAAGGAGTTCGTGATTCACTAATCCATCAGCAGCGTGAAATAGCGAAGTCAGATTCAATCGTCATGGTTGGAAGAGATATAGGTACAGTTGTATTACCTGACGCAAACTTCAAATTTTTCCTACTTGCTTCGTTAGAGGTAAGGGGCCAAAGAAGGCTCCGGGAAATACTGCTAAAAGATGCTAACGTAAATCTCAAAAATGTAATAGATGAGATACGACACAGGGACAAACTTGATTCAGAAAGGGAGCTATCGCCCCTAAAGCCATCAGAAGATTCCATATGTATTAATACGGATTCGTTAACAGTAGCGGAAGTGGTGACCGATATTCTACAAATTATAAAGGCGTAACAATGGAAATTTTGTATCCACTATGTAAATTTTCACAAGGACTCACTTTAAAAGTTTTCTCTAATTACGAAGTCGTTGGCCGAGAAAACGTACCTCCTATGGGATCACTGGTGATCGTATGTAACCACATGAGCAATATTGATCCATCAATATTGAGTTGCGCTATACCTAGAAGACTTAGGTTTCTAGCAAAGAAAAGTCTTTTTTCAGGTTTTCCAATTTCTCAAATGTTGAAATCATATGGTGCACATCCTATCAACCGAAATGGTGTCGATATTGCAGCGATTAAATGGTCAACAGATATTCTTTCTCGAGACGGAGCACTCGTTATATTCCCAGAGGGAACTCGAAATGGGGGAAAGTTAATAAAAGGCAAGCATGGAGTATCAAGATTAATACAAATGACAGGATCAACTATTTTACCGGTCGGCATGACCGGGACACAAAATCTAGACTCCCTATTTAGAGTCGTCAATCCAACTGGTAAAATCACTGTGAATATAGGAACGGCTTTTTCATTACCGTCAATTGAAGGGAAAATTGACAAACCACTTTTAGAATCAATGACCAATATGATCATGCAACGAATTTCCGCCTTACTCCCAGACGAGTACAGGGGTATATATAATTTAAATCAGCAAAGGCCATAGGCTAAATAATTTATGTGTGGAATAGTAGGCTACGTAGGTCATCAAAAAGCCGCTGGCATATTGATTGATGGGCTACAAAAATTGGAATACCGAGGATACGACAGCGCTGGTATATGTGTTTCCAACGATGAAAATGGATTTCAGGTGTATCGGAAAGCCGGTAAGTTAACAAACCTCAAAACCGAAGTAGAGAGAACTTCATCTGAATTTCTCGACGTTGCAACGTCCGGTATCGGGCATACAAGGTGGGCGACACATGGCAGTCCTTCTGATGCGAACGCGCATCCACATGCTAATTCTTCCTCTGAAATTGTCGCCGTACACAATGGAATAATTGAAAATTTTTCTGCCATAAAAGAAAACCTTATACGTAACGGTCACACCTTTAAATCTGACACGGACTCTGAGGTGATTCCTCACCTAGTTGAATTTCATATGAAGTCAGGTCACTCAATAGAAGAATCAGTACTGAAAATGGCAAATGACCTACAAGGATCAAACGCTATTGTTCTAATGTTTTCCAGTAATCCTAACCAGATATTTGCAATCAGAATTGGCAATGCTGGAGGAATAACTATTGGTTACGGTAAAGATGAAATGTTCATTGCTAGTGATCTCCCTGCCCTACTTCCCCACACTAACATAGTAAGCTATTTGAATGATCAAGAAATGGTTATTATTGACAAAAATTCAGTCATTTACACAGATCTAAATGGTAATCCTGTAGAAAATCCTCCAAGTAAGGTTGACTACAATCCTTTATCAGCCACGAAAGGGGAATATCCCAATTTCATGTTAAAGGAGATATATGAACAACCGGAGGCCATATCAAATTCGATTAAAGATAGAGTAAATGAAAGTCGAAATGAAATATATTTTGAAAATTTTCCTCTAAATGTTGAAGAAATACTGAATCTGAAACGAATTATTTTAGTAGGAATGGGAACTAGTCTTCATGCAGGGATGGTTGCTAAGCACTGGTTTGAACGAATTTCTGGAATTCCCTCAGAATGGGATAATTCCTCCGAATTTAGATACAGGGATCCAATATTGGATAAAGGCTCCCTTATGTTATCAATATCTCAATCAGGTGAGACTGCTGACACTCTAGCCGCAATGGAAGAAGGTATACGAAAAAAAACGCCACAACTTACGCTGTGCAACTACCCTGGCACACAAGCTTCAAGGTTGTCTGAAGGCACTTTGCAAATTGGTGCGGGTCTAGAAATTGGAGTCGCTGCAACTAAAACATTTACATGTACCCTTACTACGCTTTATATGCTCGCCATTTATCTGGGAACTCTCCGAAAGTTTATAGACGATGAAACTAGAACCCGATTGGTAACAGATTTATTATCTCTACCTAATCTGGTAACCAAAACACTGGAATATGCGATGGATTCCGAATCCATCGCATATGATTTGTATCGATATAACAATTTTTTATTTCTCGGAAGAGGTATTAATCATCCAATAGCGATGGAAGGGGCACTCAAGTTAAAAGAGATAAGTTATATCCATGCTGAAGGTTATCCGGCGGGAGAAATGAAACATGGCCCAATATCCCTGATAAACGAAGAAATGCCAGTAGTTGCTATTGCTCCCAAGGATCATCTTTACGAAAAAATATTGAGTAATATCAGTGAAGCCTCTGCTAGGGGAGCGAAAATTATTGCCATAGCTTCAGATAAAGATGACTTAATAGGTAACAAGTCAGACCATGTACTTAGACTGCCCGATGCCTCCACTGATCTAAACCCCTTATTAGCAACCATACAATTACAATTACTTTCTTATAATATTGCAATGAGACTAGGTAGAGATGTAGATCAACCGAGAAACCTGGCAAAATCGGT
>CAYFIW010000053.1:0-9415 GCA_964343265.1 uncultured Dehalococcoidia bacterium | reverse complement strand
ATTAAGCGATTTACTAGACAGTATTATATGTTGAAATAAGTAATATTTATAATTACGCTGGTCAAACTTTAGTGGTACAAATAATTCAATACGTATCTCAGACTTGAATTCACAAGTCTATTTCTCATTTCCGGAAGAAAGTCGATGGTCGGGGAGACAGGATTCGAACCTGCGACCCCCTGCACCCCATGCAGGTGCGCTACCAAGCTGCGCTACTCCCCGAACCAAGCTGAAAGAATAGCACAGAGCATATAAGTGGTCTACAACAATCTGTATTTATAATTACAACATGATAATCACATGAAAGATTGTGTTTTATGCACCCCTTGAGAAATAATAACCTGAAACTTGATTGCGTAAGGAGATTACTATGGTTGTAGATACACAAATTAAAGAGTCCCCTAAATCGCTGAGAGAGACCATAAGGTCGGGGAAATTAATTCAACCTACTACCGGGCTAGTACCAGGATTCGTTCAAACCAACCTAGCAATCTTACCTAAAGAGCAGGCTTTCGAATTCTTGTTGTTTTGCCAAAGAAATCCAAAACCTTGCCCACTTATTGAAGTAATAGAGCCGGGAAAAGTTGAGGCGAAAATTACTGCTCCAGGAAGTGATATCAGAACCGACGTCCCTCTCTATAGAGTTTATGAAAACGGAATATTAACTGATGAAATTGTTGACCTTAAGAAAATATGGAGAAACGACTTTGTATCATTCCTACTAGGATGTAGTTTTTCCTTTGAATCAGCCCTAATTAATAATGGTATCAATCTTCCACACTTTGATAATGGAACCAATGTTTCGATGTACATAACTAATATAGAAACAGTACCATCAGGTCCATTTTCAGGACCAATGGTCGTATCCATGAGAGCTATCCCAAAAGACAAAGTAGTCAGAGCAGTCCAGGTGACTTCGAGATTTCCGAGCGTTCATGGATCGCCCATTCATGTAGGTGACCCATCCTCCATTGGCATCAACGATATAAACACACCCGACTTTGGTGACCCAACTGAATTCCATGATGAAGATGTACCCGTCTTTTGGGCTTGCGGAGTAACGCCACAAAGTGTAGCGATGAACTCAAAGCCTGATATCATGGTAACTCACGCTCCTGGTCATATGTTTTTAACAGATATGAAAGACGAAGATTACTCAGTAATTTAGACCAAAAAGCCAGTTACAGTGACAGTTCTAGAGGACATAATTCTTGAAAACGATAAAAGGGGTATTGCACCTCTTCGTCAGTCTATACCTTCTGGCTACCTTAATAGGTCTGCGGAAATACTACTGTCGAACGTAGGTAAAGTATTTATTACTACGGGATTTTACATCCTCACTGCAGGCACTATTGAGACAGATGGCCCTCCTGGCGCAATTGCATTAGGTAATGGCTTGGAAAAATTAGGATATGAAGTGGTTTATATAACAGACTCATATGCTTCAAAATTTCTTGACGAATATAGATCTCATACATCGAGATTAATTGATTTCCCGATATGCTCCGACGAAGAAAGTGGTAAATATTCAAAAACCCTGTTGGCCGAAGAGAAACCGTCAATACTTATTTCTATTGAAAGATGTGGGAGGTCACATGACGGTTTATACAGAAACATGCGCAATCTGAGCATAACTGAATACACCGCACAAATAGATAGATTGTTTGACCTCCACAACACCACAATTGGAATTGGCGATGGCGGTAATGAAATCGGAATGGGTAACGTTTATAAAGCTGTTGAAAAATCTGCTCAACTTGTAGAAGACCCAGCAATAACAAAGGTGAGTGAACTAGTTATATCCAGCGTTTCTAACTGGGGAGGTTATGGACTACTTGCTCAACTATCTCAAGCTAAAGGTATAAACCTACTACCAAATATCAACGATGAAAAAGAGATGATAGAAGGTATGGTCAATCTCGGTGCAGTAGATGGAGTTACCGGTAAATCCGTTTATCAAGTAGACGGATTTGAACTCGATCAAAACGCAATAATACTGGATAATCTTGCCAAAGAATTAGAGTGACATTTTTTGGCTAATAAAGAAAAGCGAGCCACATGGAGAGCTCGCCTTTCTATCAGATAATCAATGTACGAAACCTGGTCATTAGACAGAAACACCGTTTCTGGGAGGAATAATGTCGTCCTGAACTCTGAGTGTGTCAATTCCTCTACGAACTTGTCCTAAAACATCAGCCAGTTTTTCTTCAAGACCTGACAAAACTTCCATAGAGTATCGGTCGGCACCTTCTCTCTGAGCCAAAGCATTGGCTTCAGCCTCGCTCATCAGAGCATAAGCTTTCCTTTGCGCATCCTGAACAATACTTTGTGCTTCTAGACTTGCATTAGCGGTTATCTCATCTCCACGATTACTTGCTTCTTGTAATACCTGAGAATCTGAGACTTTTTCGGCGTGCGCCAGGTTTGCTGCCGAAGTCATATCCGTAGCAGATTTTTCGGCGTCCTCTACAATCCTTTTCGCCTCAAGGTTGGCCTGATCTATGATACTTTCTTTTTGAATAATAATAGCCTGTGCCTCCGCAATATCAGCGGGCATACCTTCACGGATTGCTTCTGACAGACGTACCAATCTATCCGATTCAATCATTACCTTACCTCGAAACCCTGGCACTCTTGTTCCACTGTCCCCAAGGCTCTTCAACTCATTAATTATGCTATTTACATCCATGTTATTTATCCTCCAATGGCTAACTTTTCCGCTACTTTAAATTCTCTCTTTAAGGGCTGACGCTATATGAGGTGGCACCAAGTTATCAATGCTAGCTCCCAGCCGAGCCACCTCTTTTATTCGGCTGGAATATATAAACTGATGTTCCAGAGCGCTCATCATGCAGATCACATCTATATCTGGTGATAAATTCCTCCACATAAGCGCCATTTCAAATTCTTGCTCAAAATCAAACCCAGCTCTAAGTCCTCGTAGTATTGCCTTGGCACCAAAATCTCTTGCTACATCTGGCGCAAGTCCCGTAAAAGGAACAACTTCTACATTGTCTACACCATCAAGTGCTTCCTGAAAAAGGGATACTCTCTCATCTGTATCAAACATAAGGGTTTTAGGAGGAGCTTTGTAAACTCCAACTACTACCTCGTCGAACAATTTTGATGCTCTTGTTGCCACATCTATATGACCATTGTGGGCTGGATCAAAACTACCAGGATAAAATACTTTAACCACTTTTTACCTCATAAAAAGAGACTTGAGAATCTCCATAAGTTTTTAAACTGAACCTAGTAATATCTTTGTAACTCTCATCTAAGGAAATTCCACTTTTGTGTTCTGCTACTACAATTCCCCCTGGATATACAAAACCTGTCTGGCCAATCTTATTTAGTAAATCATGCCAATTAGAGGTTTCGAAAGGTGGGTCCATCGTCACCATGTCATAGCTATCTTCACAATTTTTCAGGAAACTTTCCACATCCGAATGATGAACAGTACATTGATTGTTTAAACCCAACAAATCGATATTATCCCTTATCAGTTGAACGTTTCTACTACTCTTCTCAACCAGTTCTACATGATCTGCACCTCGACTTATTGCCTCGATGCCCAGAGCGCCTGTACAGGCGAACAAATCAAGAATTTTTCTTCCTTCAACCGCCTCAAGGCCTATAACAGAAAAAATTGCAAGCTTTACCCTGTCAGTCGTCGGTCTTATCCCCTTGCCTGCTCTGGGAGAACCTATACGTCTTCCTTTTAAAAAACCACCTGTTATCCTGATAGACAAACTCTAATACCCATAAGACTTACAACTCGTCCTTGATCTACGTCTTATCTCTCTGGAATTCGATACTAACAACCGAAAGATCTATGTCAAAGCAGAATTTGGTCATTTTTCTCGGCAATTCTTATATTTTCCGGTCGTTGTTCAGGCGAATAATCGAGTTATAAATACGCCACCATTTAATCCAGTTAGCAATGAAAAATGGATCAGGAAGAGGATGTTTAGATTTCTGTACCTCACCCAAGTAAAGTCGACATGGTAGGCTTTGGGTCAAAATCACCGTAGTTGGAGAAGGCGGTAAGAAAAAAATATCAAATAGTTAGAAGTGCTGAAGCCTCACCTACTATAAGGAAAGATATCGAACCAATCACCTGTAACCAAAGCATTATTTAAACACAAAAATGACGATACTATTGAGGTGAGGACTCCTGCACGTACATTTCAAATTACGATAAAATCGATACCCTAAATATCCCCAAAACAACAAGAGGTTTGAATTGACCCAATCTGAACACGAATTTTTTCAAATACGCTTTGATAAATCGAAATCGCTGATACAACAAGGCATTAACCCATATCCTTCTAAATTCAATCGCAGCCACACAAGTAAAGAGGCTTTAGATAGCTTTGATGATTCTTTAGACGAAGAAAATCAGCCAGAAATATCTCTTGGTGGCCGAGTGATCGGAAGGAGAGGTATGGGAAAAGCCACATTTATTGATCTCTCAGACGTGGATGGAAAAATACAAATATTGTTAAGAAGAAATCAATTAGACGACAAATATTCCATTCTGGATTTTCTCGACATTGGTGACTGGATTGGGGTTCAAGGTAACCTATTTAAAACACGAACAGGTCAGATAACACTTCAAGTATCAGATTTTGAAATTCTATGTAAGGCCTTGCGGCCTTTACCGGAAAAATGGCACGGATTAACCGATACAGAGACGAGGTTTCGCCAAAAATATTTAGATCTTATTGCCAATGAAAATGCAAAAATCACCGCTATATCCAGAAGTCTTTTGGTGAAAACAATAAGAAATTTTATGGAGAACCGAGGATTCATCGAGGTTGAAACCCCCATTTTAGTTCCCATCGCCGCGGGTGGTATGGCACACCCTTTTACAACACATCACAATGCATTGGACAGAGATCTATACTTGAGAATAGCAACAGAATTACACCTCAAAAGATTAGTTGTTGGGGGATTGGAAAAAGTTTTTGAGATTGGCCGAGTATTCAGAAATGAAGGAATTGACCAACAACACAATCCTGAATTTACAACGATGGAGAGTTATGAGGCTTTCGCTGATTACAACGATGTTATGGCTATGGTTGAAGAGCTAGTATCTAAAGTCTCATTAGAACTTAATGGCTCAACGGAAGTTATGTACAAAGATGTTCTTCTGAATTTCCAACCTCCCTGGCCGAGAATCGATTTGAGACAAAAAATAATTGAAGTTAGCGGAATTGACTTTCTAGACCACGATAATATTGATTCACTAAAATCTGCCATGGTAAGTGCCGGTATTGATATATCTCAGCAAGTTAGTTGGAGTGGACTCCTTGATAAGTTGATTTCTGAAAAAGTTGAACCCACATTAGTACAACCATGTTTCCTGACTGACTATCCTATGGCAATGTCTCCACTAGCAAAGAAATCGGACAATGACTCCAGAATTGTAGAACGATTTGAGGGCTTCGTTTTTGGAATGGAAATTTGCAACGCATTTTCAGAGCTAAATGATCCTGTAGACCAAAGACAAAGATTTGAAGAACAAGAAAAACTCCACAAAGAGTTTCAGTCGGAAGAAACTGACCGGCTAGACGAGGATTTTTTAGTTGCAATAGAACATGGCATGCCGCCAACCGGTGGGTTGGGGATCGGCATAGACAGACTAACAATGATTCTGACGGACAATCCATCCATCAGGGAAGTAATCCTATTTCCTCAACTTAGAAACTAGACAAGTTACCCAATCTAAACAACTGTATTTATGGATATTTGGATTTTCTCTCCATCAATCTCATGTTCTTCATCATATGTGTCTTGACTATGCGTACCGGAGATAGGACCTACTGATAAAGTTTCCTCAGTTACGTAAGAAATGTGTGCCTCAGCTATTTCAGTAATCTCCTTGGAGCCAGAAATAGACAAATTAATATGATCGGAAATATCGAAGCCAGCTTCCTTCCTCATATTTTGTATTCGATGAACTAATTCTCTGGCTACTCCTTCTTCTATCAATTCAGAGGAAATTTCTGATGATATCCCTACAGCGTATCCAGAATCCGTCACTGAAGATACTCCATCAAGTTCAGTAGCTGATATGAGAATATCTTCCGGGTCTAGTTCGAATTCCCCCAGAGAAACATTCTTACCAGCTTCCACTAAATTTCTTATTTCAATCGGATCAGATTGATCTAATGCTGTGCGAATCTCCCCTATCCGTCTTCCATACTTGGGACCAAGTATGGGCAAATTCGGTTGTATTCTAAAACTAACTATTTCTGCAGCGTCGGTAACTGGTGTGATTTGCTTAATATTAAGTTCATCCAGTATCTGGTCTTCGATAAGCGGCAACATATCAATTTCAGACACGCTCCTTGTGTGTACGTAAAGGTGCTGGAGTGGTTGTCTAACCTTAACCCCTGCTCTACTGCGAGCTGCACGCCCCATACTAGATAGACGCATAGCAAGCCTAGTTCTTTCAGAAAGCTCTTCATCTATTTTGTTTGAATCTGACAAGGGATAATCTTCAAGATGGACACTTTCTTTTGCATGAGATCCGGACTGGGTGAGATTCCTGTATATTTCTTCTGTTGCGTAGGGGATTACTGGCGCCAGTAACTTCACCAAACTAATTAAAACCTCATATAAGGTCGCATACGCCGATAATTTATCTAGATTAGATTTGTCATCTGAATCACCTAGGGTTCCAGATTTCCAAAATCTTCTTCGACTTCGTCTTACATACCAGTTAGAAAGATACTCTGTAAATTGTTCAACATCTCTTGTTACTTTTTCAGGATCAAAAGTTTCAAGGGCGTCCGTAACTTCCCTAATCACAGAATTAAGTTCACTTATAATCCATCTATCCAATTCAGATCTATCTGATAGTTTTGGAAACGTTGTCTGTGGATTGAAGTCATCGATGTTAGCGTAAGTAACAAAGAAGGAATATACGTTCCATAGTGGAATCAAGAATTGCCTCCGCACTTCGTCCGCTGTTCCAAACCCAAAATTCAGATTTGATGCCGGATTCTGTCGTGCGAATTGCCACCTCATCGCATCAACTCCCATCTTTTCAGCAGCATCCTCGAACCAGATAGCATTACCTTTACTCTTGTGCATGTCTTCGCCATTTTCATCTTTCATCAGCGCATAGCTAAAAATGTTTTTGCATGGCTCGGAGTCAGCAAGGACCGTACTCATTACTATTAGGGAATAAAACCAGTTTCTGTATTGGCCCGGAAAACTTTCTGAGATCCAGTCTGCTGGGAACCATTCCTTCCAATAATCTTTATCATTTCTAAACTTAAGAGTTGAGAAAGAGACGATTCCTGCATCTAACCACGGATTACCAACGTCTTTGATTCTGCTAATTTTTTCTCCACACGCGCCGCATTCTATTTTGACCTCATCTATCCAAGGCCTATGGGGAGAATTACCTTGAAATTTCTCCCAGCCTTCTACCGCCCTATCACGAAGTTCATCCTCACTACCCATGATTTCAAAATTTCCACAATCACACTTATATATAGGAAGGGCAAGGCCATAATATCTCTTCTTGGATATCATCCAGTCATCCATATTTTTCAACCAATCGAGTTCCCTTTTCATTCCAAATTCGGGAGTCCAATTTATGTTCTGTGTGACCCTGGCGAGATCCTCTCTCAAAGGATCCATCTTTATAAACCATTCATCCACTACTCTAAATACTAATTCTGATCCACACCGCCAACAGTGAGGATATCTGTGCGAATATCTTTCTAAACGATAAAACACACCCTTTTTCTTCAAGTTTTCATATATACGATCGTTCACTTCATATACATTCAGACCCGTCAACCAATCAAACCCTTCTATGAAATCACCCATGTCATTCAAGGGTGCTATGGTGGAAAGACCTTCTTTTTTACCCAGCAGAAAGTCTTCTTTACCAGCACCTGGAGCAATATGAACAATTCCGGTCCCCTCCCCTTCTGAAACTTCGTCCCAGTCAACAACCCTGTGAATCACACCTTTTTGAGCAGGTAACTCATCAAAAGGACCGCTATATTTCAATCCTACAAGTTCAGACCCTTTAAATTCACGTATAATTGTGTGTTCCCCTGACAAAGAGGCAATTCGTTCTTTAGCCAAGTAGTAAATCTCACCATCCTGTGATGCTTCCACATAATCCATCTCTGAATTTACAGCTGCTGCACAATTAGAAGTTAGAGTCCAAGGAGTTGTGGTCCAAATCAGGATGTTCTTGTGGGTTTTGTCGCCACTTTCGTTCAGCACCGGAAATTTTACAAATAGTCCCGGGTGAACGACCTCTTGGTAACCTTCAGTGACAATCTCATGTTCAGAAAGACCTGTACTACACCTTGGACACCAAGGCATAGCATCTGTACCTTCATATAGCAGTCCTCTTTCGTTACAAGTCTTTAAAAAGTTCCAGATCGTGTAATTATTTTCATCTGACATAGTGTGATAGGAATCATCCCAATGCATCCAGTAAGCAAGTTGTTTGGACTGGTTCGTAATAATGTCAGAGAATCTTTGCACTCGCTCTTTGCAAAGTGTTACAAATTTATCTACTCCATAATCTTCAATATCTGTTTTGGATGAAAATCCTAGTTCCTTCTCTACCTCGACCTCAATCCAGAGCCCTTGGCCATCAAACCCGTTCTGATAACGTTGCTTATAACCTTGCATAGTCCTAAATCTGGAAAACAGATCTTTGTAACTTCGGCCCCATGCATGATGTACACCCATTGGATTATTCGCGGTTATAGGGCCGTCTATGAATGAATACTTTTTATCGCTTGATTCATTCCTGGACATGTATTTGTCGGGAATATTATTCTTTTCCCACCAATCATAGATACCACGTTCCATTTCGGGAAAATCAATTTTTGAGTCTACTGATTTAAACATTATGCGATTATCTCCGTTAATAAAAAAAACCCGCCCACAACAGGGACGAGCTCTTTAAAGTCCGCGGTACCACCCAGATTCCTCTCTATGCAGAAAGACTCTTGTAAATTGTCTTATAACGGTGACATTCCGTCGACGCCTACTAGTCAATAAATATTAACTTTCAGGCCGAGACTCAGGAGTGATATTCACCAAAGCTCCGAGTGCCCACTCTCACCATATTGGGCTCGCTGAACTTTTCACTAAGGTTACTTTTCTCCGTCAAAGTCGATTTATTTATAGATATATTTTCACAGTTAAGGTTAGAAAATGCTATTAAGGCTGTCAAGAACACTAAAAGTGCGTGAAGAGCTCTGCAATATTAAGAGAACTCCATTTTCGTTAATAAATAAAGGAATATTGATTAATTCTATGCTAAAACTTGACGTTTATTAATAGTTACATATGATCCTCCTTAGTAAGGAGGTACTGACCAAATAAATCTATTTATATATATCAATAATCCTAGCAAGTTGAT
>CAYFIW010000052.1:0-9941 GCA_964343265.1 uncultured Dehalococcoidia bacterium | reverse complement strand
AAACAAGAGTCTGAGTGGGCTATTGAATGCTGTGATGTGTGTGTGGAATTCGGTAATCTTCTCGTATTAGATGATGTTACGTTTAATGTGGGAAGGGGAGTTTTTACGGCCGTGGTTGGGCCGAATGGCGGAGGTAAGAGCACCCTTTTTAATGCCTTAGTAGGTGTCCAGGATATCGCTCATGGGGATATATGGATCAACGGTGTCAAGCCAAATGAGGCGGGTTCTCGAATAAGTTACGTACCTCAGAGAGAGCTTGTTAATTGGCGATTTCCTCTAACTGTAAAAGATGTCGTCGCTCTGGGTTTGCTGAACAATGGTTCTCTGCTTCAAAAATTAGGATTCGTTGATAGTCCTCTTGTTGAAGAATCCATAAGAAAAGTGGATATGTGGGAGGCTCGAGATCAGTTAGTTAAGAACCTGTCTGGAGGGCAGCGCCAAAGGACATTTATAGCAAGAGCACTTGCTCAAGAATCTGATATATTGCTCTTAGATGAAGCTTTCAGCGGGGTGGATGTTGCTTCCCAGCATGGGTTGATGGAAGTGCTGAAAGACCTAAGAAATGAAGGCACTACCATACTCCTTTCAACTCACGATCTTAATACTATAGCTGACAGATTTGACGAGGTGATTTGTCTGAATAGGCATATATGCGCTCATGGTCGTGCAGAGTCAGTTTTCACGGAAGCTGTATTAACAGAACTATATGGATCTCACGAACTGATGTTTTCAGATCATCGACTAGGAACACATGGGTCTGATGATTGATATTTTCCTAGATCCCTTTCAGTATTCTTTTATGGTAAGGGCTTTAATTGCCAGTGTTATGGTAGGGATAATGTGCCCGCTTCTTGGATCATTCGTTATAAATCGTGAAATGGGATTTATGAGTGATGCTCTTGCTCATGCTGTTATGCCTGGTATGGTTGCGGCATATGCAATCGGTGTAAGTCCGTTGTTTGGTGCGGCGCCGAATGCTATTTTGGTTGCGCTGTTAATAGGATATTTAGTTCGGAAGACTAACGTATCTACTGACACATCTGTGGGTATCCTTTTTGCAACCCTGTTTTCCGTGGGGATGCTAGTGGTGTATCTAGTTGGTGGTATTGCCGTCAGCATAGAAGAGATTTTGTTGGGTCAAGTCCTTAGTACTTCATCCTCAGATGTTTACTTAACAGTTTCGGCGACGGCTATCCTTTCAGTATTTATGGTGGTGTTTTACAAGAGATTTATTTTTATTGGTTTTGACTTCCAAGGTGCGGTTGTTTCGGGGGTACCGGCACAAAAATTAGATTATTTAATGTTGGTATTAATTTCTGTTGTGATTGTACTAGCCCTGCAGGTGGTAGGGGTGATCTTGGTAGTTGGGATGTTAATCACACCGGCCGCTGCAGCTAGCCTGATAGCTAAGAAATTTGACAACGTTGTTATATTGGCAATTGTTTTCGGGGTCATTTCGGCTCTCGGAGGGCTTTATTTGTCTTATTATTTGAACTTGCCTTCTGGGCCTTCCATCGCGCTTTTTTCTTCGGGAATTTTTGGAATCGGATTTATCAAGAAAATTATTTCCAAATAATGAACACTTAATTTACTATTCGTAGTTTCTAAACTTTTATGATTTTCCTTGTGTGTTATTAGGAGCTTTTTATAAATTTTCTCAGATTTCCTGTTGATCCTTGACGATGTTACCTATGTAAAAGACAATTAGTTTGTTATGAGTATTGAAGTATCGACTTCATTTATTCCGTTTAGTAGAAACTTTTTTTGAGTTTCATATTGAGAATTACGTATTATTTGGGCCCGTAGCTCAGTGGTTAGAGCGGTCGGCTCATAACCGATTGGTCGCAGGTTCGATCCCTGCCGGGCCCACCAAACCTTGGAGTTAGCCAACTTTGAAGAAGTTCCCTTTTGTTGTATTTTCCTTTTTAGTTGTGATTGTCGGCTTTTTTTACATGCAGTTGACATCTGTATCTGCACACGGTGATATGAGGGAAGTTTTTAAAGGTTCTGTCGACGGGTATGGAATTTCAGTAAAAACAATACCTCATGAATTGGCTGTAGGTCAGGCTCATTTTACGATCGAACCTACTGAACTTGAATCAGGAAAACCCATCGTGGAAGCGGTTGTTACGTTACTTGTTCATCTTGAAAAAGAGGCTTTCAAGTCTCGGGCGGTTAATTCACCTTCATCTCCTACTATGTATGATGCTAATTTAACTTTTTATCAGGAAGGTACATGGGCCGCTGAAGTAAAGATAGAGACTATTCCTGGTGAAGAATCCAGTGTGTATTTTCTTTTGGATGTTAGCGGAGAAAGTATTGTGTCTGGAACTGAGGCTGGGTTGTTTTTCATATTCGTATTTGCAGTATTAGTTTTTGGTACTGTCGCTCTCATATTCAGATACAAACCAAAGCCGGGTCGGGTAGACTGATTTAGTGTAATCGGCCATTTTGGGACTCAATATCCTCAACCAAAGAAGCATTAAATTTTCCGCCTTTTTCGTAATACGTAATTGATATCGGATCTCCGATTAACATATGTTGCCTCATATGAGATGGGGTAAATGAACCTAGAGAACCTGTAACTTCAAATCGCATCACTTTCCCTGAATTTGTCTCAATTTCAAACCAGTCGACATTCAGTAGATTTGCCGCGGATACATTGGTTATATATCCCTCAATAATTTTTTCATTTTGTGTGTCGTCCGATTGTGTACATGAAGTAAAAATCAGCAACGCTATGACTAATATCGTATAGAACCTATTACGCATAAAAAAATTATTTACTTAACTATTGTTTGTTGGCATTAATGATCTGATTTTTTTGTCGAAAAAGTGAACTCGTTTCTCATTGACCAGAGGGCGACGGATGTCTAATTTCTAAAGTGGACGGAGGTATCAAATGAAATTATTGATCCAAGCTGGCTTTCTTGCAATATCTTTAATCATCGGAATGGCTACCACGACGGTAGTTTTTGCCGACGACGGTGCTGGTAATCCTGCAAACAGAATGAATATTTTGATGCTGGATATGGATGTTACAACCGAAGATTCTGGTAAAGATACCGTTGAATCTTTTATGGGATTGTTATCAACTTTCGGGGCCAGTGATCATTATTATCTGTCGGCAATGGATAAGCCTGAGGTGTTTTATGGTCCCTACAAAGCAGGCGACATAAATTTCTCCAACATCGGAGTCGCACTTGACACCCTTGCTAATACTCACCAAGAAGGATTAGCTGTTGATATGCCAGCTGCCTTATCAGAGGCTTACAACTTTTTTGCTCTGGGAGCTGCTCCTGCAGGGTCCACTTTATACCTTGTTGGGCAAGGTGAAATCGAATCTGATGCCACGTACGCTGCTAAATACCTTGACCCGTTATCGGATTTGTTTTCAGAAAATGAATGGAAAATCACAGGTGTTATTACGGAAAATTCTTCCGTAAGTATGGTTAATGTATTAGATAGAGTTTCCAGTAATACTGGTTCTGAATCTTATCTGTTGAATGCGACTGGAGGATTGAAAGAGATTACTGATTACCTGATGAGCAAAAATTCTCTTGGTTCCCTCATGGAGTCCGGAAATGGCAATTTAGCTGTATCAGATGTTTTAAAAACGAAGGTGAATGTTACACCAGGCACAAAAGACTTAACTCTGGTTTTCTTTAAAAACGATTCTTCTGGGTCGCTAAGGCTTAATAATCCAAATGGAATTGAAGCTTCCGCAGGAGATCGAACCTCATCCAGAGTATTAGAAACCCCATATGCGGTGATATGGGAATTAGAGGATCCGTCTCCCGGTACTTGGAGTGTTGACGCTAAAGGAATAGACGGGTCAGTGAGTGCCTGGCATTTTGCGACAAACAAATACAGATTAAATCTTATAAATGACAAGATTATGCCCACTGGGGAACCAGTGACGATTACTGCATATGTGACTGATGAAGGAGTTATGGTTTCACCTGGTGTTGATGCTGTGATGAAAGCAACAGTAACTGGGCCTACAGGAAATGAAGTGGTCTATAGTCTTAACGATATTGGTAAGGAAGGCGATGTCACAGCAGGCGATGGATACTATTCAACCTCAATCCCAATGTCAGATGTATCAGGTTTGTATGAGGTTGTCTTGAACCTTGGATGGTCAGGGCTGGATAACACACTCACCGAATCTAGAGAGTTTAAAACACAACCTTTTCCAAGTCTTGAAGTTACTACATTAAACACAAGTCAGTTATATGCAGGACAAACAGCGGTAGTTGCCAATGTTTTAGTGAATGTGGCAGGTGAACCCGTTGCTGTAACGCCGGACTCCATCACTATGGGGTCTAGTGACGAGGGAGCAGACCCCGGGATATTAGAACTTATTCCCAGGGAATTAACACAAGATGGCCGGGCGTGGATGTATGATGTTGTATTCACCCCCAAGAGTGACGGTATAACCTCTCTCACAATGAGTTTGGATATAAATTATGCGGGACGATTGCATAAATACGTGGCCGACACATTGACCCTCGACGCAATTAAGCTACCTGTGGTTCCACCAACTCCATATGAGAATAACGTTGTAACCAGTGTTGTTCCTAATCCGGTTATAGTGGACCAAAATGGTGGGTTCCAGGTTCCCGTGGAGCTCGTAGGAATTCCTATAGCTATCGCCGCCTTGTTACTTGCATTGACCCTATATCAAAGATCGCTTACCAGGCCATTTGGGATATTGAGTAATGAGACTTCAAATACTCTCGTAGACTTCACGAACTTGAAACGTTCCAGGTTTAGAAGCATTTTTACTCCAAGTGTTGTCCATGGAAGTGAGACTGGGATTTCTGAACTTGATGGGATTACATTTAGGTTTAACGGCGATCGTGTTGAAATGTACAGCGTTAGTGTATCTCCAACTGTAAGAGTCGATAATCAGCCTATAGTAGGTGAAGTCGTCTTGAAGGATCGTACATGGATTGGAACCAGAGGAAGATTATTTAATTTCGTAACTGGTGTTATCAATGATCCTTCGCCCGAATCATCTTTTGGCGATGACTAAATAATCAAAATCGATTGCCAATAAATATAAAACCCGGTGCACGTTGATGTTGCAGGCACCGGGTTTTATGGTTGATGCTATTCAGAAACTATTCTAATAGTTTTGATAATGTCTCCGGGGATTGTCGCTGATGATGGATCCCTGACTGTTATCGCATTTACTACATCCATTCCATCAGTTACTTTTCCAAATACAGAGTGGCACGATTCCCCTGACTGATTACAATCCTTTTCCTGACTGAAGCTGTTGTAACCATCTAGGAAAGACGTGTCAACAAATGTAATAAAGAATTGGCTTCCATTGGTGCCTTTGCCGTTCTGCATACCCCTGTTGGCCATGGACAAGATACCGGGACCATTGTGGCGAGCCTTTTTATGGAATTCGTTTTCAAATGTATATCCTGGTCCCCCTGACCCTGTGCCCGTAGGGTCTCCAGATTGTGCCATGAAGTCTGGTATTACCCTGTGGAAAGTTACGCCATCATAAAACCCGTCGTTTGCCAAAAACACAAAATTGTTTACTGTGACTGGGGCCCATTGTTCATAAAGGTCTACTGTAAAGCTTGCACCTTTTTCTAGTTCGAAAACAGCGGTGTAATCTTTGGTCTCATCAATCATCATCTCTGGTGGAGAATCATATGATTTGGTCTTAGGTGGTTCAGGTGTGCTTGTTGGTGCTGCAACAGGTGCCACCGTAGGAACAGCAGTCGGCTGTGGGGCAGGAACTGCTGCTGCCGTCGTACTTGAATCTGTGTGAGATTCTGAACTGTTACTGCAAGCGAAACCTGCGATTAATAGAATCGTGAATGCTGTATATATGATTATTTTGGTTTTGTGCAATACCACGGCTATTCTCCCGTTTTATTCCTGGTGTTCTTTGACTAGATTAGGATTTTTTAAGGATATCTCAGGGCTTCTGATCATTCATATCAATAATTGCCTTCATGGCGATGTAATATCCAAAAAGGCCAAAGCCTGTGATCACTCCTTTACATGAAGGAGCTATTTGTGAAACGTTACCCCTGGCTGCAGGGTTTGATATGTGTACTTCAATAGTTGGAAAGGATACCTGAGTTAGAGCAGCAGAAAGAGCAGGATATCCCGATTGATATCCCGCAGGATTTATGATCGCAGCATCATACCCATCCTCATGTGCCTGATAGAATTTATTGATTACCTCTCCTTCTATATTAGAGTGAAATATATCTACTTCAACTCCAAGCTCAGAAGAATATTCCTGGATTTGTTTGCTGTAATCATCCATGGTCGCAGTCCCGAAAATTTCAACTTGAAATTTTCCTCTCATATTTATTCCTGCTCCGTGGACCACAAGTATTTTGGTCATATGAAGATTCTCCAAGGTCAGTAATTACTAAATTTGAAGGCAAAGTTTAGCACAACCGGCTGATACTATTAATTTAAATACTGTTTGTTCGGATTGTCACTTGTTAGATATCTAGAGCTGCGAAACAGGCGTTAATTATGGACTCTGAGTCTGTTCCATATTCTCTATATAGGTCCTCGCGATTTCCTGATTGTCCCCATTCAGCGACTCCCAATGGAATTGTTTTACTGCCCAAAGCTGAACCTATCCATGCTAATGAATGAGGGTGAGCATCCGCTATTGTGACTACTGGAGCACCGGGAATAGCTCCAGGCATTAAGTGAGAAACCCCTTTTGATAAATATTGTCCTGTCCTGATTGTTTTCCTCGTGTACTCGTTGTATTTTCTGTATAGGGGACCAGGACCTGTAACGTTAATAACGTTGGTAAATATTCCTTCCTTGGTGAGGGATTGACTGGCTTTGTATGCTTCGGGAACCATGGCTCCGGAAACAAAAACGTTTACTACATTACTTCCCGGATTAAACCCAGGTTGCGAACTCATGTCTACCAGGCAATAAGCTCCATTGAGTACTTGAAGCCTTAGTTTTTCAAGTTCGGCAGGATCGTCGGGAATGCTCATAATGCTCTGGTCAACAGGTTTACTTGTAAGCCTTAAATAAGTGCAGCGTCCCCTTTTTCTGATTTGATGGAGGGCAGATAGCATAATCCATTCAAGCTCTTGTCCAAAGCAAGGTTCGTATGCATCTAATGTAGGCATCTCTGCACCGATAGATGGTGTCATCATAGATTGGTGAGCGCCTCCCTCAGGCGCAAGGCTGAGTCCTGATGGAGTTCCTACGACGATAAATTTTCCGCCACCATACACACTGTAAACAAACGCATCTAACCCACGTCGGATAAACGGGTCATAGACAGTTCCTATTGGGAACAGCATCTCACCGTTCATCTCAAAAGATGTCCCTAATTGTCCCAACATCATGAACAGATTGTTTTCTGATATACCCAGTTCTATATGTTGTCCGTTCTTAGATTCATTCCAGTTTAGTGCTCTTACGATACCCTCATCTGGCAATTTTTCATCTTCTTCTGTTCTCCACACTCCTACTCGATTGATCCACCCCCCGAGGTTGGTTGAGCTGGCAACATCAGGACTTACAGTGACTATCCTATTTGAAATATCGCCAAGGCTTCTCGACATGTCAGTTAGTACTAAACCGAAGATCTGTTGAGTAGACATGTTTCCGCTGTACCCACGTCCCAAATCCCAGGGTATGTCAGCACTAGGGGCAGGTGATCCGACACTGTGATCGGTTAGTCTTTCAGATACTTGAAGAGTTAGTTCACCTTCTGGAGTGCCTCTATCAAGTTTCGGCCAGTTAGTACTGTTGGTTATTCCAAGGGTGATTCTCAATTCTTCCATTTGCTTTTCGGACAATGTTACTGAATGGTTTTGAGGGTCACCCACCGATGGCAATTTAAAACCTTTCAAAGTATAAGCAAAGACTACAGCTGGACCGGATATTGAGTCAGCATGTCTAAAAGATTCCCTCAGCATCGTAAAGTCATGACCACCAAGATTATGAAAAAGTTCATAGAGTTCAGTGTCATCCCATCGAGATAACAATCTTTTCATGTCATCTGGGTATCGGCTGTAGCTTGGCAGCCATTCTCTCATGACATTAGTATCGACTCTTAACAACCTCTGATACGCCTGGTTAGTCATTTCATCGATAGCTATTCGAAGTAATTCGCCGTTAGGTTGTGCAAAGGCATTTTCCAGTATCTTGCCATATTTGGCATCTATTACTGTCCAACCGTTCGCATCAAACATTTCCCTCCATGCCCGAACTCTTATGCCTGGTATAACCCTGTCTAGGCTTTGTCTGTTTAGATCGACGATCCAGATAATATTGGAGGCCTGGCTCATTTCCGGTTCAGCAATTGATTCCCATATGGAACCTTCATCTAATTCAGCGTCACCAACGATAGATATGTATCTGGCATTTTTTTGTATAAGGTCCGATTGCCCAAATTCATGAGAATCGACGTAGGATCTTACGATTGACGAAAAATTAGGTGCTACCGGGCCGAGTCCCACTGATCCGGTGCTGAAGTCAACATTGTCCGGATCTTTCGTCCTGCTTGGATATGCCTGCAGTCCATGGAAGGCCCGTAGTTCTGTCATGTATGAAATATCCAGGTTGCCCAGTAAATATTGAATCGCATGGTAGATAGGCGAACCGTGGGGTTTTATAGATACCTTGTCCCCTTTGTCAAGGAAATCGAAATACAGAGAAGTCATTATGGTTGATATAGATGCACTGGAGGCCTGGTGACCTCCAACTTTTGTGGCATCAGGATTGTGTCTCACATTGTTGGCATGGTGCACCAACTGCATCGCGTTCCATAAGACAGTGTTTTCTATAGAGGAGAGTAATCGATTTATTTCCGATTCACTTGTCGACTCAGAAGATAATAGAGTAGCCATGTACTGTTCCTCATGCGTAAACGCATACTAACCCAGCTCACTAATTTCCTGAGTATAGCACTACACCATAACTATTCAATTTAAATTGGAAATCTTATGACTGTTACTCTAGAGGTAGTCTGTAGCCCAGCTCAGGCCTTCCTCAGTGTTTCCTGCTGGAATATATTCACAACCGATCCAACCGCTGTAGCCAAGCCCATCTATAAATGAAAACAAATATGGGTAGTTGATTTCACCGGTTCCGGGCTCGTGCCTTCCAGGGTTATCTGCCAATTGCATGTGACTAATAAGAGGTAGATTGGCCTCTACAGTTCGGGCCAGATCCCCTTCCATTATCTGCATGTGATACAAATCGTGCTGAAGTGTCAGGTTATCTGAACCCACATCTTCCAGTACTTTCTTAGCCTGTTCAGTATGGTTGAGGAAAAATCCTGGCATGTCGATAGTGTTGATACTTTCGATTATGAGCTTAACACCTGCATCTTTTAATATGGGAGCTGCGTATTTAAGGTTCGCGATCAGTGTTTCCCTTGCTGCTTCATCAGATACGCTTTCGGGTTTAATACCTGCAAGGCAATTTACTTGGGGGCATCCCAATGCTGAAGCGTACTCTGCTGCGATTCCAACACTTTCCTGGAATTCACTGACCCTATCTGGAAGGCATGCTAATCCTCGTTCTCCTGCATCCCAGTTGCCTGCTGGGAGGTTGTGCAGAACCTGAGAGAGGGAATTTTCTCCAAGCAGGTTAATTAATTGATCCTTACCGTAATCATATGGAAAAAGATATTCGACTCCTTTGAATCCCGCCTTGGAGGCTGAACTAAATCTCTCAAGAAAATCGACTTCGTTGAACATCATGCTCAAATTTGCTGCAAGTTTTACCATTATCTATTTAACTCCACACACATAGTTTTTAAGATTGAACTGTGTACTGATTTTATATCTGCTTCACCAATCATAAAGTTATCAAGTGGGGAACACAAAAATTTATGCTAGGATTCTTTAACAATTTAATTTGGGGACGCGCGGATTCGACAGTGGATGTCACCGCGGGATTGCAGGTCGGGG
>CAYFIW010000051.1:0-9979 GCA_964343265.1 uncultured Dehalococcoidia bacterium | reverse complement strand
AAAAACAACATTGCTCAACATAATGGCAGGCCTTGACCAGCCTACTAAAGGTAACGTGCTCATTTTAGGGCAAAGAATATCAGGTATGAGTAGCAAAGAATTAACTGGTGTTAGAAGAAGTACAATAGGGTTTATTTTCCAATCTTTTGGTCTTGTACCACTTCTCACCGCCTTTGAAAACGTTGAACTCCCATTAAGAATCGCAGGAATGAACTCTGATCAAAGACATGATCGATCCAGGGAAGTTTTAGAAATGGTAGGACTATGGGGGAGATCCCACCATAGACCCTACGAATTATCTGGGGGAGAGCAACAGCGAGTTTCAATAGCCAGAGCGATAGTTAATAAGCCTCCACTGATCCTGGCAGACGAACCCACTGGGGAGTTAGATTCGTCAAATGCATGGGGGATTTTTCGACTCTTCAAGGAAATGGTCAAAGAGGAAGGGATCAGTGTCGTTTCAGCCACACATGACTCGACTCTTTTGGATATGGCAGACGAAGTAGCTGAAATACGTAACGGATCTCTGGCATTATCTTCGCCAGATTTTCGTCCAAATCGCTTTAGATAACTGCAAAATAGTTCACATAACACTAGCAAGTTTGGGCCGATTAAATTATTCTGGGAAAATCCTCTGTAACCACATGTGACAGCCTATTTTAGAGTGGCGAGTTCACGACAAGTGAATATATATCTAACAAATCTAAAATGGTGGTCCAATATTTGAAATCCATAAATTTCCTTTCGCAATCGTCAGAAAAAAGACTAAGAGAGTTTCTTAATAGACCCTTAGATACATTTCCAAGTACAATTTCCAAATCTCATCAAGAATATATAAATTGTTATCCGTACTTATGCCATGTCTCCTCCAACTGTAAATCTAAAAAAGAGCGCCCATCCAAGGTATTAAAACGAATCTGCTTAAGGATTAACGAGGTAAACGGACCCAAGTTGTCAGGTTTGTCGGATCTTTCATTAGACCTATTAGCCCATAGAAGGGAAAAGGGTGAATTACTTTCTATTGAAACTATAAATTTATTGGACAAAGTTAGGCCGAATGGCCCAGTTAAGAATAAATGACGTATTAAAAAATAAACCACGTCAATTAGGAGTGTCAGCATGAATCTATTTGATCTCACAGGTAAAACAGCACTTATTACAGGAGGAAATGGGGGTATTGGCTACGGTATCGCCGTGGGTCTCGCTGAAGCAGGGGCAAAAATAATTATCTCAGCACGAAATAAAAATAAAACTGAAAATGCTGTGGACTCTCTCAAATCATCAGGGCATCAAGCCCTAGGAATTGAAGTAGACGTTTCTGATGAATCTTCAATCAAAAACATGGTATCCGAATCTCTAAATAATGCTGGGCAAGTAGATATCCTAGTTAATAACGCTGGAATAGGTATAAGAAAGCTACCACATGAATACGATCTCGATGATTGGAATCAAGTAATAAATATAAATCTTACAGGATCGTTTCTCACCGCCAAAGAATTACACCCTCATATGAAAGCTAACGGTGGAGGAAAAATTATAAACATTGGATCTATGACTTCTATATTTGGGCTAGATTGGGCGGTCGCATACGCATCAAGTAAAGGCGGTGTAGTGCAATTAACAAAAACTCTCTCCGTAGCCTGGGCAAAAGATAACATACAAGCTAATACTATTTTGCCTGGATGGATTCACACAGAGTTAACACAAGGCATAAAAGATAATTTTTCTGACCGGTACGATCATATACTGTCACGTATCCCTGATGGTCGTTGGGGTGAACCTTCTGATCTAGCAGGTGCCGCAGTTTTTCTTTCCAGTAAAGCATCTGATTACGTAACAGGAGTTTCTATACCGGTAGACGGTGGATATACTTCTTTCTAAAACCACCTTGATCCAGGAATAGAAAGGCCTACTATTATGACCGACACAATTATTTCGGAAATTGAAAACAAAATTGTCACCGTGACCTTCAACAGGCCCGATCAACATAACGCTATAGATTATGAAGGATGGATGGAACTAACCAGAGTAGTAAAAGAAATCTCTCGAAACGAGAATATTAGAGTAGCCATATTCAAAGGGGCCGGGAGTAAATCGTTTTCCGCCGGGGCGGACATTAAAGATTTTGAAGTTCACAGATTTGACTCAGCCTCCTCAAAAATCTACTCAGATGCATTTGATGGTGCCCTTGATGCGATTGAGGCTCTCCCTATACCAACAATCTCTATGATCAGAGGCATATGCGTTGGTGGCGGATGTGAATTATCTATGGCAACGGACATACGCATTGCTTCTGAAGAGAGCAAATTTGGTATACCTGTTGCTAAATTGGGGATACTGGTGGGATATCGGGAGATGAAACGGCTTATAAACTTAGTAGGAGTAGGAAACGCATCTTACATTTTATTGAGTGGAAAGATTATAGATTCTAAAGAAGCTCTAGGCATGGGCCTGATAACTCGTCTGGTCGACACAAAAGTATTGGAAGAAACCGTTAACAAATTGGCGTTAGAAATGGCTGACCTTGCACCATTGTCACAATCGAACCATAAAAAAATTCTTCAAAAAGTCGTTGAAAACCAGTCACTTAAGGGATTTGACACTCAGGAATTAGATCTTCCTTTCGTTAATTTTGACAGCGACGACTTCCAAGAAGGTCGAAAGGCTTTTGTAGAACGTAGAGCTCCAAATTTCACCGGAAAATAATTAAGAATCAAAAATTAACCTACATTGTCAGTACAAAAAGTCCAAAACATTTCAAAGATATTTTTTAAAGAATTCAGTCAATCTGGTTTCTAAATATGTCCTGTCAGATTGTCGTCTGGGCATATGTCTCTCTTTCGGAAACAGCACCAAATCATATTTTTTATTAAAAGAAATCAAAGCATTTATAAGCCGAGCGGAATGACGAAAATGAACATTTTCATCGATCAAACCATGAATTAACATCAATTCCCCGCGTATATTAGATGCGTATTCCATCACACTAGAGTTTACATATCCGTCTGGATTAGAAACCGGTGTTCCCATATATCTTTCTGTGTAATGTGTATCGTATCCATCCCACGAAGTCACTGGTGCTCCAGCTACTGCAACTTTAAAAACTTCAGGGACCTGTGCAAGGCACATCAGAGCCATATATCCACCGTAACTCCATCCATACACTCCTATTTTGCTTTGATCCGAATACCCTTTTTTAATCAACCACTCTATGCCTGAAAGTTGATCTTCTATTTCTACAGAACCCATGCGGTTTTTTATATGCGACTCAAACAATAAGCCTTGCCGAGCACTGCCCCTATTATCTAAAACAAAAACTAAATATCCTTGCTCTCTCAAATATTGAATTCTGAGTGAAGCTGTTAAATTCCAACTATTAGTTACCAGTTGGGCATGCGGCCCGCCATAGACGTACAAGATGGTTGGATGTGGCCCTTCACCGAAAGACTCATCAGGGAAAAAAATAGCTCCATTAAGTTGATCATCATTTTTAGACGCAATCTTTACAAATTCTGGAGGACGCAGATTGAATTTTTCCACACGTGTATCCAAGGTGTTGTGGATTATAGATATGTTTTGGTCGTCTGAGATTTTTGACAAATGCACAACTGGAGTAAGTGAAGCAGAATGTATAGTATCTACATAAAGATTGCTCTGAACATCACACACCACTGTGTGAATGCCAGGAATAGTAGAAAGCCTCTGAAAATCGCTGCCATCGAAATTGATCCTATAGAAATTACTTTCCAAAGATGAATCTGCAGAAGAAGTGAAATATATTAACTTTTTCTCTTGATCCACGGCTACTAGATTATCAACCTGCCATTTTCCATCAGTTATTTGTCTCTTCTGATTACCATCGCAATCATAATGATAAATATGTCTGTAACCTGTCCGTTCTGAGGCCCATATGAATTCCTCGTCATCCAATGCCCTAAACATGTCGTGTAAATTGACCCAGACATCAGATTGTTCACTTAAAATTATTGTCGAGCCATTTAAGGAAGAGTCAAATTTCAGTAAATCCAATCGAGTTTGATCACGAGTCTGGCATTGAACGACTAGGCTCCCTTTTTTTGTCCAGTTTACCCTGGCAATATATTCATAATTTGATGTATCGGCCCACGACATGTTGCCATGAAGATCTGTGATTCCGAGACGAACATCGGCATTATCACATCCTGCGAATGGATATCGATATGCCTCGTTTGGAACTAATTCATCACCAAGATTAGTTAAAATAAATTCAGGTATATTCGTTTCATCTACTTCTATAAATGCAATCGACTTGCTATCCGGTGACCACCAGTATCCAGATGATCTGCCCATCTCCTCTTGAGCAATGTATTCAGCCAGTCCTCTGGTCGTACCCGCCTTTCCATCAGTCAATTTAACTGGGTGTCCTCCTTCTAGCCGTACTATGTATATCTCTCCAAGACTAACGAATGCCAAGTTTTTTCCATTAGGGGAAACTTTGGGATCCATTGCGGAAAATTCTGAAGCGTCAACTAAAAGACGCGGTGTTGAGTCTAAGTTATCTAAAACGAATATATCTCCATCCATTTTGAAGACAATTTTATTATCTGAAGTCCAAAAATATTGAGATATACCTCCTGACATCTGTCTCAGACGCTGTTTTCTCAATTCCTCCTCTAGAGATTCTTCCCTAGTTACTTCACGAGCAGAGCTTACAAGTAATTTTTCGTTGAAGTTTCTAGATTCTGTTAAATAAAGGGACCTCTCCATAGTTGAAGAATCTATCTTGAGATAGGTAAGGTAACGGCCGTCTGGACTGAATGTAAAGGCACTAGGGTAATCCATTCCAGGACCAGGAAACTCGGATATATCTTCCACCAATATTGTCATAGTAAATCTTACTGACGTATACGTCGCAAGACGTTACGAGCGGAATCAATGAACATTGACACATGTTCTTCAGTATTTAGTACGTTTAGTGATCCGGCAGCACCTGACTGCAACAAGACATTTTCATTTAGCATTCCAACAAAAAATGCTCTCTTCAAATCCCTGTCTCCCATCAAAACATCCCGATAATTATTTATGGGATTTTTTGAAAAATGTACTCCAAACATTGACGCTATCCCTGTTACGGTGGCATCTATTTCAAATTCAGAAAGAAGTGTACTTAGTTGATCTCTTAAAGTAGTTCCGAGATGATTAATGGATTCATAAACTTCATCGGTAAGGTGCTCCATTACAATTTCACCTGCTCTCATAGCCATAGGATTCGCATTAAAAGTCCCTGCGTGAGCTACGGCCGCCCCTCCACCAGTCGGATCAAAAACAGCCATTATGTCATCCTTTCCACCAAAAGCCCCTATTGGCAATCCCCCACCGATTATTTTCCCCAACGCAGTCATATCTGGTATAACGTTAAAATATTCCTGAGCACCTCCGGGTGCGATTCGGAAACTCTGTACCTCATCAAAAATTAGAACTACATTCAATTCTTTTGTGAGCTTTCTGAGAGTAATCAAAAATTCTTTTTGAGCTGGCAGGTATCCAAAACTTGAAACTACTGGCTCAACAATCACACATGCAATTTCTTCATGATACCTAGACAAAATATTTTGAACCGACTCCAAATCATTGAACGGAGTCACGTACACCTGATCTAATATAGAATCTGGCTGTGAAGTATATTCTTTGATGGGTAAGGCTCTTTCAGGGTCTAACTTGCTTGCGGGAGGGTATACGCTTACTGAAACATATTCATGTGACCCATGATACCCCCCTTCAATTTTCAGTATTTTCCCCTTGCCTGTATATTGTCTCGCAGCTCGAATAGACATCATGGTCGCTTCGGTGCCTGAATTGGTGAATCTGACCTTATCAAAAGATGGAATTCGCCCTATAAGTACTTTGGAAAAAGAGATTTGGCTTTCTGTTGGTCCACTAAAGGCGGTTCCTTTGGATGCCTGATCCGTGATAACCGCTGTGATTTCTGGATGCGCATGACCAAGAATAAGGCTCGTAGCGTTTATCATTAAATCCAGATATTTATTACCATCTACATCAAACAAAAAAGGTCCAGTACCTTTTTCAATAAAGTGAGGATAGGGATCAAAATAGGATGTACCCCTGGAACTACCTCCAGGAAGATAACGCTGTGCCTCCAACTGAAGAAGGGCTGACTTAGGGTTTTTTGCCTTGTAACGAGTTACTTCTAACTCAATATTAGATTTACTCAAAACCGCTCCAGACTAAATTTAGTCCAATATTGTGTTGTTCATTGCCCTTTCTTCATATTTTTCAGGATTTCATTCAGACTCCCAGATCGAAATCCATCCATGTCTAGTGTGACATAAGAATATCCAAAATCTTTGAAAGCGTCGGTTATTTCAGTTCTTAGAGGTTCGCTTATAAGATCTTGAAAATCCGTTGGTTCCATTTCTATTCTAGCTATCGTATCGTGATGTCTTACCCTCAATTGTTTGAACCCTTTAGTTCTCAAAAAATGTTCCGCCTTAGCAATTTTTGTCAATGCTTCCACCGTTACAGTAGTCCCATATGGTATTCTCGACGAAAGACAGGCTTGAGCAGGCTTGTCCCAGGTATTCAGATCCATATCCTTCGATAAAAGACGGATCTCTTCCTTGGTAAGATTTACGTCAACCATGGGACTTAATACACCATACTGTTTTGCCGCTTCAATTCCAGGCCTGTAATCCCCTAAATCATCTTTATTTGTACCGTTTAGGACAAATTTATAGCCCTCTTCCTCCGCATATCTAATCAAATGTGAATACAATTCATCTTTACAAAAAAAGCATCTATCCGGGTTGTTCGCTTGATAGTCCTCTCTCTCCACTTCTTTAGTGTTCAAGGTCCTAAAGTTCAATCCCAACTCTGAAGCAAGTGTCTTTGCTTCCTCAAGTTCACTAGGCGCTAAGCTAGGAGAAACCGCTGTTATCGCTATTGCTTTGTCTCCTAGTACTTCATTAGCTATGGCAGCTAAAAACGCACTATCGACTCCACCAGAATACGCTACTATTACGCTTTCCATTTGTATTAAGTTATTAACTAGAGTAAGCCTTTTCTCTTGTAGGGTCTGATCAGTTATTTGAAGCATTTCCCATCTCCTGCTTAAAGAATAATAAGCCCCATGAAGGCAGCGAATCTACCCTTCCATCATATCCCTGATTATTTTTTTCATCTGGTCGCTATAATATGAATAACTTCTGTTTTGATAACTGAGTATTCTTTGAGATTCTGTGGTGTCGTACCAGTCATTCCATCCTGTAGAATCCCTGTAAACTGCCATCTCAACCGGCGCACCCATTACTTGAAAAAAATCTTCAACATAATTTTTCCCACGCAATCTCCAGCTATCGCCTCCAGCTATATTAAATACCTTCCCAACGGCCTCCTTCGAATCCACCGAGTTTTTTATCGCGTCTGCAACATCATCTCTGTGAATCATCTCAACTCTCTGCTCGGAGGTGAATGGCCATGGCTCAGGAGGTTCGAGGAATTCAGGCACGGCTATACTGGCTATTCGCAATATAACGAAATTAGCTCCTGATTCTTTCAACAGTTTCTCCCCCGCTATTTTACTTTCAGCATAGACATCTATCGCATTCTGAGATTGTTCTATAGTAATTGGGTCATCTTCAGCAGAAGTATCTCCATAGGTACTTATCGAAGATGTAAAAACTATAGTGGCGTCAGGTGATGAATCTTTTATAGCCTCAACTATGTTATTTGTTCCATCTACGTTCACTTTGAAGGTGAATTCTTTATCTTTTTCGCTGTTTGGAGGGAGAATAGCTGCAAGGTGTAGAACTCCACTAATACCTTCCGCCGCTTTAGACACCGACTTGGGATCCGTAATATCTCCCTTGTATACCTCCACGTTAGGGTCTTCATCTAGTCCTGTGAAATCCATAAATGGCAGGTCGAATATTCGAACCCGTCTCCCTTCTTCCAAAAACATAGAAGCCAACTGACGGCCAACGCTTCCAGCTCCCCCCGTAATAAGAATCGGATTTTTCACGTGAGAGTAGTTCCTTTCATTCCAGCTTTTTCTATTACATTTTGAGCACTATCAATCAACGTAGCGATAGCATCGCCGAAGCCGTCCCAGTCCTCGGCATTCTTTAATTCCAACAATGCTGCAGCTTCCCTCATGGCCGTCCTTGTGGGGGGTATGCTTGGCATAGTCTTAAAGAAAAAAGTATCACTAACTTCTTCAAATTTTTCTACAATTTCCACTATTGAATGTTCCCAATCTGAGTTCTGCGAATTAAGACCTTCCGCTATTTTTTTACAAGTTGCTATCGAATCTTCCAACATCTCTTGTCCGGATTGTGGCATATACAATTTCTCCTTGAGTTCCTAAATAAACTAAGGGGCGACCACGCATTGTAGTCACCCCTTAAATCTTCCATTAGCCGGGTAAAGGTACCCTATATTTATCGACCGGGGCTAATCGTCACCGTCAGCATGTATTGTTTCCTGGATCTCAGTAACCTCTACATCATCTTCGTAGTGATGTCTCACTTTATCTAAATCGACTACATCAAGCCTGTGGAAACCCTTCCCATCATATTTATCATATGGGAATGGCTGGAATTTCTTGAACCTTTCCCCAAACCTTTGCCTACTGGGCCTAGTATCATAAGGGAACCTGAACCTTTCAGGGCTTCCTGGTTCACATTCAATTAATTCATAATCCCTACTTCCCAAGCCTATTTCATGTCCAGTATTGATGCTGGTCACTTCACTTTGGGTATGGAATGTAGCAGCTGCTGATTCAAACTTTTTGTCACCTGAGTGGTGGGCTTCCATCAACTCTGCCTTGGATCCCTTAATACCTTCAGCCTCTCGTGCTTTGTCTACGCAAGCCATATCTATAGCCACAGCATCCTTACTAGCAAAGACGCCTAGATGAGGTACTATCGGCACATCAGCATGACCAGCGCAATCGCATGCAGGTGAAACATCTACTGCCATATTGATGTAACCTACCTTACCCTTCCCTACAGCTTTCTCAACACCAAGACATGCGTCAGCTATTGCAGCGTCGACAGCATCAAATTGGATGGGAGGGATATCCATTAGACCCCTGGGACCCATGACTCCAAAACATCCCAAACAATTGGCGCACTTTTCCCCATCCCATTCAAGTTCATCATTTTCATTAATGTTATAAAGACCAAATGGGCAGCAATCTTCTAGAATCTCCCAGTCGGGAGTATTTTCTTTGCCTTTGAAGTTTTCAGGATGAAACACCCCGGCGGCGCCGAGCCCATATGTGGGATGCCCTCCCATGTGGACATTGAATTTACCTCTCTTCGACTGAGCTCCAATGCCAAGGTTCTTTAGGGCTCCCCCTATCACACCCATACTATGACCTTTGAAATGAGTAAGAGCAATCAAGGTATCTGCAGCAGCAATAGCCTGGGCCACGTATGCTTCTTTCAAAATATACCCTTCGGGTATATCCACCACGAAATCGTTGGTCCCAATAAACCCGTCCGCACAAATAAAAGGGCAACCCAAGGTTGCTGAGCTATACCCGTTTCTTTCAGCAGTCAACAGGATATCTAACTCACTTGACCTAGATCCCCATGGGCTATAGGTCGAAGTTGTGGTGTCACAGACAAACGGCCTTCCTCCCAGTTCTTTGATCCTATCTGCCAGTGTTCTAGCATAAAGAGGCCTAAGGTAGGCCGAGTTATTCCATTCTCCGCAGTGAACCTTGATAGCAACTATGTCATTTGGTTTAACTATTTCATCTAATCCTGCGGCGTCAAACACCGTTATCATCTTGGCAGCCAACGAAGTTTCCGTCGACTCTGAATGTGCATCCATATAGTAAACTTGGGACTCTGCCATTTTTTCCTCCAAATTCCCTAGATAACCGCTATTAAAATTATGTAGGATTCGCGCCTACCAAACCATTGTGAGAGTAGCATTGGAAGTTGAGCATGTCAATGATTCCAATCAAACCTCA
>CAYFIW010000050.1:6763-10068 GCA_964343265.1 uncultured Dehalococcoidia bacterium | reverse complement strand
GGTGGACTCAAACAAAAGAATCTGTCATGGCAATGAAAGAACTCTGGACCAAAACAGAAAGCGAATACCATGGTAAATATTATGATTTTCCTCCTGTTTATTCATTCCCTAGGCCAGTTCAGAGACCACATCCACCTATATATTTAGGGGGACACGCCAAAAATGTATTTAAGAGAATCGTCGATTGGGGAGATGCTTGGATGCCAAACCGGATAAACCCTCAAGACATCGAAGCTGGCAAAATAGAGATTGAAAATCTTTCAAAGGAAGTAGGGAGAGATCCGTCCGAAATTGGTATAACCGTATATGGAGTTCCTGCGGATGCTAATTTAATCAGTGATTTTGAATCAGCAGGCGCGGAGAGGGCCGTTATCTCCATAGAAAGTACAGGTGAGAAGGAAGCTATAGCACAGCTCGAAGAAGTAGCTTCGCAATTAATATGAAAGTCTAGAAAACTTCATAGGATTGGTCTAAAGTCACTTTTTTAGTTACGATTCCACACACACTTTGTGAAATAAAAAAATATTACTAGGAGTAATCTACATGGGAAGCCTTGAAGGAAGAGTCGCATTGGTAACCGGATCAAGCAGAGGCATAGGCGAATACATGGCCAAGCACTTTGCCAGGGCAGGAGCGAAAGTCGCAATAGCAGCCCGAACGGTTGAAGTCACCGACAAGAGACTCCCAGGAACTATTCACTCTGTGGCCGAAGAGATTCGATCTGAAGGTGGTGAATCCGCAGCGGTTCAGATGAACATGAGAGATCCCGAAAGTATCACCTCTGGTATTGAAGAAGCCGTCGAAGAATTGGGTGGTCTGGACATCATAGTAAACAACGCCGCAATCCTGGTCCCAGGAAACCTAGAAACGGTCCAAGACCGACATCTAGATTTGATATGGCAAATCGACCTTAAGGGACCCTTAATTTTAATGAAATATGCTCTACCACATCTTAAAAATGCTGGTGGCGGAGACATCATTAATGTTTCCTCAATAGCAGGAGTATTCCCAGGACCTGGTCCTTACGACACTACTCCTTCCCGCAGAGAAGGAAGCTTTTATGGAATGGTTAAATCAGCTCTCGAAAGATTTTCTCAGGGATTAGCAAGAGAACTTCAGTCAGACAACATAAAAGTAAATGTTCTCTCCCCTCAGGGAAGAATCAAAACCCCAGGAAATATTTGGGCGGAAAACGATCCAGACAATCCGACATTGGAATTTGAAGCCGCAGATGAAATGGGGAAAGCTGGAGTTTGGGTCTGTGAACAATCAAATGAATATACGGGAAATATACTGTTTGATCAGGATGTCTGTAGGGAAAATAACCTCTAACAGAGAATATTTTTTTGCCTAGGTCAAACCTGCCATCCACGTCTGTTCGGATCGTGCACACATCTGACACACATCTGGGTGACCCGCACGGGCACCCAGTTTCTGAGCCTGCTTTGGAAAAGGTCATTGACAAGGTGAAATCCGTTAACGCAGATTTCCTTATCCTTCCTGGGGACATATTTGACAACCAGAGAGTAAAGGATGATGTAGTCTCATATTTTTTGACGCAGATAAACAGATTAGACGTTCCGACTATACTACTACCGGGAAACCATGACTTGATGGACGAGCAGTCTATATACAAACGCAAAGCATTCAATAATGCACCAAAAAACCTGCATATATTTAACAACCCGGAAGGTCAAATAATTCCAATTTCAAACGTCGATTTCTGGGGGAAAGCCATGGAGGAACATAGCCCGGAATTTAAGCCAATAACTGGAATGCCAAAATCTTCTGAAGACAGATGGCTTGTCTCGCTCGCCCACGGCCATTTTGAGGAGGACGTGAGAGAAACTGGAAGATCCTCATTGATTTTTCCAAACGAAATCGCATCTCTGGATTGTGACTATCTAGCCCTAGGACACTGGGATGTTCACACCGACATATCACAAAACGGAGTTACAGCCATCTATTCTGGATGCCCTATGGGAATCGGAGGAAAAATCGGCTCTGTCACAGTTGTTGATCTAGACAAAATACACGGCGTTAGCTATAACCAAGTTTCTCTTAACTAGAAAACCGTACGATATAAAAGATTTCTAAACCGTTAATGATAGGTTTCTACTGATACGAAAACATATTCAATAAAATCAAATACAATCCCAAAACTAGAAAAACAAAATCAAAAAATATAATGAAAAACTCAGACAAAAAAGCTCTTGATGGAATAAAAGTTGTCGAACTAAGTCGAGGAAGATCAGCTTCTATGTGCGGTAAAGCGCTCGCCGACTATGGAGCGGACGTTATATTGATTGAACCTAAAACTGGGCATGAAACTAGGCTTCACGGACCTTTCCCAAATAACATTTCTCACCCGGAGAAAAGTCTTCAATTCATATATTTGCACGGTAATAAACGCAGTAAAGTACTAGATTTAGATAAGGATGCGGATAACCAATCATTCTTATCATTACTAAACCAAGTTGATCTGTTCATATGTGACCTTAGTCCGACAGAGGCTTCAAATCAAAATCTAGATTTTGAAACAATCCAAAAATTGAATGGGAATCTAATCGGTGCATATATAACCCCTTTTGGCCAGGTAGGTCCATACAAAGACTATGCCGCCAACGAATTGATTCTATGGCACATGGGAGGGCTTGGTTATGAATCTCCTGCGTTCACAGTAACCGACCTTTCCTCCCAGCCTCCTTTAAAAAGTGGGGGCTACAACGCAGAATATTTTGGTGGATGGACCGCAGCCACTGCATGTATGGCCGCCATAACCCATCGCGAGATTACCGGTAAAGGACAGATGGTGGATGTTGCGGTGTTAGAGAGCGTGATGAATCATATTCGTGGCAATTTTGCTATGGCATCCCATGACATCTCATTATTACCTGAAAATCGCCTCAAGTCGTTTTTTACATGGATTTGGCCCTGTAAAGATGGCCACGTATCAATGTCTATACATACAGACCATTGGTGGACTTCACTAATCGAAGAAATGGGAAACCCTGAGTGGGCCTTGAATCCTGATTTTGAAACATTAGACGGGCGAAAGGAAAATTTCGAAGAAATAGAAGCCGGAATCTACGAGTGGATGTCGCCATTTTCAAAAACAGATTTATACCAGAAATTATCTGGAAAGGGCATCCCTTGTTTCCCCGTATACTCGACTTCAGAAATACTAGAATCACCTCATTACAGGGCGAGGGATTTTTTTGTTGAGCAAAAACACCCGGTAGCAGGCCCTATTACACAACCTGGCCCATCAATCAGAATGAAAAAGACTCCTTGGAGTCTAAACA
>CAYFIW010000050.1:0-6663 GCA_964343265.1 uncultured Dehalococcoidia bacterium | reverse complement strand
CTTGATATGGGATGGATTTTATCGGTGCCACATTGCGGCGGGTGGCTAGGGGCTCTTGGAGCCGAGGTAATAGAAATAGAGTCACGGGCAAGTCTTGACCTCACCAGGAGAGGCCCGGAAATCAACAAAAACGCTGCTTACAATGGAATCAACTACAGTAAAAAAGGCTTCAATGTAAATCTTAAAACTGAAAAAGGTCTCAAATTATTCAAAGAGCTTGCATCAATTTCAGATGTAGTAATCGAGAATTTTGCTACTGATGTAATGAATAACTTAGGATGCGGATATAACGATCTTGTAAAACATAACCCAGACCTAATTATGGTGTCCGGATCTACTTTAGGAGTCGAAGGCCCACAAAGACAAGCCTCAGGATTTGGTCCAAATGTATCCTCATACGCCGGCCTGCCATTTCTCAGCGGATACGAAGATGGACCTCCTCTTAATATGGGAGGTAACTGGCCTGACTATCTTGTTGGCACAATGATGGTTTTCAGTATTGTTTCTGCCCTAAGGCACAGAGGAAAAACCGGAGAAGGACAGTACATTGAATTTTCCATGGCCGAATGCGTTAGTAGCCTACTACCAGAAGCATTTATGGAAATGTCAGTCAATGGAATTCAGCAAAAAAGATATGGCAATAGACATCTAAAGTATGCACCTCATAATGTTTATCCCTCCCATGGTTTCGACAAGTGGGTGGCCATTTCGTGTACAGACGAAGGTCAGTGGCAGGCATTTTGTAAGACGTCTGGCAATGCGACATGGTTGTCTGATCAACGTTTCACAACAAACGATTTGAGAAAACAAAATGAAGATATTCTTGATGATTTAATTGCCCAGTGGACAAAAGAATTGCCTGCAGAAAAAATAACTGAGGATTTACAAAAGGTTGGAGTCCCATCCGGCCCTATAATGGACGTGATAGACCTGATGAACGATCCACATGTAATTGAGAGAGAGTACCTCATCGATATCCCCCATCCAGAAGTTGGTACGAAGACAACCTTAGGGTTACCGGTAAAAATGAGTGGCATAGACCAATTTAATTACAAATCCGCTCCGCTATTTGGAGAACACAATAAACCTATATTTACAAACTTATTAGGAAATGAAGCATCCGTATACGAAGAATTTGTAAGAGACAAGATAATCTACTAATTAAATCTGCAGCCACAGGAGAGGAATAATGTCGTATTCAGTAAATCATGTACATATAAGAGCGAAAGATCCACACAAATCTGCGGAATGGTACGAAAAATACTTTGATGCAAAAATATTATCTTCCAGAGAAGTAATGCCCGGAACAATAACGGTAAGTATGGACGCAGGTGGGCCAGTCAGACTAAACATATCATCTCAACCTGAAGGGTCCTCAGATGACACCATACCGGCAGAATTAAACCGCCTAGGATTAGAGCATTTTGGATTCGACACCGATGACATAGATGGAGATATACAAAAATTTAAAAACGATAACATCAGGGTGGTTCTCCCAATAACTGAGATACCAGGTGGTACAAAATTGGCGTATATCGAGGGCCCAGACAAGGTTCTAATCGAACTGGTTCAACCGGCACATAACTGACTGAAAATTCCCCACTTGAGTTATCTGCATAATAATTTTGACCTAGAGTCCAAGTCGTGTCTAAAATGCCACCAAGACATATAAGACGCTTTTATGTAATGAAAAGGAGATACTAGATGGCCGAAGAGATTTATAGAAAACCTGTACCCGTGGCTACTCCAGAATCTGACTTCTTTTGGGATAAAACTCGCAAGCATGAACTCTGGATACAAAAATGTGTTGACTGTGATACAGCTTTTTTCTATCCCCGTATGATTTGTCCCGACTGTCTGGAAGATAAAATTGAATGGTTTAAGACAAGCGGAAAGGGTTTTTTGTACACATATATGATCAACCACAGACCTCCACCAGGCTTTGAGGATGAAGCACCGTACGCAATTGCGATTGTGCAACTAGATGAGGGTCCAAGAATGATGACCAACATCGTTGGTATAGAGAACACTCCGGAAAACCTTGTTTTAGACATGCCTTTAGAGGTCGTATTTGAAGATATCGTCGACGACATGTCACTCCCTAAGTGGAGACCAGCTCAATCGTAGAACGGACATCTACCTTAAATTTAAGCAGAAAGTCGGGAGGATAAATTGGAATCCCTTAGATACAAAGCAGCGATTGTCGGAGCCTCTGAAACAACAGAACTAGGTCAGATACCTGATAAAACACAGTTTCAATTACACGTAGATGCTGCAGTAAATGCAATCAAAGACTGCGGAATAGACAAAAATGAAATCGATGGAATAGCAACAACTATGAGTCCTGCCGCCTTGGCTCATTACCTCGGTATAGTTCCCAAGTGGGTCGATAACACGGCTGTGGGCGGAACATCTTTTTTGATACATGTCAGACATGCTGTAGCAGCTATCGCAAGTGGCCTTTGCGAAACAGTCCTTGTATCCATGGCAGAAAGTGGAAGAAGTAGAGTAGGAGAACAATCCGGCCGGATAGGAGATGTCGGGGCTATGGCTGGTGGAAGACGGGACAGTTCTTTTCCTGGTCAATTTGAATCGCCTTATGGCGTTGCTGGTCCTACGACACAATTCGGGATGGGTGTACTCCGTTACATGAAAGAGACCGGAACAACCCATGAGCAACTGGCATCAGTACCTGTAGCTCAAAGGAAATGGTCAAATAAGGTTCCAAGGGCCATGTATGGAGACCTAATAACAACAGATGATGTGTTTGCAAGCCGTATGATTTGCTATCCATTCCATCTTCTGCAATGTTGCCTGGTAACTGACGGTGGCGGCGCTCTCATTATTACAAGTTCCGAAAGAGCTAAGAACTTTCCCAAAAAACCCGTGTATGTTCTGGGAACCGGAGAATCTGTGGAAACGCCGGTAGTCAGCCAGATGCGAGACATGACCACTTCGGCGGCCTTCAAAACAGCAAGTACAAAAGCTTTTCAAGAGTCTGGAATTACCCACGGTGATGTTGATCACCTAATGATCTACGATGCTTTCGCTCATTTACCTATATATGGGCTAGAGGATCTTGGATTTGTTGGAAGAGGTGAAGCAGGAGCTTTCATTGAGGAGGGAAATACTTCTCCTGGTGGAAGCCTTCCCATGAATACCAATGGTGGAGGACTTTCATACACTCATACTGGAATGTATGGAATGTTCGCGATACAAGAATCGGTACGCCAGGTCAGGGGAGAAGCACCTCATCAAGTACCGGATGTGAAAGTATCATTCTGTCAGGGAGTAGGCGGAATGTTTATGGCAGCTGGAAGTCTTGTGTTTACGAACGAAGATCCCCATTAATTATCAGAACCACTGAGAAGAAAAAGTAACTGAGGAGAAAAAATTGTTTCAAGATCTAAACGGACAGGTTGCATGGATTACAGGAGCTGGAACCGGAATCGGTGAAAGTGCAGCGATAAAGTTGGCAGAAGCAGGTTGTAAAGTAGTACTTTCTGGCCGCAGAAAAGACGTTCTCGAAAATGTCGCATCACAAATAGGCAATGGCGTATCAATAAAACCTCTCGACGTGGCAGACAAGGAAGCCGTTATTAATACCGCAGAAATGATCCTCGAAGAACAGGGACGAATAGACATAGGTGTCTTTAGTGCGGGTATAAACGTCAGAAACAGAAACTGGAATGATGTAGTTCTGGAAGACTGGGATAAAGTTATAAATATTGACCTAAACGGAGCATTTTACTGTTGTCAGTCAGTTCTGCCCGCGATGAGAAATCAAGGAGGAGGACTCATCATTAACGTGTCTTCAATGGCAGCAAAAGGAATCGGTAAAATAACAGGTCCGGCATACACTTCAGCGAAACATGCGATGAATGCTATGACATCGAGCTTGTTGCTAGAGGAGCGTAACAATGGAATCAGGGCAACAATTGTATGTCCTGGTGAAGTAGCTACCCCTATTCTCGATTCCAGACCAGTTCCCGTTAGTGCAGAGGATAAAGCGCGAATACTTCAGTCTGAGGATCTAGGAGACCTCATACTTTATATAGCTCAACAGCCCCCACACGTGACTATCAACGAAGTACTTATCACACCTACATGGAATAGGTTCGACGCTTAATAATTACTTTCCAAAAGAAGGCATAACCTCTTCCGAGAATTGTTGAAGCTGTTCTGTAATAACTGACTGTGGTGCTCCCATGGGATGGCTAACGCATACCCTATCAAGACCGGGATACAGTCTTTCGAGATCTTTAAGTTGTTCGATTATCACGTCAGGAGGCCCGGCGAGTACTCCTCCTGATTTCACAGCATCTTCCACTCTTGGAAGATCGGCCGTCGGTGCTACCTTTGAATCAGACATCCAGTCTAATTGTTCATCTGATAGGGCTCTTACTAATCTCAAAGGACCAAACATCTTAAGGTTTTCTTCGTACATGGCTCCCACTTCCGCCATAGCTTTCTCCTGTGTTTCTGCTATGTGGTAATGAAATCCGATTGAAAGTCTCTCTCCAAGTTGAAGCTCCGATCCAGCGCGTGCGTAGGCATCTCTAAAACCCTGAACAGCTTTATCCATCGCTCCGCCCTCAGAACTACCCCCACCAATTATTCCACTCATGCCATGTTTCGCCATGAAATCTAGTCCTCTCGGGGTTGCGCTCTGGATAGGCTGCCAGCATTCAACAGGTCTATTAACTGGCCTGGGTACAACTGTGATTTCCTCGAGCGTATATCCTCTGTATGGAACTTCCGGGGGAATAGTGTAATTTTCACCTTTATGAGAAAAAGAATCTTTTTCAAACGACTTAAAAACAATATCAACTTGCTCTTCAAATAAGTCCCTATTGGCAGGCTGGTCCAGGAGAGGGACCCCAAAAGTCTCAACCTCACGAGTATGGTAGCCACGTCCTACCCCAAACACTACTCTCCCTTGTGTAAGGATATCTGCAGTAGCGTAATCTTCTGCTAATCGTAACGGGTGCCACATCGGCGCTATGTTAAATCCACAGCCAAGCCTTATATTCTTTGTTAAATGTGCCAGATGTACCGCTAACATCAAAACATTTGGAAGACATTCATATCCCTCAGGTTGAAAATGATGTTCTGCCATCCAAAATGTATCAAACCCATGAGTGTCCATGGTGCTAGCAATCGCCGAGGCTTTTTCAAACACTCCTGCTAAGTCTTCATTTCCGAATTCCCTATCGTTAACAGGGGTGCCAGCATAACCAATATTGTCCATATCAATGTGACCAGCATATAGACTATCGAATTTTGTAATCATTCTTTGATATCTCCAATTAATTTTTTTCAGGTTATCTTTGAGTTAAGAACCTCGAGATTCATAATATTGTCTCTTAGCGCTTTCTATAGCATTAGTCCTTCTTTCTAATAAGGTGCCAACCCGTTCTTTTGCCCACTGATTCGAAGATGCGATGCTATTGATTGAGCCTTGGAATTGCGGAGCAACGTATCGAGCCAGCAACTCATAACTTCTGAGTAATTGATCCCTGCTTGCCCAATCCACGGTCTGAACCAACAAACCTCCAAACCCTCCACTTTCCTCTGCAAGTTGTTTTATCCCTTCAACACAATCATCAGGGCTCCCAACTATCCAATACCCATTGTCCGCCATCCAATCTACCAACTGGTCGTCTGGACCATCATATACCGGCTTTCTTCCATTGGTTCCTTCCGTGTAACCCCTCTGGAAATGTACAGCTCCTTCACGCACTTCATCTCTGGCTTGCTTTGTAGTCTCGGCGACATGTACTGGAATGACCAATCTCCATTCCTCTCTCTTTACTTCCTTACCATGTTCTCTTGCAGATTCCTCTGCAATATCCCAGAGTTTGCTATATTCCGCTCTTCCTTCTGATGGATCTCTGGGGGTAGTTATAGTCAAAATTGACGCACCATATTTTCCAGCCAAGGCAACCCCGGAAGGTGATTGTATTGATGCAACAGCGAGAGGCATATACGGTGTCTGATAAGGCTTAATTTGCAAAAGAGCCTCATTTAATTCAAACCAGTCACTTTTGTATGTGAGTGGAGTATCTTCCGTAAAAAGACGAAGTATTATCCCCAAGGCCTCGTCCATTTTTGGTCTTTGCGTTGTCGGGTCTATGCCCATCATGTATGCGTCAGTTGGCAATGCTCCTGGACCAACGCCAAACATCACTCTTCCCCTTGTGGTGTGATCTAATTGGACCATTCTGTTAGCTACCATAAAGGGGTGATGGTAGGGCAGACTGATTACACCGGTACCCAATTTGATGTGCCTGGTCCTCTCAGCAACAGATGCGATAAACAACTCAGGGGATGAAATGATTTCCCATCCTGCACTATGGTGCTCACCTATCCATGCTTCATCGTATCCAAGATCATCTAGCCACTCTATTAATTCCATATCCCTGTGAAGGGCAAGAGTAGGATTCTCACCGACTTTATGAAAAGGTCCCAGAAAAATTCCAAATGTCATTCTGGCTGGAAGATTCATTATTGACCTCTCTTAAACAGATAATTAAAAAACACATCTCCAATCGATTTCGGCCCCATTCTAACCGTCTTTTAGCTAACTGTGTAACCCGTCATGCATCTAGACTACAGGGTGCAAACCATAGTATGTTCCAATCCCAAAGAAATTATGTCTCA
>CAYFIW010000049.1:0-10380 GCA_964343265.1 uncultured Dehalococcoidia bacterium | reverse complement strand
TACCTGTTCAGCAATGTCTGGCCAAGGACCAAAGGCAGCGGTCACACCGATTGTAATGACAATTTTTTCTCCGTTAATGGTCCTGTATCCGTCCCCGTCTTTGTCTGGGACCACGGAATCTAGTAGTGCATTAGCTGCATCTACGTCTTGATCCACCCTGAGGAACGCGATGTCATCTCCAGGATAGTGATCGTGGCCAGGGCCAGGTACGCCTTGTCGCGGTATGCCTAGGCCGAGGAAACTTATATCGTTAATTGCATCTCTATCGATAGCGAGAGACATAGCCTGTCTCACCTCAGCCATTCTAAGAGCTTCTCCTGTTACACCGGGATAGCTCATGTTTGGCCAGAATGCTACGTCGGCACCATTAGATGATTCCCAGGTTATAAGGTCGTATCCACCTTTATCCTCGCCTTCTTTTAAGACGGGGTAGTCAGGTAACTGAATATGTCGACCTTGGAAGTCTATCTCGCCTTGGAGGGCTTTTAGTCCTCCGACGGCTGGGCTTTCAACAAGTGTATATGTATGTGAATCTATGTAAGGTAGCTGATTACCGTCTGGGTCTACTGCCCAGAAGTATGGGTTCCTTTCTGCTCTGACAACAGCGTCGCCTAGCACAGATTCAAAGTGCCAAGGAGTTATCGCAGGCTTGTCTGGGTTGTTGTTATAAGACGTCTTGTCGTCATATAACTGCAACCAATCATCGAAACCTTCAGCCTTTGCGAGCTCACCAGCATTTGGGTTGGTATCGATATGGAATTGTCTCATGTAATGCTCAGGTGCGAACGTCACGTTTCTAGTAGATCCGTAACAGGCTTCGTCTGCTTGAGCAACTGTCTCTAGGAATAAATAGTTCGGGTTCGGAAAAGTGAACTTGATTGTTGTATCGTCCACCTTAGACATTGAGCCGAATCCATCTCCACTCGCGAGGAATGGGGGAGGCCCTGCTGTCAGGTCCGTATTCATGATGACGTTCTCATATTGCCACATGAAGTCGTCGGCGTTGAAGTCATCGCCATCGGACCATTTCATGCCTTCCCTGAGGAAGAATGTCCATTCACTTCCATCGTCGTTAACTTCCCATCCTCTGGCAACGGAAGGAACGAATGAGAATCCATCGGTGGCGTATCGGACTAGAGATGCCCTGGACAACCTGAAAAAGTTACACCCGTCGGCTGGACCAATGTAGAAACGTCTGAGCGTTCCGCCATAATTACCAGTTTGACCAAATGTTGGTATAACCATTGGCTGGTCTGGCAGCCTCTCTTCAACAGGAGGAAGAGATCCACCCTGAACGAGTTGTGTCAATTGAGGTGCTTCACCGTACGATGAAAATACTTTCTCGACCTCAATAACTACAGGTACTTCAACAACCCTATCTACTGGTACTTCAACCTGTTCTATTTTTACTACTTCTTTCTCAACCACAACCTCTTTGACAACTTCAATTACGTCGCCTTTCTCGGTCACGATTTTTTCAACAACCTTTTCTACTGGGACTTCCTTTACAACTTCTTTCTCAACCACAACTTCCTTTTCGACCGTTACAACTTCGGTCTCTCCGGAACATGCGACGAAAAAGGCTCCCAGAAAGATTGCCAAGACTATTGACATCAATCCTTTTCGCATACAATTCTCCTCATAATCTAACGACTTTAGTGCCACATGTGATGGCACATTGGATGGGGATGTTAAAGAATTATGATTGAATATGTCAATAGTGAAGTTTAATTCCCGACATATATGACACCATTTCAGGGATCGGAATAATTAGTTAATGTCTTCATTTTTAAAAAGAAGGTATCAGAAGTACTGGAAAACACATTTACTTGTATTTCTCTTGCTTATACTAACTTCTGGCCTGCTGGCTTCAATACCCTACCAGGGAGAAATTTTCTCCAGGATAGGTTTTACTGACCAGATTAAAGGCGCGGGCTTTCAGGCTGATTCGATATTATTGAGTGCGAATCATGTCTCCTTTGGCTCGATTGAGTCTTACAGCCCACCCGAGGACGTTCACAATCTTTTGTCAGAAACACTCCAGGATTTATACAGTGATATTAGGACGTCTATTAAGAGTGAGAATTGGTATCTTGATCCAGAGGCTACTTTTCTTGATCAACCTTCCTTGGTAATGAGGGGCTCTCAGACTGATGAAGAACTCAACGTGAAGCTTGAAAATTTATATGGATATCAGGAGGTTTATTCTCTCATTGATGGGACATTTCCAAGTCATGAAGTATTGAGAGACGATAGCCTTTATGCGTTGCCTAGGGTAGAGGTCGCTCTAGTTATCGACAGTGATGACATTAGTGCGCCGAAAATTGAAATAGGTGATACCTTCGTTGTTGATAGTCTTACTAATGTACAACAAGCTCGAGAGGTATCCGGCACAAGTGAGTATCTTAGGCTTAGTCTTGAGGGCCTCAAATCGACATCCAGCAGAGCCTATCAAAAATTGGAAGAACTCGGGGTTAAACCTTTGGATGAAGATGGTAACCTTGTCAGTTTTTTGAGCATAGTTCAGGACTTGAAATTCTCTAATGCAGAGATAGCAGACTACAGGACGATTTTCGGCCGTAGGAGAGGGCAATTCCTTTTTAATTTATTGTCTAATGATTCGGAGAATGTTTTTGAATTGGCGGAGACCTTGGATTCCGAGGTTATTAAATCTAATCAATCATCTGTAAATTACATTGGTAATAGGGACAGTATTAGGGTGGATGTGGTAGGGGTTGTGAGTGTATCTGACTCTTTTGCAATCGGATTTGCTAATGGCAAAAATGAGAATGTTAAGTACCGGTTCTTGATTGATCCTGTTGCAGCGGAAAAATTGCCAAAGCGGTACGTTTTACCAAGTCGTTACAAATATAACCTGTCAACGATTTACACCTCGGATCAGATTGAGTTAGTCACAGATGTTGTAGATGGCGAATTCCCTGGGCAATCTGAAACACGTAATGTTTCAGAAAGTCCTTACGAATGCGCAATTGGTAAGGAGATTTCTAAGTACACACAAAAAAATGTAGGAGATTCTCTTTATATTACTTCGAGCGTGGATGGAATTAATGGAATTAATTGTACGGTTACTGGGATCTTGCAAATAAAGAATGAAACTCCGATTGCAAAAAGAATTCCGATTTTGCGCTTCCCTGAGTTGATGGAGGTCTTAGAGTTAGATGATCAGGTTAATAAGCCTGTAGTTCCTATTCTAATGAGAGAAAAAGATTTTTCAAAAGCCATTAATTCTCATTTTTTAGAACGGAAAGGTAAAATATTCTGGACGGTTCATCTGGATCTTGATAAAGCTGCCTATCTGAGTCCAACCCAGGTCATTGACAGAATGAGGGAATTGGAATTAGGTCTAGCTGAGCTGTACTCTGGAGCTAATGTGATTTCTGGGCTACGACAGATGGCATTTGAATCTGATTCTCGGTCAGGTCCAGCATTTGCTCCCATAATTATGGTCTCGATATCTCTTGTCACCACTTTTTTGGCGGTGACTATCATGGTTATATGGAACGTTCTCCAAGAAAACATTAGAGATATCAGAGTTATGCGCCAAAGAGGATTTGGGGTTCTTAAACTGGTGCGATTTTATGCCTTAGAGTTTTTAGTATTTCTTCCAATAACTGCTGTGTTTGGCTTGCTTGTTGCTATGGGTCTCTCACTTTTTACAGTTTTAAATATTGACATTGGTGATTTTGGGCAATGGCTTGTAGTCCTTAAGGCGGGATTTCTGCAATCCATAGGATTGATTGGTGTGTTTTTTGTTTGTTATTTCGTAGCTCTCATTCTGGCTGTGTTTTTTCTTTGTTCAAAGATGAAAATTATGCGGTCGTCCCGTATTTCTTTAGGTGGTAGGAGAAACATAAAGACTTATATGGCGGCAGGAGTTCTAGCGGGTGTCGTCGCTGTCATACTTGGTCTGCTGTTAAAAGAAGCCCTTCTAAACACAAATGCTGATGGCGTTGATTATAGAAAAGACTCAATTATATTTGCTGCACCTTCATTAATATTGATTATAGGATCATTTCTAGGCCTTATTGTGAGTAAAGTGATCTACACAGGTATGCACGCACTTTTCAATATACTAAACGGCTTTTCCCCTTTTCACTCTGCCTTAATAAGATTATCTAGAGATGTTACTTATGGAGGGTTGCCAATTTTTATGGTGGCCCTTGTGACCGGAATCGTTACCTTTACAGTATTGATTTCCAATGCATTAGATTCTTACTTTCTTCGTACATCTGAAAATGTCGTAGGGTCGGATGTGAGAGTTAAGGGGTTTAAGAATACTGAATCAGTGGAAACCAATTCTATCTCTGTCCAACAAATTGACTTTGTTAAAAATGTTTCTGCCTTGCACGTGTCAGATGCAAATGTGCAGGATATAAATACCAAGATATATGACCCTAAAAAACAATTTGAGTTTGTGTCTTTTGATCCGGAATCCTTCAAGAAAGTATTAAATGATAATCAAAAGTCTGATATGTCAGAGATAAGCAAGGCTTTAAATCCGATAATTTCTAACACCAATGCATTGACGGAAGACGATCACTCCTTTCACTTAGTAAGTAGATTATCTGAGAATTCGCCGCCCATTGAGGCTTTTTTAGTAATTAAAAATAAACTGACAAACGACTATTACTTTGTTGAAATAGGAAAAATATATGAGAAAAAATGGGTACATTTATCAACGAAAATCTCTCAAGACTTTTTGGACGGTAATCACTTCATATCTGGTTTGAAGGTTGATTTCCTCACTCGAATAGCTGGTATCGAAGGAAGTATTGAGATAAAAGGAATGCACCTAAGTTCTAAGGACACTAGTTTAGGGGAGTCTTATTTTCTTGAAGGGTTTTCACGTTGGTCACCATTGTCTGAGAACAAACTATTGGAAACCAGTAACTTACAGGATATATCAGGGCAAAACGACTACGTCACATACAGATTTCTTAAGGGAAGAAAAGAAGCTGTGGCTGGTTTGTATTTTTCTGGTCATGAAAAACGTATTTCAGTTTTGTCATCAAGATCATTTCTAGAATCACATCCTGATCTTGGTAATAATTTCACTATAAATTTAGAAGGAAGGAATTTAAATGTAAATAGAGTAGGTACTGTCGCTAAAATACCGGGGACGTCGGATTCATCGAGAGGGTTTATATTTGCGGACATCGAAGTTGTGAGGGCCCATTTAAATTCATGGGATATAAATAATTCCAGAGTTTTTGGCCCTAATGAAATCGTCATAAAACTCGAAAATGACTCTGTTTACAATAAGGAAATCATCAATGGGGCATTGTCATCAGGGACAGTTGTTATCACAAAAAATGACCTGATAAGGTCGCTTTCTCCATTTGCAGGACTTCAATTAAAAAGTTGGAAGCTTCAAGCATTAATGGCAATCCTAATTAGTTTTTTCGTTGTTTTTGTTTTTAGTTTGCTCTATGAGATAAGAGATTTTAATCAAAACAAGGTCAGCGTTTTCGTAATGAATTCTCTGGGTTTCAATAAGGTCTCAGTTGTTTTGCAAAAAATCGTAGAAGGGATATTTAACGGGATTTTGGGGGTATCATTTGGAGCCATGTCTGCTATGTTACTCACTTATCTTACTCTGCCTTCAATAGTCGAAGGATTAGGTATTCCTGTCGATACTGGATTGCTTTTTGAAGGGGTATATCAATCCTGGGTCAGCATCGCCATATTAACTGTTTGCTTGGTATTTTTGTCTCTCGCAGTTCGGGCAAGTTTCACTTATTTAAAAATAAGGAATCTGCATACGTCTTCTTTCAGATTTGATCTAGAGGCCTAGGGAATTGTTTAAGATGTTCACTCTTTTGCCCCTGGCCCTAAAATGGACACGCTACAATGGGGGCCTTGTTGCATTGATTGCCATTGGACTTATGGTAGCAGCTATTTTATCAGCAACTGCAGTAGTCCTTTGGGGCACACTAAGGGAGGCATCACTTTCCGAGTTACTGGATACTTCGGGGCAAGAAAATCCTAACCTTGCGTTGATGGTCACTGAGTCTCCGACAAATTTTAATTTTTTTAGCGATCTTAAGAATGAAACACTTTCTATAATCGACTCAAAGTCAGAAGGTTTGCTGCAACAGAAATCATGGGCTGTTCGCTCTGAAACACTGAATTTCAAGGGGGAATCTTCAACGAAGCTCAAAGATCGAAGATCATTTCTTTTTTCTTCAGATTCTGATCTTGGTGAAGAGCACCTTAGTGTTATTGGTAATTATCCCTCATCGGGATTGATTGATATCGAAGATGTGATTTCGATTGAAGGTCTGATCAGTAATGACGACTCTGAGAAATTTTCGATTTCAGTGGGCGACGAAATTTTTCTTGAAATGCAATCCGGGGCCATGATTCAAGTAAAGGTTTCAGGATTTTACCGTCCCGTTGATCCAACGGACCCATTTTGGGTTATGTATGAGGAAAACCTTATGTCTGGTAATACTGAAACTGTTGCCACTTTACCGATTTTAATTTCCAGAGACACTTATTTCAGTATTGGTTCTAACGAAAAACATGTATTTAAGTCTTCTTATGTTTTTAAGATGAAGATATCGAGAGATGTGATTCGGGCAGAAACATTTGAGCTGTTTGTGGATGAGATAATTTCCATCCACAATGAATTAACTGTTAAATACCCAACTGCCAGCCTTAAAACTTCACTTCTTAATGTCCTTAATGATTTTCGAGAAAAATTGATTGATTCCAAAGTGGCAATGACTACTTTGCTTTTTTTGTTCGTTGTTTTTACCTTCATATATGTGTTTTCGGTTACGAATATTTTGTATGAACGTCAATCCGCTTACTATGATCTGCTCAGATTAAGAGGTTCAGGGCATTTTATGCCTATGATAGTTATATCTATTCCCATATTGGTGAGTTGTGTTATTGCTGCAGTAATTGGTCCCATCGGGTCTTACGTAATGTTTAAAATTGTGGCTTTCATATTGGGGTTGGGAGATCTTTTCAGCGATATTCCTATCAGTTTATATTTTACCCAACAGACCTGGTTGGCTAGTGGAAGTGCGGTGATTTTTGGATTCCTTATACTGGCGACACGGCTGATTTCTAGAGGATTTTTGGAGGATAGATCTGTTTCAATTTTTGATAGAGCCGAGAATAGTCGTGTTTTGAGTATTTTATTCACTCCATCAAATGCAATTATTTTTGTGCTTCTTATAGCATTTTGGACAAGCGGTGGATTGGACAATCCGATATGGACTTCGTTGGGTGGAGATTCTAGTTTGGGAGGAGTCTTAGGGATTTTTGTGCCGATTATTTTTTTAATAGTCGCCAGTTTGTTGTCTTCACGAATGTTGCCAACAATTTTATTGCCTATTGATTTGGTTTTTTCCAAAAAACTTAATCCGTCTATTGCCCTTGCATTGAAATTTTTGTTAAGAGCTCCCGCAAATTATTCCGGGGTTTTATTGATGGTTTCGGTGACGGTTGCAATAGCGGTTGTTTCAGTCAGTTTTATCAAGACACTTGAGGTAAATGAAAAGGAACAGATAAGTTATCAAGTTGGTAGTGACGTCAGATTAGAGGGAGTTGTGCTTGAGGAAAGCAGATTTTCAAATTCGGCTGAACAAAGTTACAGGGATTTACCTTGGATATATGACGTGACACCTGTGTATAGAGAAACTGCCTATGATGCTGACAATCCATCATTAGATCCATATGAAGTAATGGCAATAGATATAGAAAAAACTGATGTTGTTTCATTGATTAGGGAGGATTTTTTTGAAGGCAGCTTGGAATCGACGAAAGATTTATTGAAGGCTAGCAGGGAATCGGGATTGAAATTGCCTGATGAAGGTAGGACGATAGCCTTGCACATAAGGCCTGATAAGCCTATGCCACATGTTCAGGTCCATGTAAAACTTATCGATGCAGCGGGCAGATTTTATACTCATCGAGTTGGTTGGTTGGGCATGTCAGATTATCTCGGTAATCTACGGGAACCGGAATGGATGACATTGTACTCACCACTGAAACCACTTGCGAAGAAATATAGGCCTTATAGCTTGATGTCAATCGGATTCAGTGGTGATTCTCAAGTTGAAGGGATGGAGGGAGGCGGAATATATCTGGAGTCTATATCTTCCAGCGTTGTGAATAATTTGCCTGATGGAGGAACTGGTGTCGACACGATAGTTGTCGAAGATTTTTCAGATGATCATCAGTGGATAGAAATGTTGGGTTCGACACCCCCAGAGGCTATCACTTTGTCTGAGGGTCAACTGAAAAAATCATTATATTTTTCATGGCCTAGAACGGGTATTTATCAGACCCAAGGGGTTCGACATTCGGCTAAATTAGGTAGCGTCCCAGCCTTGATAAGCAGGAACATGACACATGCGCAAGATTATCAGGTTGGAGATACTTTTCTGGCGAAATTGGAAGGGACTACTGTTAACTTCAAAGTTATGGGGATATTAAATTATTTTCCTACTGTAAATACTAATTTTGATGATCTTGTCTTGGTCGATTTGGATACTTTAAGATTCCATTTAAATATAGATCCGATAGCAAATTCTGGGAATATTAGCGAGATGTGGATCGATGTAGATGAAACAGTAATTGGTGACGATATTTCGATTGATTCTTTGAAATTTAAGCCTTTTGAAACTCAATATTTATATGATCAAGGCAAAATGACAGCGGGGTTCGTACAAGATCCATTAAGGACGGCTGGATGGAGAATTTTGTTTACCGTTTCACTGATATCTCTAGCATTCCTTACGACCTTATATTTTTGGACTCGAACTGTAAACATTTGTAAATTGAGGCTTAGCCAATCAGGGGTCTTAGAAAACCTTGGGATGACTAAAATTTCGATCAATTTAGTCCAATGGGTTGAATCTACCACCGTACTTTTTATCGGTTCATTATTCGGATTATGGATCGGTGGATTTATCGGTCAATTGATCATGCCTGTCTTAGGCAAAAACGAAAATGGTCAGACAATTATGCCACCGTTTCAATTTGTTTACTCTTGGGGTCCGGTTTTAGTTTTGATAGCGGTTCTCATTATTTTTTGTGCTTTGTCTCTTGTCGTAGCCCATAGGTTCTACGCTAGATATTCGCCGGCTGAAACATTGAGGTCATCCTCAGAAATCCAACACTAAATATTCTTAGATGAGAGGAAAAAATGAAATATGCTTTGGTAGGAACTGGATCCCGCTCAGAACTTTTTATATCAGCGCTCACGAATAAATATGGAGCTAACCATGATCTGGTCGGTATATGTGATACAAATCCTCAGAGAATCCAATATTATCAAGATTTTATAGCTCGTCAAAAGTTCAATAGAGAAACTCCGGGATTTTTGTCACAGGATTTTGACGATATGATCTTAACCACGCGTCCTGATTTTGTGATAGTTACGACTGTAGACGCTCTACACCACGAATATATAATTCGATCTTTGCGATTGGGGTGTAATGTGATAACGGAAAAACCTATGACAACCTCAGGGGCCAATTGCAGGGAGATCTTAAAAGCTGTTGATGAGACAGGGTTGGATGTCAAAGTCGCTTTTAATTATCGATGGGGTAGTGGGGTGAGTAGGGTTAAAGAACTCATTCAAGAGTCCGCTATCGGTCCTATTCACCATGTGAGTCTTCAGTACTTACTTGATACCGACCACGGAGCAGATTACTTCAGAAGATGGCATCGGAACCGAGAAATGTCCGGGGGGCTTATTATTCATAAAGCCACACATCATTTTGACTTGGTAAACTGGTGGATAGATTCGGTTCCATCAACGGTCTATGGGGCTGGCAAACTAGCCTTTTATGGAAATAATAATGGCCCATCAGAAATATACGGGGAAGACAGAAATTATGCTGATGGTAAAGAAACTTCTAATCCATTTGACATAGATTTGTCATCTTCAAACAAATTAGATGGATTGTACTTGCAGGCTCAACAACATGATGGATATCGAAGGGATCAAGATGTTTTTAGTGAAGGAATAAGCATTGAAGACACTATGAGTGTGGTAGTCAAATACAGAAGTGGAGTTCATTTAAGTTATTCGTTGGTTGCGTATTCATCTATGGAAGGATTCGTAGTGACATTTCATGGAGATAGAGGTCGACTCCATTATGAAGAAATACATCGTCAAAGAACCAGGATAGATAAGACGGGGAGGGCGATTGATACTGATAAGGATCAGTGGTCATCCAAAGTAACCTTACAGAAAATTTTTGAGCCTGCCGTTGAGGAAATTGTTGAATCTTCAGAAGGAGGTCATGGGGGAGCTGATCCGCAAATGCTTGATTATCTTTTTTCTGACTCCAAGGTTGTTGATTATTTGGGTAGAAATGCCGGACATCAGCAAGG
>CAYFIW010000048.1:6340-10398 GCA_964343265.1 uncultured Dehalococcoidia bacterium | reverse complement strand
ATCAGAATCAGGAACTATATTTTGTGAATCGCACATCCGGAAAATATTATCAGACTTTTGAGGCAAAATCAGAAATATGAATTAAAACTACCAGAATCAAATGAAGCAGAACTATACATGTTGATAGTCAGTCCTCCTGTAAGATTGTTATGATGATCACCATCACAAATTTGCCAAACTAGGGAGAGTGCCACCGTATTGAAATACGTATTTTCTTGCTCAGAATGTCCTAAGGAATTTGAACCTTCCTCGACGTTGGTTAATTGCAAAAATTGTGGAGCACCAATGGACATCAAATACATTGATGCAGACCTTTTACAGTGGAATGGAAACAAAACCTACCTTCCTATTTCAGAGCGGACAAATTATCTGAGTTTAGGAGAAGGAAATACTCCCATTGTGGAGCTCAGAAACATAGGTAACTTAGTAGGTGGACAAATTCATTCCAAAATGGAATTTATGAACCCAACGGGCTCCTTCAAGGACAGAGGTAGTGCGATTATGATTTCTGCCTTGAAAGACATGAATGTATCTGAAATCGTGGAAGATTCATCCGGAAATGCAGGGGCGTCAATTTCCGCATATTCGGCAAGAGCAGGCATCAAGGCCCACATATTCGCCCCATCTACGGCACCAAAGCCGAAACTTGATCAAATAGCAGTTTATGGAGCACAGACCCATCTTATAGAAGGCGCAAGAGATGACTCAACAAAAGCAGCAATCTTGTACGCAACTTCAAATTCCATCCCATACGCGTCACACAATTTAAGCCCTTTCTTCATTGAGGGAACGAAACTGTTCGCCCATGAGATATACAGAGACATGAATGGTAATTTACCTGATCACATAGTAATCCCTGTAGGAAATGGATCTCTATTTCTTGGGGCATGGAAAGGTTTCTCAGAATTAAAAAAACAAGGACACATCAATCAAATACCAAAGTTGCACTGTATACAGGCTCAATCTGTAATGCCGATAGTATCGGCAGCCTCAGGAAAAAAATGGGGATCTGATGACGTTAAGCCTACAATCGCTGGAGGCATTGCTGTCGGGTCACCTCCCAGGCTTAAACAAGTAACCAGAGTGCTCAAATCATCGACTGGAACATCCATGTCTGTGTCAGAAAACGAAATAAAAAAATGGCAACTCCTACTGGCCAACAAGGAAGGCCTCTATATAGAACCCACATCTGCAGCGGCCTTTGCAGGTACTGAGAAGCTTATAGACACGAAAATCATTCAAAAGAGTGATTCTGTGCTCATACCAATTACAGGTTTTGGCCTAAAGGATAATCCACCTGAATTATAAATCTACCTCGCCTGGGCTATGGCCGCACGCAGGCCAGGGAGAGCACCTGCAATTGTTTCGTCTTCTAGACAATAGGAAATCCTAAAATGTCCAGGGTATCCAAATCCTGCACCCGGCACAGCCAAAACAAGTTGTTGCTTCAAAAGGTCAACAAATGCCACATCGTCCTCTATAGGAGACTTTGGGAACATATAGAAAGCTCCATCCGGCTTCACGACCTCGTAACCCATCTCTACAAGCTCTTTATACAAAAAATCTCTTTTCTCCTTGTAGATATTTACATCCACGGTAACATCCTGCAGCGAAGAAACTATGTGTTGTATTAAGGCAGGCGCGTTAACAAATCCAAGAATTCGATTAGAGAACACTAATCCATCGATAAGCTCTTCCTTTCCCGGACAAGAAGGATGTACAGCGAGATAGCCTATACGTTCCCCGGGTAAGGCCAAATCCTTGGAGTGTGAAGTTGCAACAATACTCCTTTTGTGAAAATCGAATATATGAGGATATTCAAGGTCGTCGAAAATAAGTTTTCTATATGGCTCGTCACTAACGAGATATATTTCTGTACCGAATTCCTTCTCTTTTTCTCTTATTATTTCCGACAGTTCACTCAACACATCAGAATTGTATAAAACCCCGGTGGGATTATTAGGTGAATTTATTAGTACCCCTCTGGTTTTGTCGGTAATTGTTTTCCGAAACGCTTCCATATCAGGCAAGAATTTCTCATCCGGAGGAACTACTTTACAAGAACCGCTATGGTTGTCGGCATAGAAATGATATTCAACAAAAAAAGGTGAGAAAATAACAAATTCATCGCCAGGATCCATCAAAGTTCTCATCATGACATTGAGTGCTCCTCCTGCACCGCATGTCATTACAACATCCCCGGCTCCGAATTCTAAACCTGTCTCAGTTATCAATTGATTTGCAACAGCTAACCTGGTTTCCTGGAGACCCGCATTAGGCATATATCTATGCATTCCTTTTGTCGGGGAGTCCACTATTTTTCTTAGCTCAGCAAAGAATTCTTCTGGCGGGTCAATTACGGGATTTCCCAGGGAGAGATCAAAAACATTTTTTTCTCCATGTTCCTGCTTTAAAGCAATCCCTTCCTCAAACATCTTACGTATCCACGACCCCTGCTCCATAAAGTTACGAATCTTATTTGAAACACCCATTTACAACTCCATAAATTTTGTAGTTAACCCGACTTAACTTCGAGATTTTTCATCCGAAAGAGCTTCCACCAACCTCTCAAGCATATCTGGTCCAATCCTGCCTGGCATTCGTAAAGCAACGTATCCTCTACTGTCAATAACAACAAAATATGGAAAGGAGGTTACCCCAAACACATTTGCTATTTTAGATTCAGCATCATCAACAAGAACAGGTACTGGCCAGTTCTCCTGTTCAAACCACTCATGCGGTGGGTAATTTGCCCTTTTTTCATCAATAATAGTTGCTACTGAAACCAGACGTAGGGTCTCTGGTAATCCCTGCTCATTCAGATAGGTGGACAACTCCCTGACTTCATTTCGGCAGTGAGGACACCAGTGAGCCAAAATCATAACAAGAGTGGTCTCTCCTTCGCCTCCTATCTGTATCTCGGACCCGTCAAGTAATTTACCTCTTATTTCAGGGGCAACCAACCCGACAGCAGGATCATATTTGTCCTGAATATATGGCAAAGGCCATCCTTCTATATCTACCTCGACATTCAAATAAAAATCAGGATCTTTGTAAGCGCTGAACTCAGCAGCGTCATCAGTTTTTGCATCAGAAAAATTAACGGGAGTAGCAGTTTCTTGCACAGCTTTAATTCTTACCTGAGGCTTAGGTCTAGGTACAGGAGTGTAGGTGGGATAAGGAGTGTAGGTAGGTTGCGGAGTATATGTGGGATATGGAACCACCGCTGTTTCAATAACTATTTGATTTTCAACAGCTATTTCAGAATTTGTGCAGAACACAGATCCAAATATCACTATTGAAAGAATCAGCAGTAAAGAATATTTATGTTTTGCAGATCTCAACTACAACCTCTATTTCGCTGTGATTCCACCATCAATAACCAGTTCGGATCCAGTCACATACCTTGATTCATCTGATGCAAGAAATAGAACCCCGTATGATACGTCCCGAGCATTAGCTATATATTCAAGAGGAGTCCTGTCTATTTGGTATTGCACATCATCATCTGTAGTTAGCATCTTTTTTGTCATATCAGTAGCAATTATTCCAGGGTGTACAGAATTGCACCTGATACCTACAGGACCGTATTCAATCGCTGTAGACTTGGTCAGCAATCTGACAGCACCCTTACTGGCGCCATATGCCGTATACCTTGAACCGATTAATCCCGCTACAGAAGATATGTTTATTATGGAGCCTCCACCTGATTCTCTCATGGCAGGAATCGCATATTTAGTTCCCAGGAATACCCCCTTGGAATTAACATCTTGTATCGTGTCCCATTCAGAGGAGGAGGTATCTTCAAGTCCTTTCATTATTAATATCCCGGCATTATTCACAAGAATATTTAGAATGCCGTACTTTGAAGTAGCTGTATCTATCGCGTTCTCCCAATCAACCTCGCTGGTTACATCCAAATGAACATAGGTTGCCCGGCCACCAGTTTCATTTATTTCGGACTCAACCTTGATACCGTCTTCATCCAATATATCCCCGATAACAACCGAAGCTCCTTCTGAACTAAACAATCGTGCCTCATCGGCGCCCTGCCCTCT
>CAYFIW010000048.1:0-6240 GCA_964343265.1 uncultured Dehalococcoidia bacterium | reverse complement strand
ACATTGTTAACCGGGATAATCCTCGCTATAGGCGCGTCCCTGGGGTTTGGAACCAGTGCGGTCCTGGCACGACTGGGCATGAGAACCGTCGGTGCCACAAGTGCGACAGTGGTGTCATTGATTTCATCCACCGTCATAACTATGTCAGTGGCATTCATTTTCCATACCCCAGAAATTCTTGCCTTACCAGCCGGAGTTTTTCTATGGTTCCTGATGGCAGGAGCACTCAATTTTCCCGGAGGAAGATTGATGAATTTCACTTCAATCCGCCTGATAGGGGCTTCTAGGGCAACCGTGGTCATATCCACAACACCATTATTCGCTACTGCTTTCGCAATCATATTTACGGGCGAATCACTCAATTTTCTGATCGCTGCAGGCACACTTTTGATTATGGGCGGTGTGATGGTGGTAGTGAGTCAAAAATGAACTCTGTAACCTCAATCATCAACCCTAACAAATTCTCCAAGACACTTTCGCCATACGCAGGATATATATGTGCGATTATCGCAGCTGCAATTTACGGTGCCATGGCTGTACTTGCGAAAAAGATAGCAACTGACTTTGCATCACCTATGGTAGCTACAAGTTTCTCTTTATTGTTTGGCTTTCTTATAACAGCGATAATTTTTGGCAAGAACGCGATCAATGATGGAGCCAATGCTCAGAAAAAATCCTGGATATTCGTACTGGGTGCTGGCTGTGCTTCAGCATTCGGAGTCTCCTGTTGGTACTTGGCTCTGACAATAGCACCTGTTGTAATAGTTACCCCTGTTATAGCAGCAAACCCACTTGTCACTATTTTCCTGACTGCTATTTTTCTACGGAATGTGGAGAAAGTCACACCCAGAGTCATTTTCGGTGCAGGACTGGTTATTATCGGGGTTGTACTTATAGGACTGGGAAGTAATTAAAACAAAAAGTGGACTCAAGTCGTTATTTTTTCCAACAATAAAGAGGAATTCAATTCACGGTTCTGTTACGTCTATAAACTGTCCATAAAAACAGGGAAACTATCGAAACAGCAATCATTCCCAAACCTGTAGTCCCAACAGAAGGTATGGTCACAGTTGCGTTGTCGGTTGTCACGTTGAATACGATTGAATCAGAAACCTGCTGGCCGGCAGAGTCTGTAACCGTGATTGTAGCTGTATATGTACCGACTGAAGCGTAGGTATGTTTTCCTCCGACTACACTGTTACCCGTGACAATCGCTGATTCTGTAGTTCCATCTCCCCAGTTAACCTGTCCTGTGAAAGTCCCAACACCACCAGATATAACTCCTGCTGTAACAGCATTGGTACCTGACCCAACACTGGCAGAAGAAGACTCAACACTGAAAATTAGGGGGGGAGGTACACTGGTCGAATCTGAAGCACTTGAAGAAGAACCGGTACCAAGACTGTTAGCTGCAGTTACAGTAAACGTGTAATTAGTTCCGTTAGTTAATCCAGTTACAGTCGCAGATGTTCCTACAGTAGTCGCAGTTATTCCACCAGGCGAAGATGTAACAGTGTACTGCGTAATGGCAGCTCCACCGTCGGATGCAGGGGCTGTCCATGACACTGTAGCCTCTGCATTACCACCTGTTGCCGATACACCTGTCGGTGCTCCGGGTACAGTCGGAAGTGTAACAGCATTAGATGGACTAGAGGCAGAACCGGTCCCAACACTGTTAGTCGCGGTAACTTCAAATCTGTATTGAGTTCCATTTGTTAAACCCGTCACTATGGCAGATGTTCCTGCAGTAGTTGCAGTGAAGTTACCAGGTGAGGATGTAACCGTGTACTGGCTAATAGCAGCTCCACCATCTGATGCTGGTGCCGTCCATGACACTGTAGCCTGTCCATTGCCACTTGTCCCCGACACACCTGTCGGTGCTCCAGGTACAGTGGCTGGTACAACAGCACTTGATGCACCGGACGCTGAACCGGTTCCAGCACTATTCGCCGCTGTCACCGTAAACGTGTAGGAGGTTCCATTGGTTAATCCAGTTACCGTGGTAGATGTTCCTGCGGTAGTCGCAGTTTGTCCGCCGGGTGAGGATGTAACCGTGTACTGGCTAATAGCAGCTCCACCGTCGGATGCAGGGGCTGTCCATGACACTGTAGCCTCTGCATTACCACCTGTTGCCGATACACCTGTCGGTGCTCCCGGTACGGTTGCTGGCACAACAGCGCTTGATGCGCCGGACGCTGAACCGGTTCCCACACTGTTAGTTGCTTTTACAGTGAACGTGTAAGATGTTCCATTCGTTAATCCCGTTACAGTGCCAGATGTTCCTGCGGTAGTCGCAGTTTGTCCGCCGGGTGAGGATGTAACCGTGTACTGGCTAATAGCAGCTCCACCGTCGGATGCAGGGGCTGTCCATGACACTGTAGCCTGTCCATTACCACCTGTCGCTGAGACACCTGTCGGTGCTCCGGGTAGAGTGGCAACTTTAAAAACCGCAATTGAGTGGTCTGAGTGAGCTGCAACATAAACATAGTTATTATCAGGACTGACCGTTACCGAATAGGCATCTTGAAGGCCGTCGACGCCGTTTACCCCATCTTCGTGCTCCTCCAAGTATGTAAGAGCACCTGTGGACGAGTTCCTTGAAAACACCACAATTTTGTGGTCTGACCACGACGATACAGTATAAAGGTAATTCCCATCAGGACTTATACTCAATTTTTCTATATTTCGAAGCGAACTAATATCACCATGATTATAAGACTCAACTGAGGTAAGAGCGCCTGTGGATGAATTCCGTGAAAACACCTTTATTGAATTACCTCCAACAGTATAAACGTAATTCCCATCAGGACTTACAGTGGTGTGCTCAATACTGTTAAGCCCATCTGCTCCTCCGTCATTATCGTGACGCTCCACGTAGGTAAGACTACCCGTGGATGAATTCCTTGAAAAAACAAAAAGGCTATCGTAGTTTTTAACAGCAGCATAAACGTTATTTCCATCAGGGCTTATACTTACCTGTCGTACGTTTTGCATTGCGCCCGTATTATCATGCTCTCCATGCTTTTCCACATAGGTAAGAGCGCCCGTGGATGAATCCCTTGAGAACACTGCCACGTAGTCGATACCTGTCCCGTCAGATGCAGCCGTATAAACATGATTTCCATCAGGGCTTACAATTACATCCATCGCACCAATAAGACCGCCTTGGGCGGGGGATTCGTAGGTCTCAACATAAGTGAGGGCACCTGTAGATGAGTTCCGTGAGAAAAGCGTTATTGAATCATCTATAAATGCTGAAACATAAACATGGTTATTATCATGACTGACCGTTACTTTTATAGCCCCATCAAGGCCGTCAACGCCGTTTACTCCATCTTTATGCATCTCAAGGTAAGTAAGAGCACCCGTGGATGAATCCCTTGAGAACGCTACAAGCGCGTCGTCCGTAATTCCTACGGCATAAGCATGGTTACCATCAGGACTAATCGTTACTGAACTAGCATAGCCAAGGCCGTCAACGCCGTTTACTCCATTTTTATGCACCTCCAGGTAGATAAGAGAGACTGGATTGGCAAAGATTTGTAGAGGATTAGCCATAACTAAAGCCAGCATAAAGAAACCGATAAACCCAAGTACTATCTTAAGTACACGTCGATACGAACTCATATTTAAAACATCACACTTATGGAGTTTATTAATCCTGAACAAACCAGGCACCAAAATGACGACCCAACTTTTTTTATTGTCTGAACATTATTTCTTTATTTCCAATGCCAAATGTTAATTGAACTTCACGTTTTATAAAAGAGTGTAATTAAAGTAAATTTCCAAAACCAATTATGTATGAAATAACAATCTAATACGATAATTAATATTAGTTGTTAAGACATATATATAGAGGAAACTTTATGTTTCAAAAAACAACCGTCTTCATAAATGTGTATTTAGACAATGATTTATGGCTGAAGGAACGTCAATTTCTAACACGGAAGACAATCTGTTACATTTCTCAAATACCTAAAGTCCAATAAACCCAATTCTTTAAAATAAGGTGGATATCCTCCCCCGCATTAGTTGGAAAAATCAGTTTTGGAGAGTGTTTTCGATGCCGTATTATGAAAAAGAATCTGTAAGCATCTATTACGAAGAATCCGGATCAGGATTCCCTTTGTTAATCATTCCAGGTGGTGGATTAAACTCATCCATAGCGTCACTGGACGGAGATGTTCCGTTCAATCCAATGAAGACATACAAAGACGATTTTCACTGTATATCTGCCGATCTCAGAAACGCGGCTGCAGGAAAATCCTCCGGTCCCCTTGAAGTAGATAGGCCATGGGATGCCTACTCTGAAGATCAACTGGGTCTGATGGACCATCTTGGAATTGATAAATTCCTGGTCATGGGTTTCTGCATAGGCGGGCCGATGATTCACAACCTGCTAAAGCTGGCACCAGACAGAATAATTGCAGCAGCATTGATGCAGCCAAGTGGTTTCAGCCCGGAACATCCGGACATATTCTACCGAAACAACACAGAACGCTGGGGCCCAACTCTCTGCGAAAAACGACCTGAAGTTACTATGGATAAGGTAGATGCATTTCTAAATAATATGTATACAAGTCGTGCCGACTTTGTTTTTACAGTTTCCCGGGATTTCGTTAGGTCCCTACAAACACCACTCCTGATTGCTCCGGATGATGTCCCGGCTCATCCATACGCGGCAGCGATGGAAGTAGCAAGCTTAGCCCCGAACTCAGAGACGACAATTTTTCCGTGGAAAGATTCTCAGGAGCATATTGACGAAGTTGTAGAGCATGCCCGTCGTTTTCTAAAATCAAATGAACCTTCAAATAATCGGTGATTCCTCGATTACACTTGTTTAGGAAAAACTAATTCTCGGAGAAAAATCAATGTATGAAATGACTGGTCGACCAGCTGATGATGCCCAGTCTATTCTTAACAACGTTCGTGATATAGCGGACCATTTTGCCTCTGAACGATCTGAAAGACAGAGAAGACGCGAATTACTAAGAGAAGATTTCGACAGACTACGTGAATCTGGTTATTTAATGGTCGCTGTACCTACTGAGTTTGGAGGAATCTGGGATGGGGATATAACTGGAACCAGAAGGGTCTGCGAAATTCTTAGAACCCTGGCTCACGGAGATTCATCTATCGCCCTCGTATCCTCTATGCATCCTGCTGTAATTGGATCTGCGGGATGGTTATCTATTTCAGAAGCCCCGGAACCCTACACTTCCGTATGGGACGAACAACGTCAATGGGTTTTTAAGACAGTCCAGGAAGGGCATTTCTGGGGAACTATCATGTCTGAACCCGGTAGCGGAGGAGACAATACCAAATCCAGTTCGATAGCAAAATCAGGTAGTGGAAATTCTCAGTACTTGTTGAGTGGTCAAAAACACTTTGGAAGTGGTTCAGGTATGACTTCTTACATGGTCACTCATGCTGTTCCTGAAGGAGAAAATACTCCGGACACCTTTATACTGGACATGCGTGAAACATTATGGGATGGGTCTTCGGGGGTGAAACTCATTGCCCCGTGGGATGGACACGGCATGACTGCCACACAAAGTCATGGAATGAGTTTTGATAATTTCCCAGCCACAAGAGTCGCATTTCCAGGAGACGACCGACGCAAAATCCTGTCGGGTATGAATAGACCACAAGGAGCTTTGTTCGTTGCCGTTATTACTGGAATTGTCGAAACCGCCGTTGATACAGCCCGGCAACAATTAGAGTCTAAACACAATCGAATGCGTTCTTTCGAGGAAGTTGAGTGGGCCAGGGTGGAAATCGAATCCTGGTTAGTACAACAGGCATATGAGGGAATGCTCAGTGAAATAGAGAAAAATAAGTCGGGTGCTAGAAATTCACTGCTGGCAAAAGAGGCCGTTGCTCAACTCGCAGAATCAATCCTGTTGCGAATCAGTAAAGTCATCGGAGGTGGTGCTTATTCCAGGAACACTCCTTATGGATTTTGGCTTGAAGATGTTAGAGCTTTAGGGTTCCTGCGTCCGCCATGGGGCTGGGCTTTTGAAAGAATATTTGAAGGTTCATGGAGCTCTTAAACTACCTCACGCAATAAGAAAAGACCCTCTGTAATAAACAGAAGGCCTATAAATCTGGTGGAGACGGGGGAGGGTCGAACTCCCCGTCCAGAAGACACCCCGACCGAGATATACTACAGGCTTAGCCGATCTTTAAATTCGTAAGATCCAGCGCCGACCGGCGCACACTAGGACCAGACTAGCC
>CAYFIW010000047.1:0-11038 GCA_964343265.1 uncultured Dehalococcoidia bacterium | reverse complement strand
ATTTATACTCAATCACAAGGGAAAAATCTATCAAATTTCCCCTTGCTGAGTCAAGGTAAAACATTAGTTAATCCAAAGTCCATCCACTCTATCATTCCATCTATCATAATCGATCCGAAGCTTAAGGCTAGGTAAAGAAGAGAAAAAAGATATATTGGCAACGCGAGCCGTATGTTTGTCTCACGCATCAATTTCCATGACATCCACGAGAAGATTATGACGAATATTACGTTTGTAAGGCCGTAAATTATTCCTAGACTATCGACAGTCAAAGTGGTGATGACAACGACTGCCATTAAAATCCAGGTGTAAACGAAAATCTGTTTTTTTGTGTTTTTTACTCCTTTAACTACTGGCAGCATAGGAACTCCAGCTCTTGCATAGTCCTCTTTCAATATCAAGGATAATGCCCAAAAATGCGGAGGGGTCCAGACGAATATATTTACAAACAACATTATGGGAGCGGGATCAAGTATGTTGCCTGTTACAGCAGCCCAACCAACCATTGGGGGTATTGAGCCTGCAGCGCCTCCGATAACAATATTTTGCGAAGTTGTTCTTTTCAGTAACATCGTATAAACGAAAACGTAAAACAATGTTGCTACAAGAGTAAGGATTGCGCTGATGATATTTGCAAATTGCCACAATATTGCAAAAGCCACCAAATTCAAAACAATTCCAAATATTAATGCAGTTAATGGGCCGATAGACCCTGATACCAAGGGTCTTCCGTCAGTTCTAGACATTTTGTCATCTATGTCGCGCTCTAGGTATTGATTGATTGTGTTAGCACCGCCTGCACCGAGTGCTCCTCCTGTCAGCACCGCTAGAGTGATCCATAGATCAGGTAGCCCTTCAGAGGCCAAAAATAAGCCACCAACCGCAGTTATAAGTAAGAGAACTATAATCTTCGGTTTAGTTAAGGCTATTAAATCGGAAAGTAATGTAGTCATATTGAATTTGTCGAAGTACTTCTATCGGCAAAGATGAACGTAGTAACTACGGCCAAGAGCACAGTTGCCATCCAAACCAATGTCGCGACACTTAAATGGACTGCTTTTAAGTGGGCATCGAATCCTGTCCATATCATTACGGCCCCAAGCAAAATTTGTAAAGTGATAAGTCCCAAAGCTGTGTGTGCGGCCTTTCGTATAGGAGTGTTGTCTTTCCTTTTTCGTATGAATTGTATAGCAATAATACCAATGTATACCGTTACTATAGCTGCAACATAGCGGTGTAGCATATGTATCGCGTATTCAAATCCATCGGGAAATAATTCCCCTCTGCATAAAGGCCATGTTGAGCATGCGGAACTTGCTCCAATTCCTATCATGTAGGATCCAGAAAGCATCAAGAGGAAAACGAGAATTAGTGACGTGATTAGTTTTCCAGATGAACCCATATCTGACGTAATACTAACTTCGGCCTGGCCGCTTTTCTTTTGAAATGATATCCAGACTAATATCAAGAGATTAGCAATGAGAAATTGGGCAATGCTTAAATGTATTAATCGGAGCCACCATGCTAATTCTGTTAATACTGTGAGTCCTCCAAGCAATCCTGCGGCAATTACCAAGAATAATGACCCTAAGGAGAGCCGAAAACTAACGCTGTCACATTTCCTGTCCAGCGCTGCAATCCAGAGCGTTAAGATAACCAGGATACCTAGAATGGTTCCTATTAGCCTGTGCGAATATTCAACCAATGTGTGAAATTCAAATGGGGGTATTAGTTCTCCATGACATAGAGGCCAGTCTGGACAACCTAATCCTGACTCTGAGGCTCGTACAATTCCGCCTAAGGTAATTTGACTAAACGCCACGACTAGGCTTATAGCAATCAACAACTTTAATGAAGTAGATCTCGAAATTCTGGGGTTGGGTAGCCTAGTGGAAATCGTTGCCTCACTTATCGACAGCAAACACTGTGTGTTTTTTTTCACTAATACACTTATACAATGCTACTACAGAGAAAATATCCGGTCAAAATTGACAAGTTACCGAAATCTATAAAATGGGTATATCAATAGCTTTGAGTTTGAGAAATTCACGAGCGCCAACAATCTTATATACTTCCAATGCTTTTTATAAATATATCGGGGCGTAGCGCAGTTGGTAGCGCGCCACGTTCGGGACGTGGAGGTCGCTGGTTCGAGTCCAGTCGCCCCGACCAGAGTAAATCAAAGCCGGAGAACTCATAAGAACTGTTTAGAATTTCAAAAATTTATCCGGTATAGGTAGAGTTTATATTTTATTAAATGAAATTGATTATATGTATTTGTACAAGATTTGAGTTATGAACATAAAGAAAGTTGTATTTTTGTCAGGTGCGGTTCTTGTGACGCTAATCTTAGCTGTTTTAATAATCGTCTACGTACTTAATATTCGCGGTGAGAATGACAAAAGCGGTTTTCAACAGGACGATCTATATACGGTCTCAAAGCGGAATATAACAAGTACGGTAACAATCAATGGAAATGTACGTTATTCGACGATTCAAAATCTTTCGTTTCCTATTGGCGGTGAAATAGATACGATTTTTGTTAAAGAAGGGCAAATCATCGGTGAAGGAGCTAGCTTAGCTGTATTAGATGAACAGATAAGCCTCTCTTTGAATAATGAATTGGCTGAATCACGAAAGTTACTGCAAGATGCAGTTCACTCACTAGATCATATGATTAATGTTGAGTCTTCTCTCAGAATAGCTGAGGCACAGAAAAAACTTTGGTTAGCAAAAGAAAATCTAAAGGAATCTAAAGGTAATTTAGATTCCTTGACAACGCCTTCTGATGAAGAAATTTCGAAAGCAACAATGGAAATTCTAAATCGTCAGAAGGATTTATCTGCTGCGGAAGAGGTTTTGCTTGAACTTGAATCAGAAAACCCTCAAACTCTTGCTGATTTAGAACATGATCATGCAATCGCAGTTAGTAACTTAGATTCTGTAGTGGAAACTCATGACGCTTTAATGTCAGCTCCAGACGTGGCTGGAATAGAGAACCTAGAGAGGATCATAGAGTCTGCTTCTACGACACTGTATGCTGCCTTAATTGAGGCTGAGTTATCTGAAACTGAGTGGCAGGAAAAGGTTGATGATGCTGAGATAACACACCTGGAAAACGAGGAAAACTACATCTTGTACTGGCGTAGATGGTTTGGGGTTGAAGATGTAGGTCTACTTGATTATGAACCTGCAGTTGTATACGAGAATTGGGGAATAGATTTAGATTACGTGTTCGATCGTAATGCACGAAGTAATGATGTTAGGAAATTCATAGCAAACTTTTCTCCGGATCATGGCCCAAATGCCTGGAGTGATATATCTATTTTAACTTGGTTGGCATTTTATCCAGGGGTGATTTACGGGACATGTGACGATTTATCTCTAAGAGACGGAGAGTTATGTGTAGACAGGGAACTTAATGATGCTTGGGATACCTTGACTTCTTCCCGACTAGAATTGGAAAAAATGAAGACTTTGGCAAAAAAAAACCACCATTTACATGATGAAAACGTAAAAAAAGCAAGAGACTCTTATCAAGGCCAGTTGACAGCGCTAGAAGAATTTCTAGAAGGCCCAAAGCAATCAGAAATTGCATATGTAAATTCTAATGTCTTATTGGCTAAATCTGCGCTGGACTCCTCAAAAAGATTACTTGATCAAGCTCATGAAAAATTACTTTTTGAGACTGAGTTACAAAAGCAATTAGTGGACGTTTTGAAATATCAACTTGCTAATGCCGAGGATAACTTAACCTCTTTGTTGGAAGGCCCTGATGAATTGCAGACTGCTGCTGCTTTAGCCGATGTGACCATGAAGGAAAACGAACTAGCTTATGCTGAAAAAAGTCTACTGTTGTTGGAAGAAAATTTGGCTATAGACTTATCTGTTCAAGAGTCGGAAGTTAATAAGCTAACACATAAGGTTTCTCAGCTAGAACGAAAAACTAATGCTACCTTGCTGAAGTCTCCGTTTGGATCAATAGTTTTGACTGTATTAAAGATGGAAGGTGATACTGTCAATTCAAATGAGGACGTGTTAGAAATCGCTGAGTCTGAAACTTTTATTTTAGAGGGATACGTAGATGAAATAGATGTTTTGGATCTTAGGGAAGATTTATCTGTGGTCATAAAATTAGATGCCTCAAGGTCAGAGACATTTACAGGAACATTAGTAGACATTGGAGTTACACCAGTTAGCCAGCAAGGAGTAGTCTCCTATCCAGTAAAAATTTCATTGAATAACCCTGATTCATTTCACTTGCTGGACGGTTTGTCGGGAACAGGAGACATAATCATTAGAGAATTGGCGTCAGTGATTTCAGTTCCTATATCTGCTATTCATGGTATGGGTGACAAGTCTTTCGTATTATTGAAATCGGGAGATGGTTTCATTGAAAAGCGAGTGTCTGTAGGACATGGTGATGATTTTTGGGTGGCTATTAAAGAAGGCCTTAAAGAAGGTGACCAGATCATAGTTGAAAATAAGCCAATAGATGGTCAAGAATTTAACATGAAGTCACTAAGGCAACTTCGAAAAAAATGATAAGACTAATCACAAGGAAATTCTCAGATAATGGTTTTTTGCTGAATGCCTGCAGATTAGGTGGACTTGACATCCGTACTTCGACAATTACATGAGAATTATTGATGTCTTATTAATATCTGTATCTTCTCTCAAGGTAAATAAGTTGCGTTCACTGTTGGCTCTATTAGGTATTGTTATAGGCGTGACCGCAGTTACGACCCTTATGTCTATTGGGAGAGGAGTTCAGGATTCAATTACTAGCAGTCTGCAGTCGCTTGGTACTAACTTGATTTTTGTGTCTCACGAAGGTGATAGACCCAACAATTTGTCCGCTGAAGATGCTATTCATATGGGAGTATTACTGGGGGACTCATTTGTTAATGGCATTGCTCCAGAAATAATTACTAACTCGAAGGTCGTCTACGGTCAGGAAAATCAGACGGCAACTATTGTGGGTGTTACCGCTTCCTATCGGAAGGTGAGAAATATAGAGATGAAATCCGGGCAATTTATCTCAGAGGTTCATGTTGATCAGATTAACAATGTGGCTGCTATTGGATCTTCAATAAAGGATGAGTTTTTTGGGATTTCTAATCCCTTAGGACAGGAACTCAAAATTGGTAATAAGCGATTTACTGTCATAGGAGTTTTAGAAAGTAGCGGAGGACAAAGTTTTAATTCGGTCGATAACCGTATTTTTCTTCCAATAACTACCGCTCATTATCGACTTAATCGTGAGAAGACGGCAAATGGAGAAATGGCGGTTTCACTTATTAGTGTGCAGGCTAGAAATCACGATATGGTTGATGAAACGATCGGAAAACTGGTGGAAATATTAAGGGAAAGACATAAATCAGTTGAAGAAGATGATTTTAGAGTTACCAATATGGAAGATGCCGTAGAAGCTGCAAGGGAAGCAACTAATTTCATCGTGTTTTTTCTTGGAAGTGTAGCTGGTATATCACTTCTAGTCGGAGGTATTGGCATAATGAATATCATGCTTGTATCTGTAACTGAAAGGACAAGAGAAATAGGTGTAAGAAAAGCGCTGGGAGCTAGAAAACTAGATATTCTACTTCAATTTATATCGGAGGCTGTTTTCTTAAGTATAGGGGGCGGGTTATTGGGAATTGTTTTTGGATATGTGATTTCGAGATTGCTTGAAGGGATATCGATGTCAAATAGCGCGACTTTAAGTACTTCTTTCGGTTTAGATGTAGGTGTTTTAGCTTTATTAGTTTCTATATCAATCGGACTGTTTTTCGGTATTTTTCCGGCATTTAGAGCTTCTTTGATGCACCCCATCGATGCATTGAGATACCAGTGAAGAGTTGTATATCAATTCTAATGATTTTTATGTATTTCATACTATCCAGACGTTATTTATTTGGATATGAATAGGGAAATAAAGCCAAATAAAAAAGGTATTTGCTCCTGGATTATTTACGATATGTCCAGCACACTATTTTTTTCTGGTGTTGTTGGCTTAGTTTTTCCACTTTGGGTGACTGGACCTATGGGTGGAAATGACGCAACAGTTGGATACACGTTGACAGTATCGATGATATTAGTATTTTTCCTGTCTCCATTTCTAGGAGTTTTTTCAGATTCCATAAAAAGGAGAATGCCGTTTATATTGATTCTCACCTTGCTGGGGTTTCTTATGATCATGTCCATTGGGACATTTACATATGAGGTTTCTATAATAATTTTCTGCGCAGCGGCCTCTTGCCTACATCTTGTTGGGATTTTCTATAATGGAATGTTGTCGGATATAACTACTAAGGAAAACGTTGGATATATAGGAGGTATTGGCGTTGGTATTGGGTATGTGGGTGGTGTTTTGGCGGTGCTTTTAGGGGTACTTTTTCTTGAAAGCATGGGACATGTTTTTCTTTTCAGAGTAATGGCTATTACTTCTTTAGTTCTGGCAACGCCACTTTTAATTGTGGGAAATTATAGGACTATTAAACCTTTTTCTATTCCAATTTATAGTCTGTTACTAGTTTCTATAAAGTTCACGTCGCTGGCTGTGATTAACTCTTTTAGAGACAGAAATTGGATGTTTTTTCTCTTTGCTAGATTTTGGTATCTATGGGCGGTAAATGCTGCATCTTTCTTTGCTGTTTTGTACGGAGTAAATACGGTCGAGCTATCAGAGAGAGAGGTACAGTTGATCCTCTTGTTGGGAATAGTAACAGGTATTCCAATGGGTTTGGTTTGGGGCTGGGTTACTGATCGTATGGGTCCACTTTTCGTAATGAAAATCAACGTTTTTGTGTGGGTTATCATTCTGTCTTTAGCGGCTTCCATTCCAATTTTTGATCTTCAGAAAGAATTATGGTGGTTAGTAGGCCCTTTCAGTGGATCAGCCCTGGCAGGGTTGTATGTTTCGGAACGTCCTTTTGTTTTGTCCCTTGCTGGGCGAAATCAGATAGGAGAATTTTTCGGAGTATTTAACATGGCTGGAAGACTTGCAGCTATCGCCGGACCATTTTCGTGGGGGTTTATATCAGTTACATTGGGGCTGGGACAGACCGCCGCTATAATTTGCCTCGCTATCTGCGTGACAATAGCATTAGTCATACTTATGTCCGTAAAAGCTCCAAAGACACAATCCTATTTGTAGCTGCTATAAACCAAATTTATTACGGAGAAACGGCCAATTCTGTTAACAACTTTTTTGTAGATACAATATGCTTGTTTAGGCGCATTTTTTCTGGCTCAATTCCCAGTGCAAGCCCCACAAGTTGTGGGAGATGAATTATAGGAAGGTCAATTTCCCTCTTAGCTATGGATGATGCATTTGGTTGATACCCATCGAGATTCAGGTGACACAGAGGACACGGGGTCACCATAGCATCGGCTCCTCGGTCTTTGGCATCTGAGGTGTGATTTGCAACCATTTTTACTGAATTTTCGGGGTTAATCGTTAGTATAGGGAATCCGCAGCAAAGAGTTTTACCTGGGAAATCTACGACTTCCCCCCCAACCGCTTCAATGATTAATTCCAAGGCTTGTTTTCTGTCAGGGTTTTCGTCAAAACCAAGGGCCTCTGATGGTCTGACTATGTAACAACCATAAAATGGTGCTAGCTTCAATCCATCTAACTTACGAACAATCTTCGACTCGAAAACGTCCATTCCTAAATCTTCTGCAATAATCCACAACAAGTGCTTGGGTTCGACGGTTCCTTTGTATTCCAGACCTTCCTCTCTGAGATCTTCATTGATTGAGGCAAGATATTCGGGATCTTTTAGGAGCCGCTGATTTGCTTGTGCCATGACACCCTGACAAGTACTGCAGATAGTCATTAGGGGAAGGCCGGAATTTTCTACCATCGCAAAGGTACGCGCGTTTAAAGTGTCTCCCAATCGCTCGTTTTTTTCTTGCAGAACCCCCGCACCTGTACATGAAGCTCCTTTCAAGGCATCTTCATCCAGTTCTAAACCAAGTATTTGGCAGACTTCTATTGTGGCGGAGTATAGTTCAGGGCATGCACCCCGAGAAACACATCCGGGATAAAAAGCGTATTTCATTTTTTCCCCTCAACTTTGTCAAAGATCCTTTTAATGTTTTCTGAACCGGGTAGTTTCTTATGAATTATTGGTGGGACTTTTCCAGCCCTCTGTGAACGGATGGCCAATGGGATTAGCCCGATCATAGCTTTAATGTTGAATATCCCAAAGCTTTTTATCGGGAGCTTTAATTCGTCAAGCCACCCGGAATGTTTAACCGAGTCTACAAAGGCGTTTGCGTGTCTAGCCCCATTGGTATTTTCATGCCCTGCTTCCATTACTTTTTCTCTTAGTGCCATTATTCTGTCCATTGGAGCCACTCCCTTTGGACATACTTCGACGCACTTCATACATCTTGTACAATCCCATACTCCCCCCGGTTTATTGAGATTGCTCAGGCGTTCTTCCTGTGCATCATCTCTAGGATCTCCTACAAACCTGTATGATTTCGCTAACGCGGCGGGACCTAGGAAGTTTTCGTCAACCTCTAGTACCGTACAATCAGAGACACATGCCCCACAAAGAATACATGAGACTACTCCTGCTAGATGAAGCATATCATCGTCGGGAGCCAAATATTCGGTTTCAGGCTCTTCCCCTTCTGGCTGTAACCATGGTTCCACAGCCTTAACATTTTTCCAAAATGGCTGGAAGTCTACGACCAGATCTTTTATCACAGGTAAATTACCGGCAGGTTCCACTGTTATGGCGGATCCATCTTTAGGCAGCATGTCTATTATTTTTGTGTTGCATGCAAGGCCTGCCTCGCCATTGACTCTCATCGCGCATGATCCGCAAATTGCACTTCTACAGGAGCACCGGAGGCTCAGAGTTCCGTCCATGTCTTCCCTAATCTGAATGAGAGCATCCAAAATCGTAGAGGAATCATCCATTTCCATTTGGTATTCTTGAAAATGTGCAACGGTCTTTGTAGATTCTGGGTCGTATCTGCGAACGTTCAGTTTAACTTGCATATTGTTCGATTCCTATAAGCCTAGTACTGTCTAACAGTGGGAGTCCAATCAGTTATCACTACATCTTTATACGATAAGTTTGGTTTGCCCTCTATATTCGTAACTACTATATGTTTTAGCCAATTTTCGTCATCCCTGTCAGGCATGTCGGTTCTTGTGTGTGCTCCTCTACTTTCTGTTCTGTCGCTGGCACTTGCGGCAATAGCTGCTGCACACTCAGTCATAAAATCTAATTCCAAAGTGAATAGCAAATTTGTGTTGAAAGTTTTGGTTTTATCAGCCACATAAACTGATTTCGCACGCTCTTTTATGGCTGCAATTTTTTTAACGCCCTCGGACATACTATCTTTTTCCCGAAACACCCCGAAATGTTCCTTCATGGTTGTTCCCATATCGAATCTAATTTGTCCAAAGGATTCATTTTTTTCATTGGATAACAACCTTTGTATGTTGTCTTTGTCTGAGTTTGCTGCCGAGTCGTCAACATTTAAATGTGTTTTGCTTTTGCTTAACTCTGCGGCATGTATACCGGACCTCCTACCGAAGACCAAAGTGTCCAGAAGAGAATTTGCGCCTAACCTATTACCTCCATGAACACTAACACAGGCTACTTCGCCGGCAGCATACAGACCCGGAACGTCGGTCTCTCCATCTATATTTGCTTTCACTCCGCCCATTTGATAGTGCATACCTGGCATTATGGGAACTGGCTCTTTAACCATATCAACATTTGCGAAATCCATTGCCAATTCTCTGATCTGGGATAGTCTTTCACTAATGTATTTTTCACCAAGATGTCTAAGATCTAAAAGAACACATCCATCTATTCCTCTTCCCTCATTTATTTCTGTTTGCTCGCACCTCGACACGACGTCTCTTGAAGCCAGTTCTTTAAATTCAGGCGCATATTTCAACATAAATCTGTCGTTTTCTGAGTTTAGAAGATACGCGCCTTCTCCTCTTGCAGCCTCACTAATTAAAACGCCACTACCTTTCAACGTAGTTGGGTGATATTGAACCATTTCCATATCCATGAGTGAGGCCCCAGCCTGATAGGCTAAGGTCATACCGTCTCCAGTGCAAATCATCGCATTGGTACTAGGTTCAAATACTCTGCCTAGTCCTCCGGCGGCCATTATGACTGCCTTGGCCCTAACGACCTCGATTTTTCCTGTTCTTATGTCCATCATTACCACGCCACCGCAAACCCCATCTCTGACGATTAAGGAAAGTACGAACCATTCTTCATAGACAAATGCCCCCGCTTTTACTATTTGTTCGTATAAAACATGCAAAAGTGCTTGACCGGTGAAGTCCGCAACAAAAAATGTTCTTGCTTGGCGTTGTCCACCGAAACTTCTTGTACCTAGCCTACCTTCCTCATCCCTGTTGAAAATGGCTCCCATGTGTTCCATGGCGATCACTTCAGATCCGGCTTCCCTGCACATGACTTCAATAGCGTCCTGATCACCTAAAAAGTCACTGCCTTTTATAGTGTCGTAGGCGTGGTCTCTCCAATCGTCTCCTCGGTCTGTAAGTGCGGCATTTATGCCACCTTGGGCAGCATTAGAGTGACTTCGTACAGGGTGTACTTTTGAGACGACGGCAACGTCCGCTCCTGCTTCTTTAGCGGAAAGAGCAGCTCTCATACCTGCTAGGCCTGCACCAATAATTAAAACGTCGTGATCTTGCATTAAAAAAGTACCCCCAAACTTACGAACAACTCAACACAAAACGATAGCACAGGGATAGCGGCGTCACAATATCAAGACAGAGCTTTGGTTAGGTATTTTGTCCATTATTAGTCTCTATATAAGGCTTCTCAATCAGTTATTAATTGAAGGAATTTTCGGGTACCGCTATTCGTTGACGACATGTTCGATAGAGTGGTAGAATCGGGCGCCTGCGTGTCGATGCCTTAGTGTTGTCACAAAGGAAGTGAATAACGATGCTTTGAGTGGGAGTATTAGTCGGAAGAGGCAGCATACAGAGAAACCAAGGTTTGCTGAGACTTGGTTG